>CAVGZD010000066.1:0-10237 GCA_963633805.1 Lachnospiraceae bacterium | reverse complement strand
AAGCGGGAGCAATATTCGAAATCAACCATGCGTTCCCTGCTCGCCATACTCTCCAACTCGCTCCAATACGCCATTGAACCGATGCACTACATACGGGAAAACCCCTGCGACCTCGTAAAAATCGGCAAGGTGGCCAAGCCAGCGCGGGAACGAAACCTGATAGCGGATGAGGATTTTCAGCGCATCACAAGGCGTTTTCCGTTTGGGAGTAAATTTTATTTGCCGCTTATGCTTGGCTGGAACTGCGGTCTGCGTGCAGGCGAATGTTTTGGGCTTCTTTGGGATGACATCGACCTCAAAAACCGCACGATCTCCATTGAGCGGCAAGTGATCCGACGTAAAATCGACGGCAAACCCGGCTTGGCGATCTGCGATCCGAAGTACAATTCTAAACGCAAAATCAAGTTTGGAGAGACGCTTTACAAAATCCTCAAGGCGGAAAAACGTCAGCAAGCGCAAAACGAATTGATGTACGGCGAGTTCTACACTGTCTACCAGCTGTTCGACTTTGTAGACGAGAAAGGGGCAGTGCGGCAAGGCGTCCAAGAAATGCAGAAAAATGCCGCATCCGGCAAAAAACGCAAGCGTTTGCAGGGATATAAAGACCGTGGGGCTTTGCCCCAACGCCCCACAAGGGGCGTCATGCCCCTTGACCCGATTGCGCAGGAGCGATTCTCGCTCCTGCGGAGGGCAAAAACAAAATATTTCGAAAAAAATTACCGCTTGCGGAAGGGGAAGATTACGAATCCCGATTCACAAGCGGTTTTTGCATTTTGTTCCAATTTGTCCCTGCAAACACACGCATGTGTGTTTGCCAACCGGGGTCAAGGGGGCTGAGCCCCCTTGTGGGGGGTGTTGGGGGCAAAGCCCCCAAGGTCTTGCGGGGTAGCGGGGCAGAGCCCCACGGTCTTAGGGGGTATTTTGCTGCCGATAGCTCCGCTATCGGACAGTTATAGGGGCAAAGCCCCCAAGGTCTTCTTCGGTCTTTTTTACTTTATCCCCACAGCCTGATACGTCACGCCATCGCCCGCCACGCGGAAGCGCAGCATGGTATAATTTGCATTCACCGTGCCGTCAGAGAGCCAGAGGTTCGGCAGATTGATGTAGCGCACGCCGTCCTTTACACTGCTCCAGTAGCCCCGGTTGTAGCAGGAGACCACAAATACCGTCTTGCCCTGCTCCACATATTTCTGCAAGATCGCCCGCAGATAATTCGCCTCGCCCGCAGAGCTGAAATCCGACGGCGTCTGATCCATCACCAGAACAATCGTGTTGTTCCCGGCATTATCCAGATCCTGCGTCAGCTTCGCCCACTGCGCAGGATCGGTCGCCGTGATGCCGCCCTTCGCCGCCGAAACCATCGCAAGGCTCACGCCCCCGCGATTCAGGAAGCGGTATGCCCCCGTCCAGCTCAGGGAATCCAGCTTCTTCTCGGACTGAATGTCATTCGCCCCGCCGTAAATCGCCACCTCCGCATTCGCATCCACATAGGATTTCACCTTGCTTCTTGCGGCATTATACGTCTCCGCAGGAATCTCCTTGTCGCCCGTATAGGCGATTTTCCCCGCGATATTGAAGTAATACGCCCCGTCATTCGTCCAATTTACATCCTGATTCAGGCTATCCTTCGCGGCAGGTGCATCGGGAGTTGCCACGGCTTCGCCCGCTCCAACCACCACAGAGATATATGCAACCGCGCCATCCTTCTCGCAGGTGATATAGGTCGAGCCTTCCTTTTTCGCCGTGAACACATTCCCGCTGACCGTGCCGATGCTTTCATCCGCCACAGTGTAATTCGTGCTCGTGGACACCCAATAGCTGAAGCCGTCCGCATCAAAGGCGTTCATGGCGATGGCTGCCGTCTCGCCCGCCGCATTCAGCTTGATGCTCGTCTGCGTGGGCTTGATCCGCGCCGCAGTCGCACTCACAAGCCCCGTCTTGGATGCCGTCAGACCGTTATAGCCTGCGGTCACAGCAAAAGTGCCGGAGGTCTTCGGCGTGAAGCTCTGTCCGCTCCAATCGCCCTCCACGCCGATTGCTTCGATCGTCACAGCCTCGGCAGGCAGGGCGATATGATTCTGATATGCGTCCAGCCCGTACACCGTGAAATCAACAGCCTTCCCAACCAGCGTTCTTTTCAGCGAGGGCACAAGCACAAGCTGCTCCACCTCGCCCTGCTCCGCATTCTGGAAAATGCCGACCGCATTGATGACCTTTCTCTCCGAACCCTCGGAAACCTGATTCTGCACGGCGGGCGCGGTATCCTCCGTTGTCTGCGCAACGAGCGTGGACGAGCCGCCGCCATCCAGATGCATGGCGTCATACGCGCCGTATTCCCGCATCAAATCCGCCATTTCCTCATGGGTTGCGCCGATGCTGTCCCCTCTGCCGTCTACGACCATGAAGATTGCCGTCTGCCCGTCCTGCGATACGCCGAAGGCGGTTCTGGGCTGTCTGTTTTTGGCAACGATGCTGCTTGCAGGCGCAGTCTGCCCGGCGATCAGCAGCTTGCCACCGCCGCCGAAGGCTGTCTCGACCTCATCCAGATTCACGGAGGAATTGATATACAGATAAACCATATCCCCAACCGCATACATGTTCGCTGAATTGTTGTAATAATCCTGACTCATGACGATCAGATAGCCATCGTCCGGAATTTCGACCACCTCGCCCGGCTGGGAGATCGCTGTAATTTCCTCATCCACCACCGTGAATTTCACCAGATTTTCAAAGCGCGTATCCAGCGAAACGGTATTCTGCATGGCGTTGCCGTCCAGATAGATGGGGAAGACCATGGAGGTAATTTTATTGAGGGAAGCCAGCTCTATCATTTTCCCCTCCTTGCCGAAGGATGCCTTCATATGAAAGTAATCGAAGAAGGGATTGCCGTCCTCATCTTGGAAAAACGCCGCGTACTGCTCCTCATCATGATTGAGCGAGGTTCCCGCGGAGATCACCTCTCCCTCGCGCACGATGGGTCCGAACGCCGCCGAATGCGTGCCGCTCAGCCCGAAAAAGTCCGCATTCACCCCTGCGACCGCGCCGTTGTCGCTCAGTAGCTTCTGCACGGTTTCCTTCAGACCGTACTCCGTTGTGCTCTCCACCTCCTTCAGCTCCAGCGTGCTCTCCCGCAGATCGACCCGCAGCACATGGATATTCTGAATGCCGTTTTCCGTCATGCGGCTATTTTTCTCATAGGTCACACCGCGGGTCACGTCCTTTTCCGTTTTCTGCTCATAATACGTTGCGGCATAAGCCAGCTCGCCGCCCAGCAATACGCTCGCGGGAGAAAGCAGCAGCATCGCCGCCATCGCCGCCCCCACGGCGCGTTTTTTCAGCTTTTGATTTCGGTTCATTTGTCCTCTCTCCTTTATCCGAAGTATCTCTACCCTGTCAGACGATACAATCTGCAAATCGTTCCATTTTTTACCCAATTTGTGCAAAAAGCTACGCCACACATCTTACCACAAATGGGGGGATTTTTGTTAATTTTCCAAAAAGCTTAATAAATCTGTAATGATTTTGGAAACACAAGGAAAAACGGGACAGCCTTGTCCGATCCCGCTCGATCACACAAAAAACTGCGCCCCGACCGAAAACAGTCCGCAGCTTCCCTATTTTCCGATCAAGACGCAGCAAAATGCATAGATACGGGGGCGCATCCGAATGCTGCAAAGCCGCCAGACCGCCCCCTTAGGTGTGTCCCGATAAGAAAACATATAAGAGCTGAAATAGCGGAAAGGCTGCGGATACAAGGAAATCTCCCGCAGGCATCCTTTGAAAAGCGAGGGTTTTTCTCGTTGACACTCGAAAACCGCTCACGCTTTCCTTCCATTCCTCGCTTGCCCGGCGTTCCGCCAGGTTTTCTCTCGTCATGAACGGAAGGAAAGCCCGCTCCCGGGCTGTCAAGGGAGATTGACGCAGTAGCCGTACTTTTCAGCATAGATGACCAGACAAAAAGTATGACATAGCCGCAAACCCAGTAAAATCAAGGCTTCCAGCGATTTTTTGAGCCAAAATTTTTGAGGCAAAAAACGGGATTTTATAGATGACAAAGTGATTTTCGGGCAAAAAATGATTTTTGGGCAGTGAGATGGAAAAATCCTACTGCCTTTTCTTATTTCTGACATATAACGAAAAATGACTTCAGAAAAAGTCAAGTGCTTTTTGAAGATTTATTATCAGAAATTTTTATGGGAAATGTGAAAAATGAAGGAGAAGTTTATAAGGGTATGAAAGGTGCAGCCACACCAACATCCGGAGGTTTTTATGCTGGAAAATACGCTGGAAGCGATGCAGGAGGCAGTCGGAGGATTGATTGACATAGCGGCCTTGGACGAGCAGATCTGCGTTCTCTTAAATGATGAGGGAAAATTGATTGGGCTGGAAGGCAACCTGACCTCGTTGACGGATGAACAGTTGGAAAGGTACATGGCACTTTTTTATGCATTGAGGCAATATGCGGAGCGGGAAAAGGTTCGCATTGCGCTGAAATTATTCGATGAAAAGGAAGGGCTGTCTAGGAAGGCGATTTTTCGCGGCTTGGAGGAGTCCTTAAGGAAACTGCATGGAGGGGTGATAATCTTTGCCGAGAATTATTTTTACATCGCGATATATCAAAAACGCCGGGAAAGGTCAAGTGCGAAATCTGCTGAACTACATGGCAACGCGGGAAAATGCGGAAGGCTTGAAAATGCAGTCGGTGTCTGGTGTAACAAAAAATCAAAAGCAGTGGATCGCGGATCAGTTAAAAAATCAGCCGGAGCTAAAACAGCTTGCGGCGTATGAAAAGTACATAAAAACTCCAACACAGGAAACTGCATCCGCTGGAGATGGAGAGGCGAAATCGTTTCCGCGAGGGGCGGCAGCTTGGAAAAGCGCATGAGCAAGTGCTGGCGGAGAGTGAGCAAGTGCCGCAGCTTGCGATGCAGTAAAGCCCTGTCTGGCAGATTTTTTGCTTTTCATGTCACTGCCGCGGTGGTATAATGCGTTTAGCTTCAAGCAATGAGAATAAAAAACAATTTTCAAGCTGTTGCTTTTCGTTAGAGCGTTTCTGGAAAGTGCTTTTTACGAGATGTGGGCTACATTTTGTGGAGGATTTACCCCAAATGAGGGAGGCATAGCGGCGCTATGTAGACCGATTGCGGGGTGAATCATACACAAAATGGGGCTTGCAGATCGTGAGAATGACTTTTCAGAAAGGCTCTAGTTCAAAAATTGATATTGCACTATTACGGAGGAATTGCGTATGAAAAAAATAGTTTGCATCATGGCTGTTGTATTGCTGACTGGACTTTGTGCTTGTGCGAAGGATGGCGCAGAATCAGGCAGCGGAGATCCGTCTTTTCAAGAGCAAGAACAGGTTGATTCGGTAGACAGCGAAGATGATGTCATAGACCTTGGGGATGACATAAAAATAGATTTTGACTATGATTACACCGAAAATATCAGATCGGATGTTGATTACGTTGCGTCATCCTCGTCCTCACTTCAAAATGAATTGAAACATATTGATGAAATCACAAAAAAATACGCGTTGCTATTGGATTCGGCTCAAACGCAGCAGGAGATGAATGTGTCATCCCAATGGCTTTATATGGTCTGGGATACAGAATTAAATCATCTCTGGAATCGATTCTGCAATTTGGCTGATCCGGAAACAAAAGAGAGAGTGCTTGCGGAACAGAGAAACTGGGTTTCTATGAAAGACGAGGTGACTCTGCTGTGCATCGGATCGCGGGAGGAAAGCGGCAGCATATATTCTCTCCTGTGGAACTCTCTCTGGGAGGAAAAAACGAAGAACCGAGCATACTTCCTTGCAAATGAGCTGGCTAAGATCCAAGGAGAGCCCTTCGTTATGCCGGATGCACCAACAAAGTATGGCTTGTTTGTAGATAACCAAGGGGCAGGAGAAATATACAGTTCGCTGGTCACCCGCCAAGGCCAGATGGGGGAAGATGAGGCGATGATTTCTCTTTACAGGCAGGGAGAAATAAAAGGTAGCTTTGCTGATAACGGGAATGGAGAGCTTATGTTTACGTCCGATGATGGAAGTGTCCACGGGATGATCCGAATCAACGGGTGGGACGGAGCCGTCTTTGAAGTGACTGAAGCTACGGATACTTCCGGTTTTTCAACAGGGGAGAAATTTGAATTTCCTTTTCTGATCTGAATGAAGCACCGCCCTAAAAAATCGGATAACAGGAAATAGACCGAAGTGTTGAACACGCCATTGATAGAAAGACCTACACCACTCAAAATGGAGTAGGTCTTTTTCGTGTGCAACATAATTTGCTCCTTGAAGGGATGAAAATGACAAAGGAAATCTTATACCTACTGCCGCTGATTCTGATTTTCGGCACGTTTATGGCTGTGATGTTCTTTTTGGGCAGAAAATCGCTGGATATCAAAAGCAAAATCGTCGGCGATGGACAACACGGCTCTGCCAGTTTTGCAACACAGAAGGAAATCCGAGCAGCATACCAGTTTGTAGATTACAAACCATCGGAGTGGAGGCAGGGAAACGCACAGAGCTTGCCGCAGGGCATTATTGTCGGCTGTGTGCAAAAGCGCAAGGCGATGCAGGCAATCGTGGACACGGGCGACGTCCACGCGCTGATGATCGGTGCGGCAGGCGTCGGAAAAACAGCGAAATTCCTCTACCCGAACATTGAATACTGCTGCGCCAGCGGGATGAGTTTTGTGGCAAACGACACGAAGGGTGACCTTCTGCGGAGCTATGCCCCCATCGCAGAAAAATACTACGGCTATGAGGTTCTGGTGCTGGATCTGCGCAATCCGACCCGGAGCGACGGCTTCAATATGCTCCACATGGTCAACCGCTACATGGACGATTTCCTGCTGACGGACAGTCTGGTCAGCAAGGCGAAGGCTGAGAAATACGCCAAAATCATCTCCAAGACGGTCATGAATTCGGGCGGCTTCGACTCCGCGAGTGCGGGGCAGAACGCCTATTTTTATGATTCCACCGAAGGTCTGATGACTGCGGTGATTCTGGTGCTGGCGGAGGTCTGTTCGCCGCATTTTCTCCACAAAAAGCAGGAAAAAAAGAAGGGAGAGGCGTTAAAGGCGCGGGAACAGTGGCTGGAAAAGCTGCGGGAGTCTCGCTCCCCCACCCCACCGAATGACAGCAAAAACGGCGCTGCTCCGCAAAATTCTTCAGAGGATCAAGGCAGCGTAGAAATTGCCCTCTGGAATGAGGACGTAGCCGAGGTGAAAAAGCAGCTGGCAGACAGACCGCAGCCGTCCGAACAGCGGCATATCGTCAGCGTATTCAAGCTGATACAGGACTTGCTTGAGCCAACGCAAAGTGGGACGAGCCGCTTCAAGCTGCTGATGGCGCAGCTGCCCGACAGCCACAAGGCTCGAATGCTGTCAGGCTCTGCCCTCAACACCGGCGATCAGGCGATGGCATCGGTTATGTCAACCGCACTATCGCGATTGAATGCATTTTTAGACAGCGAATTGGAGCAGATGCTTTGTTTTGAAACCAAACTGGACACGGAAAGATTCTGCAAACGGAAATCGGCGCTGTTCCTTGTCGTGCCGGAGGAAGATAACACGAAGCACTTCCTAGTCTCGCTGATCGTGCAACAGCTCTATCGGGAAATGCTGACAATCGCGGACGAGCTGGGCAGGAAATTGGCGAACCGCGTTATGTTCCTAATGGACGAGTATGGGACCATCCCAAAAATTGAATCCGCCGAGATGATGTTTTCCGCAAGCCGTTCGCGCAGAATCTCCTTTGTGCCGATCATACAATCGCTGACGCAGTTGGAGAAAAACTACGGCAAGGATGGCGCGGCGATCGTGGTCGATAACTGTCAGCTGACCATCTACGGCGGCTTTGCGCCTAACTCCGAAGCAGCCGAGGTGCTGTCGAAAATCCTCGGCGAACAGACGGTGCAGACGGGCAGCGTGTCGATTGGGCGGGACAAATCGAAATCCCTGCAAATGACGGGCAGACCGCTGATGAGTCCCGACGAACTGAAAATTATGCCGAAGGATACCTTCATCATCACGCGGACGGGCGTGAAGCCCATGAAAGCGAAACTGAAGCTGTTTTTTGAGTGGGGCATTGTGCTGAACGAGTCCTATCAGATGCCAAAGGCGCGGGCGCGCGAGGTGGCGTATGTGAATCGGCGGGAAGTGGAGGATTTGATTCGGAAAAAATATGGGGGCCCTATGCCGCAGATGAAGGTGGAATTGCCAGTGGAACAGCAGGGGCAACAGCCCAAATCTGAGGCTGAACAAACTGCCGGCAAGACAGAAAACGTGAAAAATGACAAGTCGGATATGGCTGATTTCAAGGAAAAAATCAAGCGAACAAAGGTGTAACGGAGGGACGCATATGAAAATCGGAAAAAGGATTTATGGGACAAATTTGCCGACAAGGGCAGTGGCGGTGTACCTGTATTTGCGGGACAGAGCGAACGCTGAGGGACAGTGTTTCCCCTCGCGCCAGAGGGTCGCAGCTGACCTCAATATGTCCCTGAGTACGGTCAAGCGCGCGATGGAGGACTTGCTCAAGGCGGGGTATATCGCCAAGGAAATGCGCCTGCGGCAAAACGGCGGTCGGAGCAGCAATCTGTATACGATTCTATAAAGGGCAAAGTCTGTGAAAAATTCAGCCTATGCCAAGGGGGCGGTCTGCCCAAAATCCGCCAAAGCGAACCGGGGGTGGGTTCATCATGCCCCCCCAAGAAGTATTTCAATTTAACTTTTTGTCACAAAAGAAAAAGATCTATCCTTCACATAATGCTATCGGAATACGCGCGAATCTTTGCGAAATGTGTCTGTTTTCTTTCTGCCAGTTCGGGCAAACTAGCGATATTACACATTTTAGGAGGAATGAAAATGAGCAATATCGTTACGAATGACCGAATCGAGGGCTACTGTACCGCGCTAGTTGCCGCGGAATACGCCAAGGGTACGATCGCGAAATGCCGCCGCGACCTCTTTGCCCTTGCCGACTGGCTCGACAACCGCCCTGCCACGCAGGAAAACCTCACCGAATGGAAGTCCAGTCTCATGGCGAAAAACTATGCACCTTGCACAATCAACTCCATACTGGCGGCGGCGAATGGCTTTTTTCGCTACATAGGCTGGGGGATCAAGCTGAAATTCCTGCGGATACAGCGGCAGCTATACCGTGACGGGGCGCGGGAGTTAAGCCATGCGGAGTACGAGCGCCTATTGGCGACGGCAAGGGAGAGCGGCAAGGCGCGGCTTGCGCTGATTATGGAGACGCTCTGTGCGGCGGGCATCCGCATCAGCGAATTACGCTACATCACCGTAGAGGTGGCGAAAACCCGGCAGGCGACCATCGCGCTAAAGGGGAAAATCTGCACAATTTTGCTGAGCAATTTGCTGCTGAACAAGGACGTTGAAATCACCGTAAACTTCACGGATGTTGCGGATGACGCGTGGTATGCGAAGGCTGTCAATACAGCAGCAGGCCGAGCAGGACGGCAACGAGGACACCTTCGAGGCACAATATCGGGAGATTTCGGCGCAGATGGAGGCGTTGAACGTCAAACAGATCAGTGAAGCACAGAAAGCCGCAGAGGACGGGAAAATCGAGGAAATTAAGGGGTTTCTGGAAAGATCGGAATGCGCACTAATGACATACGATGACAAACTGGTGCGGCAGCTGATCCGGAATATCTATGTGACGAACGCAGCGAAGATTGAGGTGGTGTTTCAGTCTGGGATCGTGGTGGAGGAATGGCTGGAACGGGATTGAGCAGCATGGATTAACTCTGCTGATTTATACAGAACAAGGGGCAGTTGAAATATTCAGCTGCCCTATTCTGTAAAATCACAAAAGGCATGGGAGCGTGTCGAAATCAGTTGTCAGAGCAGGGTATTTGTTGATTCAAATTTTGACTCAATTGGGAGTGTTATGCATAATGCATATCACCTTGTTTATTAACAAGGATAAGTAAAAACAAAACCACCTAGCAGAAGTTAGACGGTCTTTCGAAAACCTTTCGGATTGACCGCCTCTGCAAAGGCAGCAATCCTTTTTCTATGTATTACTGGCGGAGCAAAAGAGTTTTTTCAACTTCATTGCAAAAGCTACACTAAAAGTTAAATAGAATATGGAATAGCGCAAAGACAAGAATCCGAAATGAGATGGTATGAAAACACCTCCCTCCTTTCGGATTCTTTTGTTTCCGCTATTTTGAGCAGCAGGGAGCGGGAATTTTCCGAA
>CAVGZD010000065.1:7326-10351 GCA_963633805.1 Lachnospiraceae bacterium | reverse complement strand
ATGCCCCTGCTGCAACAATAGCAGATTTTCCATGCTGACTGCGTAGGCGGCGTATTTTCTATCGCATTCCAGCTTACGGAAACATCAGACCCATTAACCGAAACGGACGGCCTATCTGTTCTGCCCGGATAAACCGGGGTTGTGGATGCCGGTTCAGGTTCAGGCTCAGGCGTAGGTGCAACAGGTTGAGGAGCAGGCTCTGGAATAGGGGTGGGTTCTGGCGTACTAGCAACAACCTCTACCTCCACAGAATCATATTTTCCTCTATCACTGACGGATTCGGCTTTAATTGTTGCTCTTCCCGCACTTTTTGCTGTCACCAAACCATTGCTGTCTACAGATGCAACACCGCTATTGCTGGAGGACCAAATTTTGTCAAAGCTGATATCTCCAGATCCTAGAACTCCAGCCTTTAATTGCTTGGTTTCGCCAACCTGCAATGAAAAATCCCTAGAATCAATAGTAACACTGGATACGCTGCTTACAACTTCCATTGTTATTTTATCCTCTGTCGGAGGTGTGTCATCTACCCCAGGAGTACCGATAGGATTTTTTATACAACGATAAAGCGAAAGACCATAGCCAGAACCAGAAAACTTCCCGAGACCCTTTCCATCATTCCACGAGAACACATTTCCCCAAGCAGAATCTCTTATTTGTACACCCGATTTGCCGTTATGATCATAAATTGAAATTCCCCAATCACTCACTGCATACACCATACAAAATTCAGTTCGGCATCCCTGTCCGCTGCATTCAGCCCCGCAGAAATTTCCTGCCTGAGCTTGCACGCGCTCCGTAAATCGGCAATCACAACCCAACCCGCGGTTGCGGATGGGTACGCCAAAGCCGCTGCACTCCAACGGAATGCGCTTCAGACCTACAACCGGCAGGATACATCCTTATTCGCTACGCAGCAGAAAATCACCATCAGACCAGATCTGTCCACCCGCCGCCACATCAATCTCCCCTGTTCTGCCGCAGGAAGTTCAGATACGGATCAACCATAAGGTCACTCCTGGACTCCATGATAGAATTGAACAGCACTGCCACGACATAGGCACTGCTATTCTTGACCTTCCTGTCGAGATTGCTTGTGATCTTCGCAATCGCATCCTGCAAGATGTGGTAATCCAATCTTTCAAGATTTTGCCGTATGTACTCGTTTGGATACACCGCGTTATCCAGTTTTAGGCTTTGCGTGTAGTATAGTCGCTCAATAGCATGGCGCATCACTTCGGCATCCTCCTCCGGTAAGAAATTCACACCCGCCTGCACCAACAGGCGGCGTAACTCCAGCGCATCTCTGTGCGCGTCCTCGTCCGTCTGTATATGATGGACTGACTGACATTGATTCATATATATTTCTTTCTTTTCTATTATACTAGGCGGCAGATTTGGCGGTTCTTGAACTGCCATTTCGGCGGTTCTTGAACTGCTGTTTTGACGGTTAAAGAAAGGACGTTCCTGCGGTTCAGAGGGGAATTTGCCCTCATTTTCCGAAAAAACGTCCTTAATACCAACCTTGTTATCCTCAGAAATATCGTCATTGTCCACAATGGATTCGCAATTATCCACATATTCTTCCACAGGTTTATTCGCAGTCTGCTCCGCAACGATTCCTGCGTCCTCATTTTCGATAAGGCTCTCCGTTTTGTCAGTCCCAAGCTCCTGCGGCAGAGGATCCATTGGACCGCCCACGGACTGCATCGCATCCCGCAAGGAAATCTCCACACTGGCGAGATAAATCTGGTTGGCGTAACCGCGTCCACAGCGTTTCTCCCAGATTAGCTGGTACTCTCGCAGCTCATTCATTGCCGCCGAAATGCGCTTCTCACAGATATTCAACCGTTCGGACAACTCACGCCTTGTGTAGATGACAAAGACCTCTCCTTGGTCGTTGATCCAACCGTTCAGCTTGGACAGCTGGAATCGGTTGAACAGCAGCATATATACGAATTTTGCTTCCAAGCTCATAAGCACAAAACGCGCGTCCTCCAGCAGCCAGCGCGGAAATTGCAGATGGTAAAACTGCACAACATCGTTCTGTTTCATCAGCCCGTAGCGAGGGCGTTCTTTCAGTTCCTGACCTCTCATTTCTTCTCCTCCTCCTATTCCCCGCCTGCATGATTTCACCCAAGAGCAGGGGTTTATTATCAACAAATTTTGCAGGACTCTCCATCCTGCCATAACCAATACCATCGTTTCTTAGTTTCTGCTCTCTGCGTATGTAACTCCCGTCCTTCGCCACATACGAGGCAGACTTATCACGCAAGACTCTTCTGTTCAGACACACAGCGTCCACGTAATATATCTTCCTGACCGCCGTAGCGCCCCAGCAGAAAGGCAGTCCGTCCCGGCGTGGTTATTAAAAGACGCGCTCCTAAGCCACCCAAAGAGCCAAAAGGATGCCGTAGCGTTTTGTATTACTAAAGGGACTGCCGCTCCTGCCATGCTCCACAGCCAGTGCTGGGAGATAAACATTAAGTGCTGTCTGAATATTATCTGTAAAAACATCTGCCTTGGACAGATAAAAGGTGAACCGGATTCTTGTTGCCGGATTCCATTGATCGAAGGTCTGTAGCGTATCATCCTGGCAAATGGAGTACAATCAGCCCTTAGCAAGTTGTAGGCATAGAGCCGCGAGCAGATATACTTTTCGTCCCGGCTGACTGCCGCGCAGCCCAAATGCCCCACCAAGCAGATATCCTTTCCTCTGTAAATTTTGAAGAACCAAACCCCAAAGAGGGGTATTTTGCAGCACCGAGAAAGCGGTTTTCAGAGCCCCAACCACCGAACCAGAAACACAAAAAAATCTCCTCAATTTCCAAGATAAAATACCGACCGGGCGTAGGGGGTATTGAGTTTTTTTCAATACCGTGAAATTCGGTTTTTCAGCCCGCTAAAATCAAGGTTTCCAGAGAATTTATGAGGTATTTTTTACTTTGGATAAATACCTCATAAAAAACCGATAGTTTGAAAATAAAAATACCTTGAAATTTCGTCTACTCCACCTAAAAAGGAC
>CAVGZD010000065.1:0-7316 GCA_963633805.1 Lachnospiraceae bacterium | reverse complement strand
GTTTCTTGCTTATTTACTTACTTTCCGTAAGAATCAGCCGAAAGCAGGAGCTCAGCAAGAGCATATTGAACTGAATACACAATTTATCTCGTTTTGTAATAAAAAGCCGAACCAGAAAATGTATCTCCTGTTCGGCTCGATTGACCTATTCAGTTTTTATTGCCGCTGACCTCGTTTGCGTTCCTGCATCCACGTTTCCAGCAGCTTGAGGATCGTTTCCTCCATCCTCTGCGGCGTGTAGGAGCGCGGAAAAAATCGTTTGATCTTCTCGATTGAAAACTTCAAGTCAGAGTTTTCCGGCTTTTTCTGCTCCATCATAATGCCCAACACCGCGTCGTCGTTCAGCTTGCCCTCTCGCGAAAGTTTTCTCATGCGCTGCGCTTGGGATAGGGAGGGTACTGCCTGTTCGCTGTCGATTGTCTCAATTAGGAGTCTTTGCTCATCCGGCTTAAGATAGGAAATCTCGACCGCGGGAGTCATGCCGATTCTTCCCTCATCGACCATGTGCTGCAGCTCCGGTGCTAGCTCGGTCAGGCGAATGTAACGCTGGATCTGCGTTGCGCTGTCAGGGCTGTTTTCCGCTATCTGCTCTCTGGAAGTCTTTCCCTCAAAATTCTGTCCAGCTTGGACAGAATTTTTGCTTGGTCTGCCCGCCTTCCGCTTGATGGCTTCCAGCTTCATCTTGTATGCTTTAGCCTTCTCGCTCGGAAGGATGTGTTCCCGCTGTAGATTGCTGTCCACCGCCATGATGATCGCCGCATCGTCGTCCACATCCCGAACGATGATCGGCATGGTTTTCAGACCCACAAGCTCGCAGGCTCGTTTCCGCCTGTGTCCAGCGATAATCTCATAGCCACCGCCCTCGCGCGGTCTTGCAATGCCGGGGACTAGCACGCCATACTCACGAATGCTTTCAATCGTCTGCCGCATCATATCGTCGTCCCGCACGCCAAAGGGATGGTCCGGAAACGGATGCAGCTCGTCCAAACGGATCTCTTTGATTTTTTCTGCCATAGGCGCTCCCTCCTTGTATGCTCTCTCAAATAGCAAAGGCGTTCATTGTAAGCCAATAAACGCCTTGTCCTTGCTGTAACCGTAGCATTTTCGGGCATTTCCGCGAATGCTCGGTAAATAAAAAATAGGACTAAAGCGACACCCGTTTTGTTGGGTTTTGCCTTAGTCCTATTATATTAGCGACATGTATATGCGCTTGCCAAACGGGGTCAAGGGGACGAGTCCCCTTGTGGGGTTTGGGGCAAAGCCCCAAGGCTTTGGGGAGTTTGAGGACAAAGTCCCAAGGTCTTTCAGGGTGTGGGACAGCGTCCCGCGGTTCCCAAGGTTTTCATCTCTTACAATCCCCCCAGCTGCGTCTCGATGAAATGCTTCGCGGTGCGGGGGCTTCTGCCGCTTTGGTAGATGGCGAATCGCTCCGCCCGGGCGAATAGCTCGTCCTTCGGCAGCGCCAGCCCGTATTCCTCCGCCAGCTGCTCCACGATCGCCAGATATTCCTCCTTGTCCGGCTTGAGGAAGGTGATCGTCATGCCGAAGCGCGCCGATAGACTCATCATCTCTTGCAGCGTGTCGTTCAGATGGATGTCGTCACCGTTTCGCTCCGCCATGCTTTCTTTCACCATATGCCGCCGATTGCTCGTGGCATAAATCACCGTGTTCTGCGGACGCATGGCAACGCCGCCCTCCAGAATCGCCTTCAGCGCGGAAAATTGCTCGTCCGTCCCCGCAAAGCTGAGGTCATCAATGAAAATGATGAATTTCAGGGGGTTCTCCGCCAGAAGCTCCATCAGGTGCGGCAGATGGCGCAGATCCCCCTTTTTCACCTCGATCAGCCGCAGTCCCCTGTCCTTCAGCTCGTTTGCGACTGCCTTGACCGTGGAGCTTTTGCCCGTGCCGGCATCCCCGTAAAGCAGGAGATTGCAGGGAGTCGTGTTCTGCAAAAGCGCTTCCGTGTTCCGCAGAACCATGCCCGACTCCCGCCCGTAGCCCGTCAGCTGCGAAAGCCGCTGCGGGTCGGGATGCCTGACGGGATGCAGCCCATCCGCGTTATAGACAAAGGCGTGATATTTCGCAAAAACGCCATAGCCCTCCGTGGGGATATTCCGCAGAAAATCCCGATAGAGCGCGGGAAAATCGAAAGGGTTGCTCTCCCAAGCCGGGAGGAAATCCGCAATTTCGCGTGGCAGCCCCGCCTTGCAGTCCGCGGCGGAAAGCTGCCCAAGCTCGCTGAAAAACGCCAGCTCCCGCAGAGCCGTTTTCTCCAGCAGGGGAGGGGGCGTTTCCTGCGCGATCGCGGCGCGGCGATAGCCGTTGTCATCCTCCAAGATCCAATCCTTCAGCACCACGGAAAAATTCACGCCATGCCGAAACAGCTCCGCGGCGAAGCAGCCATATGCGGCAACGATCGCATCGGCATCCGCAGGCTCACCCTGCAAAGCCGCCAGCAGCTCCCGTAGACGGCAGAGGAGGGCTGCATCCAGCAAGCCCCTGAAAACCGTCAATCCGTTTAATTTTTGTAAATATTGCGTACATTTGTTCTGATCCATGCGATCCCCCCCGATCATATCTGCTTAGACAGTGCATCACGGATCAGCCGCCCCATTTCCTTCGTGCCGACCCTCTTCGTGCCCTCGCTATAGAGGTCGGGTGTGCGATAGCCCGCATCCAGCACCGTCGTCACTGCGTCCTCAATCGCCTGCGCTTCCTTCGTCAGTCCGAAGGAGAATTTCAGCATCATCGCCGCAGAAAGGATGGTCGCAATGGGGTTTGCCAGATCCTGCCCTGCGATGTCCGGCGCGGAGCCGTGAATCGGCTCATACATCCCGAATGCGCCGTCCGCAAGGCTGGCGGAGGGCAGCATGCCGATCGAGCCTGTAATCTGGCTGGCTTCATCGGAGATAATATCGCCGAAGATATTGGAGGTCACGATTACGTCAAAATGCTTGGGGTTGCGCACAAGCTGCATCGCGGCGTTATCCACATACATATGATCCAGCTCCACATCGGGGTAATCCTGCGCCACCTCCGTGACGGTTTTCCGCCACAGCTTGCTGCTCTCCAGCACATTTGCCTTGTCGATGCTCGTCACATGCTTTTTGCGCTTTCTTGCCGCCTCAAACGCCTGTACGGCAATGCGCTTGACCTCAAATTCGCTGTATGCCTCGACATCGTATGCCTCCTGCCCGTATTTGCCCTCGCGATAGCCCCTCTCGCCGAAGTAAATGCCGCCCGTCAGCTCGCGCACGACCAGAATATCCAGCGCATCGCCGATGATTTCCGCCTTGATGGGGCTGGCGGCGCTCAATGCCTTATGCATGATGGCGGGGCGCAGATTTGCGTAAAGCCCCAAGCTGTTGCGCAGCTTGAGCAGTGCGCCCGCTTCGGGACGCAGAGCGGCGGGCAGCGCGTCCCATTTCGGTCCGCCGACCGCCCCCAGCAGGATTGCGTCGCAATCCTTGCATGCCGCTAAGGTTTCCTCCGGCAGAGGCGTGCCGTAGGCATCGTAGGCACAGCCGCCGGCTAATTTTTCATTGAATTGGAAGGCATGCCCGTATTTCTCGCCGATGCAGTCCAAAACCTGCATGGCTTCGCTCACAACATCCGGACCGATGCCGTCTCCTTTTAATACCGTGATCCGATAGGTACCCATTTTTCTCACCTTATCCTTCGATTTTTTCCTTTGTATAGCTGACTAAGCCGCCCTTTGCCATGATCTTCTGCATAAATTCGGGGAATGGCTCGGCTTGATAGCTTTTCCCCTTTGTTTCGTTTGTGATGATGCCCGTATTGAAATCGACCGATACGGTATCGCCCGCATCGATGTCGTTTGCGGCTTCCTCGCATTCCAAGATCGGCAGACCGATGTTGATCGCATTGCGATAGAAAATACGGGCGAAGGTGGACGCGATGACGCAGGAGACGCCCGTGCATTTGATCGCCAGCGGGGCATGCTCGCGGGATGAGCCGCAGCCGAAATTCTTCGTGGCAACGATGATGTCCCCATCCTTGACCTTGTTTACGAAATCCGCGTCAATATCGATCATGCAGTATTTCGCCAGCTCCTCGCCGCTGGATACGTTCAGATACCTTGCGGGGATAATTACATCTGTATCGACGTTATCCCCATATTTGAATACCGTTCCTCTTGCTGTTTTCATGCCTTCATCCCTCCTGCGATTTTTTCGGGGTCTGCGATATAGCCCGCGATGGCGGATGCCGCTGCAACGGCGGGGCTTGCCAGATAGACCTCGCTCTCCGTATGTCCCATTCTGCCGACAAAATTGCGGTTTGTGGTGGAAACGCAGCGTTCTCCTGCCGCCAGAATCCCCATATGTCCGCCCAGACAGGGACCGCAGGTGGGTGTGCTGAACACTGCCCCCGCCTTAACGAAATCCTCCGCATAGCCCAGACGGATGCAGTCCAGATAAATCTGCTGGGTGGCGGGGATGATGATGGTCCGCACGCGGCGGTCAACCTGCCGTCCCCGGAGAATATCCGCAGCAACCTTCATATCATCCAGTCTGCCGTTGGTGCAGGAGCCGATTACCACCTGATCGATGGGGATGCGACCTGTCTCGTCGATGGTTCTGGTGTTTTCCGGCAGATGCGGGAAGGCAACGGTCGGGCGCAGGGCGGCAAGGTCGATGGTGTATACCTCGTCATATTCCGCATCGGGGTCTGCTTCATAAATCACAGGCTCTTTTTGGGAATGCGCCGCCGTATAAGCCAGCGTTTTTTCATCCACGGGGAAGATGCCGTTTTTCGCGCCTGCCTCGATCGCCATATTTGCCATGGTGAAGCGGTCGTCCATGGAAAGATGGGCGATGCCGTCCCCAACAAATTCCATGCTGCGGTACAGCGCGCCATCCACGCCGATCATACCGATAATATGCAAAATAATATCCTTCCCGCTGACCCATTTTGCGGGCTTGCCCGTCAGCACGAATTTGATCGCGGCGGGCACCTTGAACCATGCCTCGCCCGTCGCCATGCCGATTGCCATATCCGTGCTGCCGATGCCTGTGGAGAATGCGCCCAGTGCACCGTAGGTGCAGGTATGGGAGTCCGCGCCGATGATGACCTGACCGGGCACGACAATGCCCTTTTCCGGCAGGAGCGCATGCTCGATGCCCATCTGACCCACATCAAAAAAGTTTTTTACTTCCATATCATAAGCGAAGCTGCGGCACGCCTTGCACTGCTCCGCCGCCTTGATGTCCTTATTGGGGGTAAAATGATCCAGAACGATAACCACCTTATCCCGATCAAAGACCTTCTTCGCGCCTGTTTTCTTAAATTCCTTCAGAGCAACGGCAGTCGTAATGTCGTTGCCCATCACGATATCCAGCTTCGCCTGAATGAGTTGCCCAGCCTTTACCTCAGCCAGCCCTGCGTGCGCCGCCAGAATTTTCTGTGTCATTGTCATGCCCATGCTGCCATTCCTCCCTTATGCGATGATTTTGTTCGTTGTGCTGATCACTGCACGCAGACCTGCCTTCGTGATATTGCTGGAGGTACCTGCGCCGAAATAGATGCCGCCATGGCTGTCCGCCATCTGAATATAGCTGATTGCGCGGGATTTCGTGCCGTGGGAGAGGGAATGCTCTCTGTATTCCACAACCTCGATCGAAATATGGAACTGCTCCTCGATCGCATGGCAGAGCGCGGAGATGATGCCGTTGCCCTCGCCTGTAATGGTGATAGGCTTGCCTTGGAAATTACATTTTGCTTCAATGGCAACATCCTCATGCCCGGAGCGCACGATCTCCTGATAGCTTACCAGCTCCAGCGGGCTTCTGACGTCCACATACTGCTCCATGAAGGCGTCGTGAATCGTTGCGGGGGTCAGATCCTTATGCTGCTTGTCGCTCATGCTCGTGGTGATCAGGCTGAGATCCTGCTGGAACGCCTTCGGCAGGAACAGCCCGTAATTCTGCTCCAGGATGAAGGCAACGCCGCCCTTGCCGCTCTGACTGTTGATGCGCACGATGGGGTCGTAATTTCTGCCAACGTCCATCGGGTCGATGGGCAGATAGGGAACCTCCCAGCGGGCGGGATGGGCTTTCATTGCCTCCATGCCCTTTCTGATCGCATCCTGATGCGAACCGGAGAAAGCGGTATATACCAGAGAACCGGCATAGGGATGTCTCGGAGAGATGGACATTCTTGTGGAGGTTTCATAAATTTCCACAGCCTTGTCGATCTCGGAGAAATCCAATTCGGGGTCGATACCCTGTGAGAACAGATTCATGGCAACATTCATTACGTCCGTATTGCCCGTTCTCTCGCCGTTGCCGAACAATGTCCCCTCTACGCGGTCAGCCCCCGCCAGCATTGCCAGCTCCGTTGCTGCAACAGCCGTGCCGCGGTCGTTATGCGCATGCAGACTGACGTTGATGCTGTCTCTGTATTTCAGATTTTCACAGCAGTATTCGATCTGGTCTGCGTAGACGTTCGGTGTTGCCATCTCCACCGTGGAGGGCAGATTGATGATTGCCTTGTGGTCGGGCGTGGGCTGCCATACATCCAGAACCGCGTTGCAGATTTCCACGGCGAAGGGCATTTCCGTCCCCGTGAAGCTCTCCGGGGAATATTCAAAGAAAAATTCCGTTTCGGGGATTTTTGCCGCCTCCTCCACAATCAGCTTCGCCCCGGATACCGCCAGATCGATGGTCTGCTGCATGGAATTGCCGAAAACGACCTCTCTTTGCAGCGTGGAGGTGGAATTATACAGATGCACGATGGCTTTTTTCGCTCCCTTCAAGGCTTCAAAGGTCCTCTTGATGATGTGCGGGCGGCTCTGTGTCAGCACCTGAATGGCAACATCATCGGGAATCATGTTGTGCTCGATCAGATAGCGGGTAAATTCAAATTCCGTATCGCTGGCGGCGGGGAAGCCGATTTCGATTTCCTTGAAGCCTGTTTTGACGAGAAATTGGAAAAACACCAGCTTTTCCTCCAGGCTCATGGGGATCTCCAGAGCCTGATTGCCGTCGCGCATATCCACGCTGCACCAGATGGGCGCTTTTGTGATGACGTTATTGGGCCATTTTCTGTTCGGCATGTCCATGGGGGGATAGGGTCTGTATTTTTGATAATTCATCATTTGTAATTCCTCCTTCAGTTATCGCAATGTGTGTATTTTTCGTGTATTTTTGTTCCTTTGTTTTTTCGGCGGGGGGGGGGACGCGCTTGCGCGTCATTGCCCCGCGTTTTCTCTTTTGTATTTTTTTGTTTTGTCCTTTGTGTGGCTGTTTCGAGCCATAAAAAAGCCCCTCGTCTCCTGAAAAAGAGACGAAAGGCCA
>CAVGZD010000064.1:0-10479 GCA_963633805.1 Lachnospiraceae bacterium | reverse complement strand
CGAACCCCCGACCCACGGCTTAGAAGGCCGTTGCTCTATCCAACTGAGCTACTGATCCACGTTCAGACGCAAGTGATATTATGCCACAAAACTTCTCCGCTGTCAATCTCTTTCCCAAAAATATTTGTATTTTTTTGCAATTTATCGCAAGGCGATCCATCCACGCCGCCGAAAGGGGACTGAGATCGGCGCAAAGCTGCGATAAGAGCCAAGCCGATCGCTGGCAGGAATCGATCAGATCGCCATAAACCGCTCCGCTTTCCCTTCCGCCGTATCTCCTGCGCAATCCCGCCGCAAATCGCCCTTGCGAAGTTCGCAAGCGGAAATCCACTACCTTTGAAGTACATCAAGTGAAGAAAGCGCCACAAAACGGCAAAGGCAGCAACTCCCTGCAAAGCGATCCTTTACGGCGTTCTGCATGAAAATCCCTGTTTCTGATCTGAGCCGCCGCCTGCCGTTCCGCGCCATTCTACCGCTCCCGTCTGCGGAAGGTATTCTCATCCCGATATTCCATAATCGCGCCCTCTGCTCTGCCGTTTTCCAGCGACAAAATGCCAAAGGTCGGCTTGCCGCCGTCGCGCGGCAGAGAAAGGCTGCCGGGATTGAACAGCGCCACCCGTCCGCTGTCATCCCAAAGCGGGATATGCGTATGCCCGAAGAGGACGACATCCGCGCCCTGCTCCTCCGCCCAGTAGCCGATCGTATCGGGATTCCAATGCACGCGCTGTTTATGCCCATGCGTCAGCAGCAGAGCCTTGCCGCCGACCCGCAGCAGCTTCTTCGCAGGCGTATCTGGCGAAAAATCGTTATTCCCCTTCACATAATGAAAGGGAGGCTGCGGAAATTCCCGCGCCAATGCCTTCGCATCCTCATCATAGTCCCCCAGATGAAAGACCATCTCCATGCGATCCCCAATCCGCGCCAGCACATGCCGCGCCCGCTCTAGATACCCGTGGGTATCGCTCAGCACTAAAATCTTCATGCTTGCAGCTCCTTTTGCAGCAATTCCTTCATTTTGCGCAGAGCCTTGCCGCGATGGCTGATGGCGTTTTTCTCCGCGGGGGAGAGCTCCGCCATGTATTTGCCCTTCTCCGGCACATAGAAAATAGGGTCGTAGCCGAAGCCGTTCTCGCCCTTCGCCTCATAGCCGATCCGCCCCTCGACGGTATCATAGCTGATCAGCCTTCTGCCATCGGGAAATGCCGCCGCAATGCAGCTGACGAAGCGCGCCGTCCGTTTTTCCTCCGGAACATCCGCCAGCCGCTCAAAAATCGCCTGAAAACGCTGCGGATACGGCGTATCCTCGCCCATAAAGCGCGCGGAATATACGCCGGGCGCCTTATCCATCGCGTCAATCTCCAGCCCGGAATCATCGGAAAGTGTCACCTTCCCGCAAAGCTCCATCACCTGCACCGCCTTTTTCATGGCGTTTTCCTCAAAGGTCGTGCCGTCCTCCACGACATCCACCGTGATCCCCGCATCCTCCATGGAGATCACGCGAACGTCCATATCTGCCAGAATTTCATTAATTTCCTTGAGCTTACCCTTATTTTTTGTTGCAAAAACGATCGTTTCCATGCCTGCCTCCTTTGCAATCCGTCAAATCATATTCATCGCATCCACGATAGCGTCCGCGATTGCCTCCGCCACCGTATCCTGATAGCTTGCCTGCGAAATTTTCAGCGCATCCCCCGCGTTGCTCAAAAATACCGTTTCCACGATTACCGTCGGCACGGTCGTCCCATTGAGGATCAGCAGATCTGTGCGCAGCTTGATGCCGCGGTTGGTGTTGCCCGTTGCCGCGATGATGTTGCCTTGGATCAGCTCCGCGAGCTTTTTGCTCGTCAGACCGTTTCCGTCGTTCGCATGCACCTGATAGAGCGTCTCCGTGCCATTGATGGTCGCACCCGCAGAGTTCATATGGATGGAAACCATCGCATGGGCGATCTCATTCGCTGTTTTCGCGCGCTGGTTGTTTTCAGGATAGGTATCGCTGTCGCGGGTGAGATAAACATGAATGCCCGTCCCCTGCAACTGCTGTGCGACCTTCTTCACCATAATCAGGTTCATATCCTTCTCAATCAGATTATTCCCGCTTGTGCCGGGGTCCTTGCCGCCATGCCCCGCATCCAGAAGCAGCACCTTGTCGTATACATCGCGCGGATTGCGGACATGAATGGCATATCTGTCGGATTCCTCCTCGATTTCATAAACGCAGATGCGATTCTGATTGAAATGCAGCCTTGTCTGACCACCCGCCGTAGAAACCTCTATGCTTTCGATCACATCTCCGCCGATGCGGTAGCGCCCATAGCCGTAAATCTTCGCAAAATCATCAGGCAACGTGATATCCGTGTAGCCGCTCAGATAATTGTCGGAAATCACGACATCATTGATGTCAAATTCCTCCTCCTTGTCCAGATAGAGGATCATCTCCTGCCCGTCAAAGCGCATGTGATCCATCGTAGAGCGTTCGATTTCCAGCGTCAGCCTGTCCCCATCCTCGGTATAGCTGTACTCCGTCAGATCACCGACCTCCAGCACGATCCGCGCCGTTGTTTCCGTAAACATCGACGTTCTGCCCGCGAATACATACTCCAGATCGTCCACATCCAGATTCTGCGGCAGCTCAGACTCCGCATTGGGAATATCGATCACGATACGATAGGGGTTCGACATGGTAAATACGTTCGCCCCAAGCGCACCGCTGCCCTCAATTTCTATGACATCCTTCTCCTTTTTATGCTCCAGCGTAATATCCTCCACCAGCACCTTGTCAAAAGCGATCATGAGCTGCCTGCCGTCCGCACTTTTGCTGATTTCATAGGGCGTTTTCGCGTTCAGATCCAGCACCACGCGGGTGTAGACCGTGCCGTCATCCTCCGTGTGCTGTGCGCTGCGCACCGCGGAGACGATGCTGCTTTTCGTATCCGTCGTCTGTGTCGCCAAGCCGCTTTTCGCGCCGTAAAAATCCAGCACGATTTTCTTGTCGTCCAGCAAAACCTCTTGATAATTCGTAATTTCCCCGTTCGCCTGAATCGTGAAAACCTGCCCCGCCGCCTCGCTCGTTGGCGTAATGAGCTGGCTGAGCGTGATCGTGCCTGTTGTCGGCGTGGTAGGTGTTGTAGGCGTTGCGGGATTTGTAGGCGTAGTCGGATCCGTTGGGGTCGCGGGCGTTTCGCCGCTCTTGCCGATGGCGACCGTCCTTGTCTGCTCATCCCATGTAATATCCAGATTCAGCGCCTTCGCCAGTGCGCGCACAGGCAGCATCGTCCGATCGTTGACGATCATCGGCGGCACATCCATCGCAAACTCCGCGCCGTTCTGATAGCCCGTCTGATTGTCGATCGTAAAAACGATGGTATAGTCATCATTTATGACATAAACCTGTCGGGAGTCCGCATTCCAAACCACCTCGCAGCCCAGCTTCTGGGCGATCAGGCGCATCGGCAGCAGCGTTCTGCCCTCGATGATGACCGCGGGCATATCGCCGGGCTGCAGCACCTCGCCATCGACCTTGATGGTGACCTCCTCCGCGCTATAGGCGTGATTCTTCCCATTATAGAATAAATTCATGCTGACCGTCTTCGCGTAGGCTGCCTCCGAGGTCAATACCCCGAGCGCCAGTGTCGCCAGCACAAGCCGTTTCCATTTCATTCCGCTTCCCTCCTATGTCAATGCCCGTGGGCACAAGTTCCATCTTAACAGTATAGCATCTTTTGTCGAAATGAAAAGGGCGTTTTTTCTTTTGCAAACAAAACTTAATAAAAAGGTTGAAAGACCTTGGGGGTTTGCCCCAACCCCCCAAAGACCGTGGGGCGCCGCCCCACTCCCCCCACAAGAACCAAAACCTTGGGGCTTTGCCCCAAACCCCACCAAGGGGGTCACCCCCTTGGAACCCGATTGGCAAACGCATTTTATGCGTTTGCGGGTACAAATTTGGAATAGAATAGAAAAACCGCTTGTAAATCGGAATACGCAATTTCCCTTCACAAGCAGTCTGTTTTGCCGAGATATTCTGTTTTGTTCCCCGCAGGAGCGAATGCTCCTGCGCAAACGGGTCAAGGGCGGAAGCCCTTATGGGGGTGTTGGGGGCAAAGCCCCCAAGGTCTTAGCTCTCACCCCTCCAGCAGCTCGATCCCCTTGCGGATCCTGCGCAGAGCCTCCTCCTTGCCCAGAATATCCGCCAGCTCCATTGCGCCGCCGGGCGAGGTCTGCTCGCCGGATAACGCCGTGCGCACGGGCCAGAGCATCTGCCCGTTCTTGATGCCCATCTCCCCGATCAGCGCCATCAGCGCATCATGGATCGCTGCTTCATTCCAGTCTGCCAGCCCTTCCAGCACAGGCAATGCCGCCCGCAGGGACGCCAACGCAATTTCATCGTTCGTTTTCATCTTCTTGTGCGTGTAAAGCGCCGTGTCGTAGTTCGGCAGCTCCTTGAAAAAGCCCACCATCTGCGGAATATCATTCAGCGTTTCCAGCCGCTTTTGCAAAAGTGCCGCGATCTTGCGCAGATCCAGCGTCGTGCCGTCCAGCACCTCTGTCAGCTTCGGCTCTGCCAGCGCATAAAATTTCTCAAAATCCATCGCCTTGAGGTATTCGCCGTTCATCCATGTCAGCTTTTTGATGTCGAAAATGGAGGGAGACTTGCTCAATCCCGCCATGCTGAATTTTTCCTCCAATTCCTTCAGGGAGAAAATCTCGGTGTTGTCAGCCGGGCTCCAGCCCAGCAGCGCAATATAGTTCACGATCGCTTCGACCACATAGCCCTCGTTCACCAGATCCTCAAAGGACTTGTCCCCATGCCGCTTGGACAGCTTATGGTGCGCATCGCGCATAACTGCCGGCAGATGCACATAAATCGGCGGCTCCCAGCCGAATGCCCGATACAGCAGATTGTATTTCGGCGTGGAGGAAAGGTATTCGCTGCCGCGCACGACATGCGTAATATGCATCAGATGGTCGTCTACAACATTCGCAAAATTGTACGTCGGAAAGCCGTCCGCCTTCATCAGAATCTGATCGTCCAGCTCGGCATTCTCCACGGTAATATCGCCATACACCGCGTCGCTGAATGTTGTCGAGCCTTCGGTCGGCATCTTCTGGCGGATGACGAAGGGCTCGCCCGCTGCCAGCTTCGCCGCTACCTCCTCCGCGGGCAGATGCAGGCAGTGTCTGTCGTATTTCGCAAAGGACGCGCCCTCCGCATTTTCCTCCTTCAGACTTTCCAGCCGCTCCTTCGTGCAGAAGCAATAGTATGCCTCGCCCTTGTCCACAAGCTGCTTGGCATAGTCCATATACAGCCCCATGCGTTCGCTCTGCACATACGGTCCGTAATCGCCGCCCACATCGGGACCTTCATCATGCTGCAAGCCCGTCATTTTCAGCGTTTTGTAGATCAAATCCACAGCGCCGTCCACCAATCTGCCTTGGTCAGTATCCTCGATGCGCAGGATGAACTTGCCCCCCTGCGATTTTGCGATCAGATATTCGTAAAGCGCGGTGCGCAGGTTGCCGATATGCATATAGCCCGTCGGAGAGGGCGCAAAGCGTGTTCTGATTTCCATATAATTTTCTTCCTTTCTTCATAAGGTTCCGTACTTTTCCACTCTATAGTTTAATCGCAAATCCGCTCCGTGTAAAGGAATTTCCCCGAAAAACAGCAGAAAATATTCCGGAACGGATGCGCTTTTTTATTGCCCGCCCCTCCTCTTTTGTGCTATAATGAATTAGTTTGGGCTTTTGTGACAAAACACGAGTGACATTCATTTAGGGGGATGATTTTTTGCAATTAGATAAGGAAACGATACGAAAATTACAAGGACTGATCGTCTTTACATTGGTGATATTGGTGGGGCTTTGGCGCTTTGATGTGGTGCTGCGGGCGATCGGCTTCGTGCTGCATATCCTCTTTCCCTTCTTTCTGGGGGGAGCAATCGCCTTCGTGCTGAGCGTGCCCATGAATCGGATCGAGGCGCTGCTGCAGAGCAAGCTGAGCGGCAAACGGCAGAATGCAGCCGCACCGATCAGCCTTGTGCTGGCGCTGCTTTTTGTCGCAGCGATACTGACGCTGGTGATCTCCGTGGTACTGCCGGAGCTGGGCGCGACCATCGCCACCCTCGGCAAGACCCTGCCCGAAAAAATCCCCGTATTGATCGAACAGGGCGAGCAGCTTTTCCATAATAATACGCAGCTGATTGCCTACCTGAATGAATTGCAGGGCTCGCTTAAATGGGACGAAATTTTGCAGCAGCTTCTGCAATTTTTCCGCGTCGGCGCGAACACCATGCTGGATTCGACCATCAGCGTGGCGACGGGCATTGTCAGCGGCGTAGGGACGTTTTTCATCGCCTTTGTTTTCGCCTGCTATATCCTGCTGCAGCAGGCTTCGCTCAAGCGACAGATGCACAAGCTCTGCTATGCCTACCTCAAGAAAGCCCACGCGGACGAATTTCTGCGCATCTGCGCCCTGACCTACCGCGCTTTCAGCAGCTTTCTGGCAGGGCAATGCGTAGAAGCGGTCATTCTCGGGGCGATGTTCTTTGTGAGCATGACGATTTTCCGTCTGCCCTTCGCGCTTTTGGTTGGCGTATTGATTGCGTTTACAGCGCTGATCCCCATTTTCGGGGCGTTTATCGGCTGTGCCGTCGGGACATTTCTGATTCTGACGGTCAACCCGCATCAGGCGCTGCTATTCCTTGTGATGTTCCTCATTTTGCAGCAGATCGAGGGTAATTTGATCTATCCGCGCGTGGTTGGCGGCTCGATTGGTCTGCCCGCTATCTGGGTGCTGGCGGCGGTTTCGCTGGGCGGCAGTCTATTCGGTGTGATCGGCATGCTGGTATTCATCCCGATCGTTTCCGTGCTATACACCCTACTGCGGGAGAATGTCGGCAAGCGGCTGGAGGAAAGGCAGATTGAAGTGAAGTGATAGGACCTAAAGACCTTGGGGAGTCGCCCCAAACCCCACAAGGGCATTCTGCCCTTGCCCCGTTTGCGCAGGAGCGTTCGCTCCTGCGGGGGCAAGGATATTGTATTTGGGAAAAAATTACCGCTTGTGAAAGGGGAATTATATTCCCAAATTCACAAACGGTTTTTGTATTTCATTCTATATCTGCATCCGCAAACGCATGCATACGCGTTTGCCATAACGGGGTCAAGGGGATGAAATCCCCTTGCGGGGGTATTGGGGGCGGCGCCCCCAAGGTCTTTTCACTCCCCCACCGCCGTAATCCGCATCGCCCCGGCGTCATATCGGAAGCTCAGACCGTCGCCCTCCTGCAGGGCGGAGAGCGCATCCGCAATCGCCGAATCCCCGTCAAATTGGAAGGTCTGCACTGTGCCGTCATTCATGGTAAATTCCGCCGTATGTGAATCGGAAAGCCCGTTGAAAATCGCCGTAACCTCTGTAACCTCCGTATCCTCCGTCACTCTCGTCATATCCGAAACGCTGTAGTGATAGGTCGGCTCGCTGATCCCATCCGCATAGGCGTTGTCCACCAGCGTTACATCCCATACCGCAATCAAATTTGCATCCTCATCCATGGACCAAAGCTCCGCCGTGAGAACATAGCCGTCAGCAATTTTGCCGAAATTCGTCAGCTTCGTTTCAGATAAACCTATGTCCCCCGGCATAACCAAATACGCATCCACGCTTTCATCATAGGAAATCCGCCCCTGCATGTCGGCGGGCAGCTCCAGCAGGTCGTCATAATCGGCAAAAAGCGCAGTCGCATGCTCCTGCATCACCTGCCGCGGCACCTTGATCTGAGCATCCTCCGTCATCTCCACCGCAGCATGCCCCATCGCGTAGCCGCCCGTGAAATAATACAGAGCCGTCCAGAAAAATTCCGGATCATCGGGCGTATACGTCAGGTCATTTTCCAGCATACACCTTGCCAAAGAATCGATCGGCGCAGCCATCGCCGTCATATCCTCCGGCATCAGCACCTGCTCCGCCTCCTCGGTCGGCTGCGTCTGCCCGCAAGCCGCCGCGCCAAAAGCCAGCATCCCCGCCAATAAAATCGCAAATAGCTTCTTCATGTTTTATCCTCCTTACGATATGCAAAAGAATTTCTCTTCTTCGGAAAGTATACCATTGTTTTCCACGCTTGTCCACCACCAGGCATCTGCAATATCCCCAAAATATTGATTTTTTTCGCAAGCAAACGGGCAGGCGCGGCATAGAATAAAGAAAAAGTGTTTACCGCGCCGACAAAAAATGTTATAATTGTTTCATTTGATATGTGCCCCGCGAGAAGGGGTCGAAATTGCATTGAGAAAAGCAAAGAATTTTTGGAGGGAAGCATTATGTGCGGAATCGTAGGATATATTGGCGAGCGGCAGGCTGTGCCTGTGCTGCTCAACGGCCTTTCCAAGCTGGAATACCGCGGGTATGACTCTGCGGGCATTTCCGTCTACGCGGGCGGGATTCATACCGTCAAGGCGAAGGGCAGGCTGGATAATTTGCGGGAAAAGCTGGCGAAGGAGGAGCCAATTTCCTCCCATATCGGCATCGGGCATACCCGTTGGGCGACCCACGGCGTACCCAGTGACCGAAACAGCCATCCCCACAACAGCCAGAACGGCAAAATCTCCGTTGTCCACAACGGCATTATCGAGAACTATCTGGAGCTGAAGGAGCGGCTGCTGGCGAAGGGTTATGTGTTCCAATCCGAAACGGATACCGAGGTCGTGGCGCAGCTTTATGAGGATTTGTATGACGGCGATTTAGTCTCCACCTCTGCGAAGCTGCTACGGGAAATCCGCGGCGCGTATGCCTTGGGGATCCTATGCAGCGATCAGCCCGATACGCTGGTTGCCGTGCGCAAGGACTGCCCGCTGGTCATCGGCTTGGGCAAGGGCGAAAATTTCATCGGCTCGGACATCCCCGCCCTGCTGGAATATACGCGTGATTATTACTTTTTGGAAGAAAAAGAAATTGCTATTCTGACACGCGATGCCGTCAAGATATACGATCTGAACGGCGCGGAGATCAAAAAAGAGATTTACCACGTTACATGGGACATCGCTGCGGCGGAAAAAGGCGGCTATGATTATTTCATGATGAAAGAGATCATGGAGCAGCCCGAAGCCCTGAAAAAGACCATCCAGCCCCGCCTGACGGCGCATGGCATCGATCTGGGGCAGATCTCCCTGACGGATGAAGAGATCAAAGCCTGCGGACGCATTCATATCGTAGCCTGCGGCAGCGCATGGCATGCGGGGATCGTCGGCAGATATGTGATGGAAGAAGTCAGCCGCATCCCGGTCGAAGTGGATATCGCCTCCGAGTTCCGCTACAGAAACCCCATCCTGCAAAAGGGCGATCTGTGCATCATCATCAGCCAGAGCGGCGAGACGGCCGATACGCTGGCGGCTCTGCGCGAAGCCAAAAAGCAGGGGGTCAAGGTGATCTCGATCGTCAATGTGGTCGGCAGCTCCATTGCCAGAGAGAGCGACGACGTGATCTATACTTGGGCGGGACCGGAGATCGCCGTTGCGACCACAAAGGGCTATTCCACGCAGCTTGCCGTGCTGTATCTGCTGTCGCTGCATTTTGCGAAGGTGCGTGGGCAGATGAGCGCAGAAGCGCTGGACGCCGCCATTGCGGAGCTGCATAGCCTACCGGAGCGTACGGCAGAAATCCTCAAGCTGGATGTGCGCATGGCAGCTCTGGCGAAGGAATACGCCTTCAGCAAGGATGTATTCATCATTGGACGCGGGCTGGATTACGCCGCCGCGATGGAAGCCTCGCTCAAGCTCAAGGAAATTTCCTATATTCACAGCGAGGCGTATGCTGCAGGCGAATTGAAGCACGGCACGATCTCCCTGATTGAGGAAGGGACGCTGGTGATCGCGATCGCAACGCAAAACAGCCTGTTTGAAAAGACGGCGAGCAATGTCAAGGAGGTCAAGTCCAGAGGGGCGAAGGTCATCGCCATCGCCTTAGAGGGCAATACCGCGATTGACGATGTGGCGGATGAGGTGGTTTATCTGCCGCAGGTGAATGATCTGTTCACTGCGTCCTACAACGTGCTGCCGATGCAGTTATTTGCGTATTACATTGCCGTTGAGCGCGGCTGTGATGTCGACAGACCGCGGAATCTGGCAAAGTCCGTGACGGTGGAGTAAGAGGATAAAAGACATGAAGACCGTGGGGCTCTGCCCCAAAGACCCCTGAAAACCGTAGGACTCTGTCCCACACCCTGCAAAACCTTGGGGCTTTGCCCCAAGCCCCACAAGGGGAGTTCCTCCCCTTGACCCCATTAGGGCAAACGCATATGCATGCGTTTGCGGGTGCAAATTTGGAATAGAATACAAAACCGCTTGTGAATCGAGGAACATAATTTTCTCTTTCACAAGCGGTGATTTTTTTACAAAACATTCTGTTTTAACAACTTTCTGCAAAAATGCCGATAAATCGAGTCTGTGAAAGTTTTTCTGTAAATAGGATTTTGAGGTCTTCTATGATAAAAT
>CAVGZD010000063.1:0-10508 GCA_963633805.1 Lachnospiraceae bacterium | reverse complement strand
GGCGCATTCTCTGCGATAAACCGCGCTCCCAATCCGCGTAGCGATGGGGGGCTGGATTTTTCGGCAAAACGAAGCTTTGTAGGAGGGCACTATGATATTTTTACAGCTTCCAGCTCTGGCGGCTTTTCTGCTCCTGCTGACCTTCCAGCTGGGCGCGGTTTTGGGCAGCTTTGCGAACTGCATGGCGTGGCGCATCGCCCGTGGGGAGGATTTCGTCCATGGGCGCAGCCATTGTCCTGTCTGTGGGCATGTGCTTGCCGCGCGGGACTTGTTGAGACGAATTGTAGGAGTGATACGATGTCTAAAGCATACACAGGAATACAAATCGGGCATTACAGCATCAAGCTTGCGCAGGTCACGGACGGCAGGATCGACCGCATCTGCGTGACTCCTCTGCCCGAAAATCTCGTCACGGATGGGCACGTGCTGTCGGCGGATGCGCTGTCGGAGCTGATCGCAGGGCTGCTCAAGGAAAATCAGATGCGCTGCAAGCAGGCGGCGGTCGTGTTTTCCTCGGGTTTCAGCTTCGCAAGGCGCACCCGCATGCCCTATCTGTCCATCGAGCAGCTCAAGCTGAATCTGCCCTATGAATTTCATGATTATATCCAGAATGAAAAGACCTCGTATCATTATGATTACGCGGTGATCCAGACCATAGAGAATGAGAAGGGCGAACCGGAAGTGCTCGATCTGCTGATCGCGGCGGCGCGGGAGGATATTTTGGATGGCTATGCGCAGATTCTCAAAAAGGCGGGGCTGAAATTCAAGCTGGCTGTGCCTGAAACGCTGGTCTATCGCAATCTGCTGCGCACCTATGAGGCAAGGCAGAGCGAGCATCCGCAGGAATATTGCATTGTAGACCTTGGGCATACCGCGACCAGAATGCATATGTATACCGGCACGGTCTATGATACCACCCGCGTGATCGAATACGGCGGCGCGGCGCTGGATGCGCTGATCGCCGATCTGCATGAGGTGCAGTCTTTGGGCGTTTGTCAGGATTTGTACCACAAAATCGCGGTGGAGCTTTTGCGCGCGCTCAATTTCTATCATTACAACAGCCCGGAAAGCAATCTGAACGATATTTATTTCTGCGGCGGGCTGGTCAAGATTCAGCCGCTGATGGATACCATCCGCTCTACGCTGGACGCGAATATCCACAGCATCGCGGAGCTGCTGCCCGGCTATGATGCCGAGAAGCAGGAGCGGCTCTCTGCGATTCTACCCGGAGCGATCGCCTTTCTGATCTGTGTGGGGCTTTTCTCCAAATTTGCCGTGGTCGATCGCTTTGCGCGGGTCGATCGGGCGGAGAATGCTGCCGTGGCGGCGCAGCAGGAGCTGGATGCGGTCAGAAATTATACGAAGAATTATCAGAAGGTGCTGGAGGAATATAATGTGCTGCTTGCGTCCCAATCCTCGCTCAATGTCATCGCAACGCCGATGGAGCGGCTGGGTCTGGTGGAGCGGCATCTGCTTTCTGCGGCGCACGTCAATTTCTTCGATGTGATTGATGATGTGATTATGGTGCAGATTTCCGGCGTGACGCTGCAGCAGATTTCTGCGATTTATGCGGGGCTGATGAGCGATCCTCTGATTGAAAATGTGCAGGTCTATACCGCATCGACAAACGAGAACCGCTACAGCCTGACGACCGCCACCATGACCATTCAGCTGGCGACAGACGATGCATTGGCAGAGGGGGGATAAGCATGTTTACATATTCATTCAGCGATCGGGAAAAGGCTTTGCTCATCGTGCTGCTTTGCCTGCTGCTGGGCGTGTTTTATTATTTCGTCGTGCAGGTGCCCGTTTCAACGCGCATGGAGCAGACGCAGGCAGCAGCGGAGGACAGCATGGTGCTGGAGATGATCAAGGCGGGGAAAATGCAGCGGGTGCAGGCTGCGATCGATGCGGCGGATGCGGATACGCGCAAGGCGGAGATCTCGCCGTATAATAATATTCAGAACGTGATGGTGCAGCTGGACGAGATCATCGGCTCTGCGACTGCGGACTATGACATTTCCTTCCTGCCGATCATCACGGAGGAGGGGCTGGTCCATCGCCCGATCTCTATGACATTTACCTGTGCCGATTATGCTGCCGCGAAGGCTGTGCTGGTCGATCTGAACGCCTGTCGGTATCGCTGCATGATCGATAGCGTCAGCATCGAGCCGGTGTCTGCGGAATCGGAATCCATCGCATCGAGTAGGGTCGAGGTCAGCCTGACGATGACCTTTATTGAGAAGAATTGAGGCTGTTTTTGCATTTTTTGTGGCTCGCTGTCAAAAAAATGTGCGTTTTGCGGGAAATTTCTGCCTAAAATATTTGACAAGCGCGGCGATTCCGTGTAAAATATACTGGACTGTGGAAACAGCCTTTGCGCACCCGTAGCTCAGGGGATAGAGCGTTCGGCTCCGGACCGAAAGGCCGCAGGTTCGAATCCTGTCGGGTGCAGAGGGGAACCGCCGTGAAGCGTGATTGCGAATGGCGGTCTTTTTTTGCGAAAAAGGGCGTTAAAATTTTGTTAAGATTTCGAGATAATTAAATTTTTTGATTGTGGACAGCATCCGTTTTTGAGGGAATCAAAAAAAAGACCACCCTGAAATCGAAAAAGGGGGTCTCTTTTTTCATAAAGATCAAATTTACATCCATAATGCAAAGATATTTGTATTTTTGCAATGGACGTTTTCTAATATAAATTTTTTGCTAAAATTTATATCAAAACGGCTAAATTTCATTCCAAATTTTTCCTGACAAGAAAATTTTTTGTATCCGCTGTTGTTTGCTTTATTTTTTTCTCCACTTTGCACAAAGCTGTCCGGCCGCTTTATCCGCCGAAAAATCACAGAGAAGCCATATGCCCAGCGGCATGCAGGCGCGATAGGGGGCAGGTCGGATCACCCTGCATACCCCACACGCTCAAAACACAATTCTACACGAACTTCTCTGATTTGACATTATCAAAAACTACCAAAACGAAATTTCTGCAAATTTGTGCAAAATACACTATAAAATTTTTTATTTCATGACGCTGTAGAAAATTGTCGAATGTTCCAATTTATTCTGCTGCTTTTTCCAGCCGCGCATCGATATAATCCTGCACCCTTTCATAGGGAATATCCAGAGCCAGCGCGACCTCATGATGCAGCAGCTCCCTTGCGGTTTTGCTGTATTCCAGATCGGTTTTTGCCAGCTTTTTCCCCCTTCGCAGCAGCGCCTTCTCCTTATGCGCAATGGTCTTCATCAGGCGCACAAGATCCTCGCAGCGGTGCGTCTGCAGAAGGCTTTTGTAGGTTTCCCCCAGCGTGCGTGTGCTCTGCCCGATGGTGGATTCGCCCGGAATTTCGGGGATTCGCGCAATAAGCTGCTCGGCTTGCTCCCTCGTGAGGATCGGGCGCATAAAGACCTTCGTATCCACCGGGGTATAGATCACGCCGGAGAGAAAAAGAGGCGCGAGGGTGTAATGCGGCTTGATTTCGTCGATGCCGCACGCGGCTGGGCTGCCGATCTCCTCCACGCGGCAGATGCCGATGCTGCCGTAAATGACCAGTTCTCCCTTTTGAAACATAGAAATCCCTCCTCTGGCATACAGTCTACCTAATCGTAGTATGCCAAATTTTCCGCTTTCTATGCGTGGGATCAATCCAGCACGCAGATCTCGATTCCCGCCTCGGCGAGCAGATTGCGGGAGAGCTCATCGGGGTATTCGCCCTTATGGACGATGCGCGTGATGCCTGCGTTAATCAGCATTTTGGCGCAGATGACGCAGGGCTGCAGGGTGATATAGATGGTCGCGCCCTCCGTGCTGACGCCGATTTTCGCCGCCTGAATGAGGGCGTTTTGCTCCGCATGCAGTGCGCGGCAAAGCTCGTGACGCTGCCCGGAGGGGACGTTCAGCCGCTGCCTTTCGCAGCTGCCGATGTCGGTGCAGTGGCGCAGACCGGAGGGTGCGCCGTTATAGCCTGTAGTAATAATGCGGTGATCCTTCACGATGACCGCGCCGACCTGCCTGCGCAGACAGGTGGAGCGTGTTTTCACGATCTCCGCGATTTGCATAAAATATTCATCCCAGCTTGCTCTCACAAGAATCCATTCCTTTCCACCTTGCATGTTTATTTTTACAAAAATACCACAAAAACGCGGGATTGTAAACCTTCCGCGGCGATGGTACAATGAAAGCGATATTCAGAAAAACGGAGGACAACAGCATGAAAATATCGAAAAAAGACGCGCTGACATGGTTTTCCTTCTTCGCGCAGCTCGACGAGGAGGAGGAGCTTCTGCCCAAGCAGATGGAGCTGGTCTATGCGACCTTTGCGCAGATCGAGGAAGCCGTGGAAGCGAGGAACGACAGGCTTTTGGCAGAGATTCCGGGGCTGAAAACGCTGGACGGCAGGACGTATTTCGTCGGCAAGGAGGAAAAATTTGCGCCGGGCTGCCGTTCCTGCCTGTGCGGCACGGGACTGACCGCCATCCGCAAAACGAACAAATGCAACATCCAATGCAAGTTTTGCTATAACTATGGCGAGCTGGAGGACTGCATGCCCATCGGGGAGGGGCTTTGGGAGATCGGCGGCACGAAATTCCATGAGAGAGACTTGGATTTGCTGCTTTCCGTGCAGAAAAAGCCCACGGGCATCTCTTATGTCTACCTTGAGCCATTTATGGAGATCGAGACCTATTACGGCATCATCCGCAAATTCCACGCGGCGGGCATCCATCAGCATATGTATACCAACGGCACGCTGGCGACCGAGGAAAACCTCCGCGCACTGGGCGAAGCCGGGCTGGACGAGCTGCGCTTCAATCTGGGGGCGACAAACTGCGCAGATTCCGTGATTGCGGCGATGAAAACGGCGAAAAAATACATCCCCTATGTCGGGATCGAAACGCCCATGACGCCCGAATTTTTCGAGACCTTCGGGCAGAAGAAGGCGCAGATTTTGGCGACAGGTATCGATTTTATCAACTGTGCGGAGTTGCATCTGAACAACAACAACCTCTGGAATTACGAGGGTGAAAACATGTATTTCTACAGGCAGGGCTATCTTTCCCCCATCTGGAGCCGTGGGCTGAGTCTGCGTTTTTTGCGGATGGCGGCGGAGGAAGGCTGGGATCTGGCGGTGCATGACTGTTCGAATCGGACGAAATTTGCGCGAGGCTTGAATCTGAGCGAAAAAGAGGGGAAATGGTTCGGCGCGAGCAGCTATGGCTGCGAATTTGCACGACCGCCGTTTGCAGCATTTTTGCCGATTTTGCAGGATGAAGCGTTTCGCTTTTTAGAGGAGGAGGATCTGCCGCAGGGCTATCGCCCCGGAGAATTGCTTTTTTGAAGCAAATCCTCCGCAAAATGCAGCTTACATCTCGTAAGAAGTACTTTTTAGAAACGCCCTGAAATTTTGTAGGATTTGTGAGGTGAAAAAAACATTTTTTTTGACATTTAGAGATTGAATTTTTGAAAATGATAACTTTTTTGACCGAATTGACGAAAATATGCTGTGACATACGGTAAAGAACTCGTTAATTTTCATGTTTACCCTCGCTTTTGTGTAAAATGACGGTAGAATATCTCACGAAAAGTGATATTCTTTGGGTAGAAAGAAAGGAAGGGGAATGGCCCTCGATCAGCGAGGAAAATGCCTTGGGCGTTTCTGAAAAGTCATTCTCACGATCTTGCAAGCTGCATTTCGCGTGATCCATCCCGCAAGATGTGGTCTACATCTCGTAAAGAGCACTTTTCGGAAACGTCTCGGAGGATTGAGGTGCGTTCTTTTGTAAAAGGGAAAGAAGCGGGGATATATGGTTAATCTGTTGATATTTGGTGTTGATGAGGGTATGGATCGCTTTCTGCGGGAGCTTTGTTCAGAGAGCGGCGATGTTCATGTGACGCAGCGTGGCACCTTGCAGGAGCATAAGCCGCATACAGAGGCTCAGGAGCATTCGGATTACTGCATTGTGTATCTGCCTGACGATATACTCGCCGATAAACAAAAATTCTCTTCGCTTGTGCACTCCTGCCATAGCAAGTGGAGAAAAAAGCCGGAGAAGGAGCGAAACTGCTATCGCATCACGACAGCGAAGGAAGCCTATGATATCCCTTATGAAGATATCCTGTTCATCGAAAGCGATCGGAAGAAATCCATCATTCATACCAAGGGCGGTCCCATCGAGCAGGCAAAGCCGCTCTATCGCCTGCGGGAGGTTTTGCCGAGGAAGAATTTTGTGCAGACACATCGCTCCTTTATCGTCAATTTGGAAAATGCTACCTATGTAGATAAAACGAAGGATTCTTGGGAGGTTTCCTTCCGTCCCTCGCAGGGCATTGCCCTGATCAGCAGGGGATATCGAAAGGAATTTAACACCAATCTGGAAAACTTCCTGAAGGAGAGGCATCCTGCCCTACAGGGCAAAGAAAGGGGAAAATAATGAAAAAGGAATGGAGAATTGCGGCGCTGGGAGATAGCCTCACCTATGGCTATGGTGTGCTCTCTCATGTAGCCTATCCCTCCCGTCTGGCGGCGGAGCTGCCGCAGCTGCGTCCGCAGAGCGCGTGGAGGATTTATAATCGCGGCGTCAATGGAGATACGAGCAGAGAAGCCCTGCTGCGTCTGGAGGGCGGCGTACTGCGCCTGCAGCCGCATATCGCGGTGATCCTGCTCGGCAGCAATGACAGCGCGCTGAACGAGGGGCAATATCGCACCCTCTGGGAATATGAACAAAACCTCTCGCGCATACTTACCTGCCTTCTGGCGGCAACGCATGAGCGCAGCGACTTTCACGGGGGCTGCTGCCGCCCGGTTCTGGTCACGCCGCCGCCCGTTGTGGATACGGATTTTTATCCCTTCACGACGACGGATCGCATCGAGGGCTATCGGCAGGTGGTTTTGCAGCTGGCGGAGCGCTATCATTGCCCGGTGCTCGATCTGTTCCCGCTCTTTTTGCGGCGCAAGGAGCAGAGCGAGCAGGCATATGAGGATCTGTTCCAGTATGATGGCGTGCATTGGAGCAATCAGGGCTATGATGTTTTTTATGACTGCATCATGCAGAAGCTCTTGGAGCTGACCGATGCCGCAGAACCGAAGGATACGAAATGATGAGGAAACCCTCTCTGCATGGCTGGATGAGCCGCCTGCGGGGAGGGCTTTTCGTATGCGCCGCGTCAGTAGCTTGTAAAAAAACACTTTTCAGAAACGTCTTGGAAATGCCCTTGAGGGGTTTGACCCGCCTTATTTTTTTTGGTATACTATCAGATTAGAACAAATGAAACACAGCAAGCCGAAAGGTGGAGAAGGATGGAAAAGAAACAGGCAACGATCGTTCCGATGATCGCGCTGCGCGGGCTGACGATCTTCCCGCATATGGCGATCAGCTTTCCGGCAGGAAGGCAGAAATCTCTGGAAGCGCTGCAAAAGGCGGAGGAAGGGGAAAAAATGATTTTTCTGATCACGCAGAGGGATCCGCAGATGGATGATCCCGCGTTGCGGGATCTATTTGAGATTGGCACACTGGCAGAGATCAAGCAGATTCTCAAGCTGCCCGGAAATGTGACGCATGTTATCGTGGAGGGCAGGAAAAGAGGACGCATTTTGGATATGCATACACAGGGGGATTGCGATTTTGCGGAAATTCGCACCATCGCGCAGGATTTCGAGGAGGAAGCCGGTCCCTATGTCAAGGCGGTGATGCGCATGGCTGTGGAGCAGTATGAGCAGTATCTGCGCTATGTCCCCAAGTCCGCAGGGGCGGAGCTTCTGGAGGATATCAAGGCTGCGAATAAGCCCGGCTATCTGGCGGATCTGATGACGGCGGGGATGGAGCTGCCCTTCGCCCGCAAGCAGGCTGTGCTGGAAATGCTGCATCCCTTTGAGCGCTTGCAGCATGTAGTCGGGATCATTCAGGAGGAATGCGAGATTCTCGAGCTGAAAAAGGAGATTGAGGGCAAAACGAAAAAGAAGATCGACAAAAACCAGCGGGATTATTATCTGCGGGAGGAAATGAAGGTCATTCAGGAGGAGCTGGGCGAGAAAGAGGGCGCAGCCGCCGACGCCAAGAAATTCCGTGCGCAGATGGCGGAGAAAAAGCTACCGGACTATGTTGCGGAGCAGCTGGAAAAGGAGATCGAGCGGATGCTGAAGATCCCGCTTTCCTCTCCGGAGTCGAATGTCTCCCGCAATTATATCGAAACCATACTGAGCCTGCCCTGGACGGAGAAAAGCGAGGATGCCTTCGATCTGCAGCAGGCGGAGCGCATTCTGGAGGAAGACCATTACGGTCTGGAGAAGGTGAAGGAGCGCATTCTGGAATATCTGGCGGTGCGCAGGAACGCCCCGGAGGAAGCCGCGACCATCCTTTGTCTGGTCGGTCCGCCGGGCGTTGGCAAAACCTCTATCGCCCGCTCCATCGCAAGGGCAGTGGGGCGGAAATATGTCCGCATGTCCCTTGGCGGTGTGAAGGATGAAGCCGAAATCCGCGGGCACAGGAAAACCTACATCGGCGCGATGCCCGGGCGCATCATCCATGCCATGAAGCAGGCGGGGACGATCAATCCCCTGATGCTGCTCGATGAGGTGGATAAGCTGGGCGTTTCGCATAACGGCGACCCGGCGGCGGCGCTGCTGGAGGTGCTGGATAGCGAGCAGAACAATACCTTCCGCGATCATTTCGTGGAGCTGCCCTATGACCTTTCGCATGTGCTTTTCGTCTGCACGGCGAACAGCGTGGACACCATTCCCGCGCCCCTGCTGGACAGAATGGAGATCATCGAGCTGAGCAGCTATCTCTCGCAGGAAAAGCTGCATATCGCCGAGGAGCATCTGCTCGGCAAGCAGAGAAAGCGCCACGGGCTGACGGCAAGGCAGCTGAAAATCAAGACCGAAGCCATGCAGCTGTTGATCGACGGCTACACCAGAGAAGCGGGTGTGCGCCAGCTCGAGCGCGTGATCGGGGAGGTCTGCCGCAAGGCGGTCAAGCTGATTCTCTCCGGGGAATGCAAAAGCCTGACCGTGACGGAGAAAAAGCTGCAGGAGCTGCTCGGCGCGCGCAAATATCAGCCCGAAAGCATGTACGAGCAGCCGCAGGTCGGCATCGTGCGCGGGCTGGCTTGGACGCGCGTGGGCGGTACGACCCTTTCCATCGAGGTCAACGCCATGCCGGGCGAGGGCAAATTCCGCGTGACGGGCAATCTGGGCAAGGTAATGACGGAATCTGCGGAGGCTGCCATCAGCTATATCCGCTCCCGCAGCAAGGAATTTCGTCTGGAGGAGGATTTCCACAAGAAATATGACATCCACATTCATATCCCGGAGGGCGCAACGCCGAAGGACGGTCCCTCCGCCGGGGTGACGATGGCGACCGCCATGCTCTCCGCGCTGACGGGCGCGAAAATCCGCAACGATGTTGCCATGACGGGCGAGATCACCATTCGCGGACGCGTGCTGGCAATCGGCGGCTTGCGGGAGAAGGCGCTTGCGGCAAAACGCATCGGCATCCGCACGGTGATCCTGCCGAAGGAAAACGAGAAGGACTTACAGGAGATTTCCGAGGAAATCAAGGAGGGCATGTGCTTCATTCTGGCTGAGACAATGGAGGACGTGCTGCACGGCGCATTGGCAGAGGGGGAAAGCGTATGGAAGTGAAAAACAGCTCTTTGGCGGCAATCGGCACGAATTTTTCCCATTATCCGACGGACGGCAAGCCGGAGATTGCCTTTGCGGGCAAGTCCAACGTGGGGAAATCGACGCTGATCAACGCGATTTTAGGCAGACGCGCTCTGGCACGGACAAGCTCCCAGCCGGGCAAGACGCGTACCATCAATTTTTATGATGTGAACGGGCAGATGTATGTGGTCGATCTGCCGGGCTACGGCTACGCGAAGGTGCCAAAGTCCGAGACGGCGAAATGGGGGCAGATGATAGAGGATTATCTGCAAAGGCGGCAGGAGCTGCGGGCGATCATCCTTCTGATCGATATCCGGCATGAGCCGGGCAAGAACGACATCATGATGTATGACTGGCTGAAGCATTTCGGCTTTGACATCATCATCGCGGCGACGAAGGCGGATAAGCTGGGCCGCAGCCAGATCCCGAAGCAGCTTGCGCTGATCCGCAAGACGCTGCAGCTTGCGCCGGGGGATGTGCTGATCCCCTTTTCGGGGGAGAAGAAGACGGGCGTGGCGGAGCTTTGGGTGGAGATCGAGCGGTTTTTGTAAAAGACCGAAGACCAAAGACCAAAGACCTTGGGGACGCCGTCCCCAACACCCCTGCCAAGGGGGTCACCCCCTTGGAACCCGGGTGTGCAGGAGCGATTCTCGCTCCTGCGGGGACAAAAACAGAATAGTTTGGCTAAAAATTACCGCTTGTGAAAGGGGAATGGTATTTCTCGGATTCGCAGGCGGTTTTTGATTGCATTTCAATCCTGTACCCGCAAACGCATGCATATGCGTTTGCAATAATGGGGTCAAGGGGATGAAATCCCCTTGCGGAGCGTGAGGCAGAGCCTCACGGTCTTAA
>CAVGZD010000062.1:0-10560 GCA_963633805.1 Lachnospiraceae bacterium | reverse complement strand
TGAAAGTTTTTCTGTAAATAGGATTTTGAGGTCTTCTATGATAAAATATTAAATAGAAGGTTTTATTGCAAATCGCCTGATAATCCGCAAGACAGCGGTCGATCATGGTTTTCATCTGCGCGCAGATGGAGTAGAAATACACGGGTGAAGCCAGCACAATCACATCAGCCGCCTTCAGCGCGTCCAGCACCTCTGCCATGCTGTCCTTTTGCACGCAGACATGACTCTCCATGCAGCCATAGCAAGCGACGCAGGGCGCGATCCTTTTCTCTGCCAAGCGAATTTTCTGCGTTTCATGCCCCGCTTCGGCTGCCCCCCTTCAGAAATTCACCGCATAATACGTCCGAATTGCTGCCCTTGCGCGGGCTGGAGCTGATTGCCAGTATTTTCATGTTGTATTTCTTCTTTCGTTTGCGATTTTTGTTATGATAATTTTGTTTTTGTTGATTTGGAGCGGGAGAGAGTGGGGCGTTTCGCTGCGAAAAGCATTTTTTTGAAATACCCTCTGTACATTCAATCACCCTTCCGCTTCGTACAAATGGATTTTACTACAGCTATTATAGCATAGGGCGTTATGCGGTGCAATTCCCCTTGCATGGCGGAAGAAATTGCCCGGAATACATGCAAATTCTGTGGGATATGAACGGGCAAGAGCGGCGCAAGCGGCGATCCAGATAAGAAAACAAATATTTTTCATTGAAAATGCCGTAAGCCCTTGCAAAACAAGGATTTACGGCATTTAGAGGTTTTCTTGTATGGACGCGCCATAGTCAGATGATTATTTATTGCATCACAGTCTATCCGTGATCTCGCTGAGATAATCCTCAGCAGAGTGGGAGCCGAGCACAGCCTCGCCGACCGTCTTACCGTCGCGGTCTACAAAGATCGTTGTGGGGAAGGCGGTAATATCCTGCAGAATATTAGACTCAATGTAAGAATCTCCGCAAATCGTCGTAAATTCCGCACCGCATTCCTGCAGGAATTCCGCGGCGGTTTCCTTTTCGATATCCGCATCCGAGCAGATGGTGATCAGATTCACGTTATCGGGCAACAGTGTATAAAGCTCTGCCAGATCGGGCAGTTCCTCCACGCAGGGACCGCACCAGGTCGCCCAGATATTTACCATCGTCAGATCATGATCCGCGAAGATGGAGGAATCCACGGCATTGCCATTCATATCAACGCCCTGCAACAACTGCATCTGCTCCGCGGCAACGCCCTCTCCCTCGCTGTCCTCTTCGTCATTGGTAGCTTCCTGCGGCGGGAAAATGATGATATTATTTTTCAATTCCGCAAGATCATCCGCATAGTCCGCGAAAGCGTTCAAATCCTCCTGCGTCAGCTGGGGATATTCCTCGGAGGAAGCGGTTTCGTTATATGCGATGTAATAGGTCGTGCCATCCAGCGTTGCCAGCTTTTCGATTTTCTGATAGCCATCCTCATTTGCAGCGGCATTTGCTTCCGGAATATCGGAGGCAGCGAAGAATACCTTTGCGAGCTTGATCTGAGCGTCATAAAGCGCCTCAAAGTCAAAATTATTCTGCTCCTCCTCTGTCATATTATACCAATCCGGCATGAGGGAGGGCGGAATAAAGGTCAGGTAAGCGCCATCCTCAACCTCGATCATATTCAAATAGTCCAGATAGCCCCATGCTTCGGGCATCAGATAGGCAAAGCCCATCTCCGGGAAGGGGATCAGTATCCCGTCCTCCGCGGTAACGGTTTTGCCGGATACGGTGACAAATTCCATATCCTCCGCATAGGCGGTATTCACCATTCCCTCCGCCGTGTCCCCGGTGGGTGTGTCCTGTCCGCAGCCGCTCAGGGTGGGGAGCAGCAGTGTGGCTGCCAATGCCGCAGCCAGCCATTTTTTGCATACGTTTCGTTTCATGTCAGTCTCCTTTTTCCTCTCTTATAGATTTCTTTTGATATTTTTTTCCGCAGAATTCCGCGGAAATGGCATCTTTGGGGCAGACTGCCTTGCATGCGCCGCAGCGGATACATTCGCCGATGTCCTTATTTTCCCGCAGCCGCACCTGCATTTTGCAGACCCGCTCACACGCGCCGCAGGAGATGCAGGCGTCTTGGTCGAGCCGCAGCTGATACAGGCTGAAGCGGTTGAATAGGGCATAAAACGCCCCCAAGGGGCAGAGGTACTTGCAAAACGGGCGATAAATCGCAATGGATGCAAGCACCGTCAGGATGAGAATGCTCATCTTCCAGTAAAATAGCGTGCCGATGGTCTTTTTCAGTGTGGGGTTCGACAGCACCAGCGGTATGCCGCCCTCCAGCGTACCGGCGGGGCAGATTAGCTTGCAGAAATACGGGCTGCCGATACCGAAGGCGTTCGTAAAAACAAGCGGCGCAAGTATCACGAAGCCGAACAGCACCACATATTTCAGATAGCGCAGGGCGCGGTCTGCCTTTTCGGGAACATGCAGCTTCGGCAGGGGAATTTTATAAAGCAGATCCTGCAAAAAGCCGAAGGGACAGAGAAAGCCGCAAATCAGCCGCCCAAGCACGATGCCGAAGAGCATCATCAATCCCAGTACATAGAAGGAAAAGTGATGGTTGCGGTCGCCCAGAACGGCTTGCAGAGAGCCTATGGGGCAAGAGCCGAGCGCACCGGGGCAGGAATAGCAATTCAGTACGGGTACGCAGAATTGCTTCGATTTTCCCTGAAAAATCGTTCCCTTGCGAAAGCCGATCAGATAGCCATTGCAAAGCACGGTGGAGATGAGCTGTATCAAATGTCTGACTCTTTCCATCATCCCACCCCTATGCATTCCAGACAGATATTAACTGCCTTTTTCATGACAAGTAATTGCTCTTGCTGCATCCAGCCATAAAGCGTAAGGCCGGCAGCCAGAGCCAGCAGGGCGAACGAATAGCCTTTCTTCATAATTCCAAGTTTCCTCCTTGATTATAAATGCTGCGGAATATTCCGGGCAAAGCAGAGATCGCCTTGCTTTTGTCCATGTACAGGAAACAGTATAGTACATGCAGGCAGAAAAGTCCACAGTTGGAGGAATAATGTAAGAAAAACGTAAGACCTTGGGTATTTCATGCTGCCGTGCCCCTCATCCGACCGCAATCCTGCAGGGGATCACTTCTTCGCCTTCGATTCGCAATAAATGCAGCGATACTCGCCCTTTTCCCGATTCGTCAGCTTAAAGATATGCGGGATTTCCTGCTCTACGGAGGTGATGCAGCGCGGGTTTTTGCATTGTATGATATTGGTCAGGCGTTCGGGCAGCTGTGGGTGCAGCTTTTTCACGCGCACGCCATCCTTTACGATATTGATGGTAACATTCGGGTCGATATAGCCCAGCGCATCCAGATCCAAGTCCAGCTCGGTATCGATTTTGATGATGTCTTTGCGTCCCATTTTTTTGCTGGGCGCATTTTTAATTAGGGCGATGGTGGCATCCACATGATCCAGATCGAGAAATTGATACAGCTTCATGCATTTGCCTGCGGTGATATGGTCGATCACCATGCCATTGCTGATTGCGGTCACTTCCATCATACTGCCACCTCCAATAATTTCAGAATCAGCGCCATACGGATGAATTTGCCGTTGGAGACCTGCTTGAAATAGCAGGCTCTGGGGTCATCGTCCACAGCGACGGAAATTTCATTGACGCGGGGCAGGGGATGCATGATGCAAAGATCCTGCTTCGCGCTTGCCAGCTTATCCATATTCAGGATATAGCTGTCCTTCAGGCGGATATAGTCCGCTTCATTGAAGAAACGCTCCTGCTGCACGCGCGTCATGTAGAGGATATCCAGAGAGGGCATGGCGTCGTCAAGACTTGTCGTTTCCTCGTAGGGGATGCCTGCCTCGTCCAGCTCATGGATGATATATTCGGGAACCTTCAGCTCGTTGGGGGAAATCAGGATAAAGCGCACATTTTCGTAGCGGCTGAGCGCATGAATCAGAGAATGCACCGTTCGCCCGAATTTCAGATCGCCGCACATCCCGACCACGAGGTTGTCAAAATGCCCCTTCTCGCGCTGTATCGTCAAAAGGTCGGCAAGGGTCTGTGTGGGGTGGTTATGCCCGCCGTCCCCGGCATTGATGATCGGTACATCGCAGCGCATGGAGGCGATCATGGGTGCGCCCTCCTTGGGATGACGCATAGCGATGATATCCGCATAGCAGCCCACCGTGCGCACCGTATCGGAAACGCTCTCGCCCTTGGATGCGGAGCTGTTGCTTGCGGCGGAAAAGCCCAGCACACTGCCGCCCAGATCCAGCATGGCAGCCTCAAAGCTCAGGCGCGTTCTGGTGGATGGCTCGAAAAAGAGGGTGGCAAGCTTTTTGCGCTTGCATTTTTCTGCGTATTTATCAGGGTTTGCAATGATGTCGTTCGCGGTAGCGATCAGCTCGTTGATCTCCTCCACGCTCAGATCCACGATGTCAATGAGACTTCTCATAGCTTACATCTCCCTCCAGCTTTCATCATTCGGATTGCTGCGGAATTTCAGTAGACGGGCAATATCCGCTTCCTTGATATAGCCCTCCCTTGCGGCAACCTCTGCCACGGCGTCGAAATCAGACAGGCTGACATTTTTCACATTTGCCGCCGCCAGCTTATCCAGACCCTTTTGCAGACCATAGGTGAAAATGCTCACCACGCCGAGTACTTCCGCACCCGCTTCGCGCAGCACGTTCACGACCTCAATGCAGCTGCCCGCCGTGGAGATCAAATCCTCTACTACAACGACCTTCTGTCCCTTTTCCAGTTTGCCTTCGATCTGGTTATTTCTGCCGTGATCCTTCGCACCGGAGCGCACATAGCCCATCGGCAATCTCAGCAGATGCGCCGTGATGGCAGCGTGGGCGATACCCGCCGTAGATGTCCCCATCAGCACCTCTGCATCGGGGTATTCCCGCTTGATCGTCTCCGCGAGGGCATTTTCCACATGATTGCGCACCTCCACAGAGGTCAGCGTCAGGCGGTTATCGCAGTAAATCGGGCTTTTGATGCCGCTTGCCCATGTAAAAGGCTCCTCGGGGCGCAGGAAAACCGCACCGATGGAAAGTAAATCCTTTGCAATCTGTTCCTTGATATTCATTCCGCATCTCCTCCTAAAAATTCACGAATACATCTGTGATATGCCGCAACGGGGTCAGCCGCCTGCGTGATGGGTCTGCCGACCACGATATAATCCGAGCCAAGCTCCCGCGCCTTTGCGGGGGTCGTCACGCGCACCTGATCGCCGACCTCGCCATCGGCAAAGCGCACACCGGGGGTGACGGTCAGAAAATCCTTCCCGCAGACCTCCTTCACCTTTCCCGCTTCAAGCGGGGAGCAGACTACGCCATCCAGACCGCTATCCTTCGCATTTTTCGCATAATGCAACACCACTTCATCCAGAGGGCGGTCGATCAGCAAATCCTTCCGCATTCGTTCTTCGCTGGTGGAGGTCAGCTGGGTCACGGCGATGAGCAGGGGACGCGTGCCGTCCGGGCGGGTTAAGCCCTCCAGCGCCGCTTCCATCATGGCGTTCGTGCCTGCCGCATGCAGATTGCAGATGTCCACATCCAGCGCAGAAAGCACAGCCATCGCCTTCTTTACTGTGTTCGGAATATCATGCAGCTTCAGGTCAAGAAAGATCTTGTGCCCTCTCGCCTTCATCTCCCGCACGATGCCGGGTCCTTCCGCATAAAAAAGCTCCATGCCGATTTTCAAAAAGGGCTTCCGCTCCTCATTTTCAAATTTGTCCAAAAATGCTATCAAATCCGCCTTGCTGTTAAAATCGCAGGCAACGATTACATCTCGATTCATCTATGCGCACCTCCTATGATCTCGCTCAGGCTTTGTATCTTGTATTTTTCCATTACGCGGGGCAAATCCTCTATGATTTCCTTGCAAATGAAGGGGTTCACCAAATTTGCCGCGCCGATCTCGACCGCTGTTGCTCCGGCAAGCATCATCTCGATCACATCCTCCGCGGAGGAAACCCCGCCCATGCCGATGATGGGGATGCGAACCGCTTCGGCAACCTGATAGACCATCCGCAGGGCAACCGGGAAGATGGCGCTGCCCGAAAAGCCGCCCATTTTATTGGCGATGATGGGCTTTTTCGTTTTCAGATCGATGCGCATGCCCAGCATGGTGTTGATCAGGGCGATGCCGTCCGCGCCCGCATCCTCACACGCCTTTGCGATGGAAACGATATCCGTCACATTCGGCGTCAGCTTGATATAAACCGGCTTTGTCGTGACTGCCTTGACCGCCTTGGTGACTGCTGCCGCCGCAGCGGGGTCTGTACCGAAGCTCATGCCGCCATGCTGCACGTTCGGGCAGGAGACATTGACCTCCAGAATGCCGACCTGTGCTTCCTGATCCAAAAGGGCACAGGTCTGGGCGTATTCCTCGATGGAAAAGCCGCTGACATTGGCGATCACGGGCTTATGGAAGCATTTTTTCAGCTTTGGCAGTTCCTCGGAAATCACTTTTTCCACACCGGGATTTTGCAGCCCGACGGCATTGATCATCCCGGCGGGGCATTCCGCGATGCGCGGCGTGGGATTGCCGAAGCGCGGCTCTTTGGTCGTCCCCTTGAAGGAGAATGTACCGAGGATATTGATGTCATATAATTCTGCAAATTCATAGCCATAGCCAAATGTGCCGCTGGCGGGAATGACGGGATTGTCCAGCGAAATGCCGCTGAGCGTGACCTTCGTATTTACCATATGATCTCCTCCTTCACCAGCACGGGACCATCCTTGCAGATGCGTTTATTGCCGTATTTCGTCTTGCAGGAACAGCCCATGCATGCGCCGAAACCGCAGCCCATGCGTTCCTCAAAGCTGAGTTGTCCGCTGGTCGTCGTGATGTCAGAGAGTGCCTTGAGCATCGGGGCAGGACCGCAGGTGTAGAAATAAGTATAGTCGGGCAGGAGGTTTTTCACTACATCCGTGACGAAGCCCTTCGTGCCGACAGAGCCGTCCGCTGTAGCGATATAAACCTGCGCGCCGAGTGCTTCAAATTCCTCTGAGTAGAAGATTTCCTCCTTCGTATTGAAGCCCAGAACGACAATGGGGCTTTTCCCTTCTGTAATCAGATTTTTTGCCAGCCGATACAGCGGGGGAATCCCCACGCCGCCGCCGATCAGCAGGGGCTTCTCGCCGCTTTTGGAGGTATCATAGCCATTGCCAAGCCCGGTCAGGATGTCCAGCTTATGCGGGGCTTTCAGTTTGCTCATAGCTTCCGTTCCCTTGCCGACCGTCTTATAGAGGATCGTCAGCGTATTTTCGTCGTAATCGCAGACGGAAATCGGGCGGCGCAGGAAAAAGCCCTTGATTTGGATATTGACAAACTGCCCGGCGGCGGTGATGGCGGAGGTATCCCCCGCCAAGACCATTTTGTATACGCTTTCGGTCAGTTTTTCGTTGCTTTGTATGGTAAAAACAGATTGCTTCAAGAAAGAACCTCCTTACGCATCGATCGTGGAGATACCCAGCGTGGTTTCTTCCAGAACATCCAGAAGCACGCGAACGGTATCCAGCGCAGTAAATACGGTGATGTTATTTTCCACGGCACAGCGGCGAATCTCCTGCCCGTCATGATTGCCGGAGGTGGAGCTGATGTCTCTCGTATTGATGACATAGCTGACATAGCCCTGACGGATGGAATCGAAAATTTCCTCGCTGCCCTCGGAGATTTTTTTCTTCGTGCGTGTACGAATGCCATGCTCCTTGAGGAAGGCGGCAGTGCCTTTTGTCGCTTCGATATTGAAGCCCAGCTCGTAGAAGCGGCGGATCAGCGGCAGTGCCTCCTCCTTATCTTTATCGGCGATTGTCACAAATACCGTGCCGTAATTCTGGATATTCATGCCGGATGCCTGCAAAGCCTTGTATAGCGCGCGGTTGAGCTTGTTGTCATAGCCGATGGCTTCGCCCGTGGATTTCATCTCGGGGGAGAGGTAGGTGTCCATGCCGTGCAGCTTGGAGAAGGAGAAAGCAGGCACTTTGACATACCATCTCTTTTTCTCATCGGGATACAGACCGAAAATACCCTGCTCCTTTAGGGATTTGCCAAGGATTACCAGCGTTGCGATGTCCGCGAGGGAATAGCCGGTCGCCTTGGAGAGGAAGGGCACGGTGCGCGAGGAACGAGGATTTACCTCGATGACGTACACATTATCCTCCTGATCCACGATGAACTGGATATTGAACAGACCGATGATACCGATGCCCAGCCCCAACTTTTTGGTATATTCCAGAATCTTACCCTTCGCCCGATCGGATACGGAGAAGGTCGGGTAAACCGAGATGGAGTCGCCGGAATGCACGCCTGTCCGCTCCACATGCTCCATGATGCCGGGCACGAAAACATCCACGCCGTCGCAAACGGCATCGACCTCCAGCTCCTTGCCCTGAATATATTTATCCACAAGCACGGGCTGATCCTCATTGATGGCAACCGCCGTTTTCAGATAGCTGCGCAGCTGTTCCTCATTGGCAACAATCTGCATCGCCCGACCGCCCAGCACATAGGAGGGACGCACCAGAACGGGATAGCCGATTTCCTCTGCCGCCTTAACGCCTGCCTCGATATTGCTTACGGCATGCCCCTTCGGCTGCGGAATGCCCAGCTTCGTCATGATATGCTCGAAGGCATCGCGGTTTTCCGCTCTTTCGATTGCCGCAACATCCGTGCCGATGATCTTTACGCCGCGTTCCATCAGCGGCTCAGCCAGATTGATTGCCGTCTGTCCGCCGAGGGAGGCGATCACGCCCAAGGGCTGCTCCAGCTCGACCACATTCATGACATCCTCTGCCGTCAGCGGTTCAAAATACAGTTTGTCGCTGGTGGTGTAGTCCGTGGATACGGTTTCGGGGTTATTGTTGATGATGATGGATTCATAGCCGTACTCCTTGATGGTCGTTACGGCGTGTACGGTGGAATAGTCAAATTCCACGCCCTGCCCGATGCGGATCGGTCCGGAGCCAAGCACGATGATCTTCTTTTTCTCGCTCAGGCGGGATTCGTTCTCCTCGCCGTAGGTGGAGTAGAAATAGGGGATATAGCCGCCGCAGCCGCTGGTCTCGATCATTTTATAGACAGGGAAAAGCCCTATTTCCTTGCGCAGGCGGAAGACCTCGATCTCCTTTTCTCCCCAGAGCTTGGCGATATATTTGTCAGAGAAGCCCATTTTTTTGGCTTCGCGCATGATCTCGCGGTTTTCCTTGTTTTCTGCCAGCGTTTTTTCGTAATCCACGATTTTTTGGAAGCATTCCAGGAAATAGCGTGTGATTTTCGTTGCTTCAAAGATTTCCTCTAGGGAAATGCCGTTGCGGATCAGCTGTGCGATGGCGTAAATGCGGTCATCGGGGCTGGTTGCGATGTAGGCGAGCATTTCCGCATTCGGCATGGTATCGAATTTCGGCATATGCAGGTGGCAAACGCCGATTTCCAGAGAGCGGATGGACTTGAGCAGACATTCCTCAAGGGTCTTGCCGATACCCATGACCTCGCCTGTGGCTTTCATCTGCGTGGAGAGCGTATTCGCCGCCGTTGCGAATTTATCGAAGGGGAAGCGGGGCATTTTTGCCACGATATAATCCAGCGCGGGTTCGTAGTTCGCCGTTGTTTCGCCCAGCTTGATCTCATCCAGCGTCATGCCGATGCCGATCTTGGCGGTCACTCTGGCGATGGGATAGCCGCTCGCCTTGGACGCCAATGCGGAGGAACGCGATACGCGCGGATTGACCTCGATCAGGAAATATTCCGAGGAATCGGGGTTCAGCGCAAACTGGATATTGCAGCCGCCCTCGATTTTCAGTTCGCGGATGATCTTCAGCGCAGAATCACGCAGCATATTGAAATCGTGGTCATTCAGCGTCAGGATGGGCGCAACGACGATGGAATCGCCCGTATGTACGCCGACGGGGTCGATATTTTCCATGCCACAGATGGTAATGGCACGGTCGGTGGCATCGCGCATGACCTCAAATTCGATCTCCTTATAGCCCTTGACGCTTTTTTCCACCAGAACCTGATGTACGGGGGAGAGCTTCAATGCGTTTTTCATGATCTCGACCAGCTCCGCTTCATCATTGGCGAAGCCGCCGCCTGTGCCGCCCAGCGTGAAGGCGGGGCGCAGCACGACGGGATAGCCGATCTGCTTTGCGGCGGCAATCCCTTCTTCCACGGAATAAGTAATCACAGAGGGGATAACGGGTTCACCGATGGACTGGCACATCTCCTTGAAGCGTTCGCGATCCTCCGCACGTTCGATGCTGTCGATGGATGTACCCAAAAGCTCCACCTGACACTCTTGCAAAATGCCCTTTTTCGCAAGCTGCATCGCCAGATTCAAGCCCGTCTGCCCGCCGATGCCGGGAAGGATCGCGTCGGGGCGTTCATAGCGCAGTATTTTTGCAACATATTCCAGCGTCAGGGGTTCCATGTAAACCTTGTCCGCGATGGTGGTATCGGTCATGATGGTCGCGGGGTTGGAATTGACCAAAACAACCTCATAGCCCTCCTCCTTCAGGGCAAGGCACGCCTGCGTGCCGGCATAGTCGAACTCGGCGGCCTG
>CAVGZD010000061.1:0-10613 GCA_963633805.1 Lachnospiraceae bacterium | reverse complement strand
ACAAGGACGCTGAGACTCCCGCTGAAGACAACAAGGACGCTGAGACTCCCGCTGAAGACAACAAGGACGCTGAGGCTCCCGCTGAAGACAACAAGGATGCAGCTGCTGAAAACACAGACGTTGAGGACAACAAGGACGCAGCTGCCGAAAACACAGACGCTGAGACTCCCGCTGAAAACGCAGACGCTGGCGTTGCTCCTGAAAAGTAATTTCGTCTCGACTTTGGAGAGGGTCGCTTGCGCATGAAATAAAAAGCAAGAACCTAACAAAATGGTTCTGAAAACCGACCATCCGGTAGGTTGAACACACAGCGGCAGGGGATGTATTAGGTGTGTCCCGATAAGAAAACATACAGGAGCTGAAATAGCGGAAAGGCTGCAGATACAAGGAAATCTCCCGCAGGCATCCTTTGACTTAGGCTGTCAAGGGAGATTGACGCAGTAGCCGCACCTTTCAGCATTTCAGAATTTATGTTTTCTTATTCGGGCGCACCTCCCCTTGCTGCTTTTTTCGCCCATTTTGGAGCGCAGAAAATTCCCCTTTGGCAAAAGCTCCTTTTTGCATCCATAGCGCATCCAAGCAAAAACTCCGCAAATCCCCTCATAAGAAGGATCTACGGAGTCCTAAATCAAAAGCTCTGTTTTCCCAAGCAATTTCATCCATGCTTACTGCCGCTTCGCTTGCCCTATCTCGCAATACGCTGTCGCTTCGGGCGCGCCGCAAATAGATAGCGTGGCAAAGGGGTTGCCGATGCACAGCCCTGCATCAAAGCCCCTTTTGCATGATATCAATAATCGTATGATCCATCGCGGACAGCCCTTCCTCCGAGATGCGCCCCAGATTGCGCGTCGTTTGCTCCGCGGTAGAGCCGACCACGCCGAAGCGATGGGGAATCTCAATCTCCTTGACTGCCAGCATCGTCGAAAGATACGCCGCCGATACCCCCACAGAGGCCTTCAGCACACAGCCGATGCTGCCGCCGTCGCAGATCATGCCGGTCAGGTTCGCCGCCATGTGGTCGATCGCTGCGGAAACCTCCCGCGCACCGCCGCCCATCAGCAGCACAATGCCGCCCGCCGCGCCGCTGCCGCCGCCCAGTACACAGCCACACAGTGCTGACAATCTGCCCGTATAATGCTTGCTGTAAATGGTGATCAGACCGCTCAGAGCCACTGCGCGGATGATCTCCTCCTCCGTTGCGCCGCTGAATCTGCCGTAGGAAACGACGGGCAGAGAGCAGAGAATGCCGTGCGAGCCGCTGCCGACGATCCCCATCGCAGGGAAGGGCAGTCCCGCCAGTCTGGCATCCATCGCGGAGCAGGTCAGCCGCTGCGCCTCGGTAATCATATCGCTGCCAAGCTCGCCCTTTTTCTGGAAGGCGGTCAGCGTTTTCCAGACATTCAGCCCCGCGCCCTTCTCGCCCTCCTCTGCCAGCTTGCAGTTCATATCGATCATATCCTTGACAAAATCCAGCCGCCAGATGGGGACGCTCTTGACATACGCCACAAAATCCGCCACCGTCACCGCATCAAAATCAAAGGTCGCGCTTTCGGTCTTGCTTGCGTGATTGCCGTCGAAAATAACGATATCATTTTTCGCTACATATGTAATATTATCGTGCAGATCCTCAATGCGGACGATGCCCAGCGCCTTTGTCGTGCGCACATCCGCCTGCACATACACATTTTCCTTGCTCTCATCCACGATGACCTCCACCGGGATGCCCAGCTCCTTGGCTTCCTTCACATGATCCCGCGTGATATTTTTCAGGCATTCCAGCCCCAAGGACCAGTCCCCGCCCAGCACGCCGAGCACCGCCGCCATCTCGCAGCCGCGCCCTCTTGTGCCGGGAATGGTGCAGGAAAATGCATTTTTATATACACCGCCGCTCAGGGTCAGGCGGATGCGCAGAGGGCTGCCGTCAGCCGCATCTGCCGCCCGCGCCGATGCCAGTGCGATTGCCCCGATCTCCGTCACGCCCAGAGTCGGCTGAAGCTCGCTTTCCAGTAAAGCCGTAAAATCAAATCTTGACATATCCATCCCCTCTCTCCGTATTTTCTTCCTATGTATTCCGTATTAAGGAAATCATAACGTTTTTCGTTTTTTTCAGCATTTTCCCAGCAAATAAATAGAATTTTTTATCAATGCAGAATCTTTTCTGCATGAATGGAGCTTTTTCGCAAATTCCCCGTGCCTGCGTCTCGCTCAATGTAATTTTTTATTTTAGCAGAAAAGCGCCGCGAAAACAAGTATCCCCCGGAGAACAAGCCGCAAAAATCATCTTCCCGAAACGCCCTCAATATGCTATGATGGGGAAAATCAAAAAATTCGACCCGAAAGGAGAATGCATCATGAAACTATCCCTTTTACAAATAAAAACCGCCGCAACCCCGGAGAAAAACCTCAGCAAAATCGAGAAAATGCTGCGGAAGGCAAAGGAGGCAGGTGCCAAACTGGCGATCCTACCGGAGATGTGCTGCTGCCCCTATGAAAACAGCGCCTTCGTCCGCTTTGCCATGCCCGAGGACAGCCCCTTTCTGCGCGGTCTTTCCGCGCTGGCGAAGGAGATGGAGCTGTATCTGGTCGCAGGCTCTGTCCCGCTGGCGGCAGACGGGAAAATCTACAACGCTTCCTTTGTATACAACGACAGGGGCGAACGCATCGCGCTGCATCGCAAGACGCATCTGTTTGACATCAACGTTCCCGGCGGGCAATATTTCATGGAATCGGACACCTTCACCCCCGGGCGCGATCTGACGACCTTCCCCACTCCTTGGGGCAAAATGGGGCTGATGATTTGCTACGACATCCGCTTCCCGGAATTGGCGCGGCTGCTGGCTCTGGAGGGAGCGCAGGTAATTTTCGTTCCCGCCGCCTTCAATATGACAACAGGTCCGGCGCATTGGGAGCTGTCCTTCCGTATGCGGGCGCTGGATAATCAGGTGTTTATGGTCGGCTGCGCCCCCGCGCGGGACGCAGACTCTTCCTATACTGCTTGGGGGCATTCCATCGTGACAGACCCTTGGGGGAGCGTGGTCGCAGAGCTGGAGGAAGAGGAAGGGATTCTGACAGCTGATCTGGACTTGGCACGGATCGCCGCTATCCGTGCGCAGCTGCCGCTTTTGCAGCATCGCAGAACGGATTTTTACAACATCATCAAAAAGGACTGAGAGCATATGCGAGAGGATAAGATTTATCTGGCGGGGGGCTGTTTTTGGGGCACGGAGCACTATCTGAAGGGCATTGCCGGCGTGCTGGATACGCAGGCGGGCTATGTGCTGGGCGAGAAGCCGCTATGGAACGCGCCCCTGCGGGAGAGCGTGAGCTATGAGGAGGTCTGCAATCACAGCGGACATGCGGAGGCGGTTGCGGTCTGCTTTGATGCGGACAGGCTGCCGCTGGATGCGCTTTTGCGGGAATATGCCTATTCCATCGACCCGACCTCTCTCGGCAGGCAGGGCATGGACATCGGGATACAGTACCGCACGGGGATTTATTACCTAAATGAAGAGCAGAAGCAGGTTGCGGAGGCTTTTCTTGCCGCGCTGCAGGAGAAATATGCGCAGCCGATCATGGTGGAGTGTCTGCCCCTGCGGCAATTCATTCCTGCGGAGGAGGAGCATCAGGATTATCTGGACAAGCATCCCGGCGGCTACTGCCACATCAGCCCTGCGGAGGTGGCGCGGCGAAGGGGAGATTAAGGCCTAAGACCTTGGGGGCTTTGCCCAAAAAAGAGCTAAAACCGTGGGGCTCTGCCCCACTACCCCGCAAGGGCTTTCGCCCTTGACCCATTTGCGCAGGAGCGATTCTCGCTCCTGCGGGAGGGTGGAAAGAAATATTTTAGCAAAAAAGACCGCTTGTGAAAGGGGAATTGTGAATCCCAACTCACAAACGGTCTTTGTATTGCATTCCAATTTGTGTCCGCAAACGCATGCATATGCGTTTGCCAATCAGGGTCAAGGGGGCTGAGCCCCCTTGCAGGGGGTGGGACAGAGTCCCACGGTTTTTGGGGTGTTGGGGACGGAGTCCCCAAGGTCTTTGGGGCAGTGGGGCGGCGCCCCACGGTCTTTGGTCTTCTAATAAAACAGCATCAGCGCCATCCCGACGCCCCCCGCCAGAAAGCAGCCCGTCAGCATCGCCTCGACCAGCCGCATCGTGCCGCTGATGAGATTGCCCTCCAAAAGATCCCGCACGGACTGCGAAATCGTCACACCGGGCAAAAGCGGCATAATGCTCCCCGTTACGATCGTATCCACGCCGATGACGGGCTGTAAGGCGTGTACGCCGCAGCCGCAGAGCGCCGCCAGTGCGCCCCCCAGAAAGGATGGGAAGAAATACGGCATCTTCTTCCCATCCAGCCAGAGCATCAGCAGCCCCAGCAGCAGCCCGATCAGAAAGGAAAACGCCCCCTCCGCAAGGGTCGGGCTGAGCAGATAGGCAAAGCCCCCCGCAATGCAGCCATAGCCCAAAATTTGCAGCACAGGCGGATAGGCAATCTGGCTTGGGATGCCCGCCACACGCGCCATCGCTTCATCCAGAGAGATTCTGCCCGAAACAAAGGCGCGGGAAACATCATTGACGCGGCACACCCGCTGAAAATTGACTGAGCGCGTATGCACCCCACGCATCATGGCAAGCGGCGGCTTGCTCTCGCGCGGCAGCGTCACCAAAAGCGCGGTGGAGATGGCAGTTGCCTCGATTTTATCCCGCCCCGTGGTGGCGAGGATGCGCTGCATCGTATCCTGCACACGGAAGGTCTCCGCGCCGGAGCGCAGCATGATCTCGCCGCAGTCCAGCGCAAGATTGATCAGTTTTGTATCGAAATCCAAAGGCGATACCCCCTTTTATCTTTTGTATTCAGAAAGGCTTCAGATCTTTTTGCGCGGAAACAGCCGCGAAAAAAGCAAAAACCACGATTGCGGCAGCACCAAAATCATCACAGAACCGATGCCGATTGCCCCCGCCAGCTTCAGCGCCGTCAGGATATTCGCGGTCGTATCCAGCACCAGCCCCTCCATCGCGGAGGTGATGCAGTGATACACGGGCGCACCGGGTACCAGAGGCAGGATGCCGGGGATATGATAAACGATCGTCGGTTGCAGCCGATGGTAAGAGAGACAGCGCGCGGTAGAGGTTGCCGCAAAGGTCGCCAGCAGTGTGGAGACAAAGGGCGAGCCGCCATGGCGCAGCACCAGCTGATAGACCAGCCAGCAGATAAATGCCGTCATGCCGCAATAGGGCAGCTCCTTGCGCGGCGCATTGCACACGATCGCATAGCCCACGCAGGCGACAAAGGCGATCAGCGGGTGGATCAGATAATAAAAAAGTTCGCTTTCCAGTATATTCATCTATGAAACCCTCCTCAGGACATATGGAAAATCGTCAGCGCAATGGCAACGCCCGCCGCAATGGAACAGGCATTGAGCAGCACCTCCACCACACGGGAGTTGCCGCTGATGAGGTTGCCCTCCAGCAGATCGCGCATCGCCTTGGAGAGCGCAAGCCCCGGCAGCAGCGCCTTCATCGTACCGATGATCATTTTATCCAGCCGCGTTTCCGGCAGGAGCAGATGCGCCAGACAAGCCGCCAGACCCGTCACCAGCCCGCCCAGCAGCGGTCCGAGAAAAAACGGCACCTTCCGATCCTCCACAGAAACCAGAGAAATCCCCATCAAAAGCGCCACGAAGAAGGACACCAGCCCATCGATCAGCTGCCCGCCGACCATCACCGCAAAGCCCGCGCCATTGATGGCATAGCCCAGCACGCGGGTAGTGAAGCTGAAATTGGGCGCATTGTAAATCTCATGACATTGCATCAGCGCGGTATCGATATCGATCTGCCCGGAGACAAAGGCGCGCGACATATCATTGACGGCGCAAATCTTCTCAAAATTGACAGCACGGCTTTTGACCGCGCGCGCCATGGAGAGCGGACCCTTTTCCTCGCGCGGCAGCGTGACGATCAGAAGCGTACACATGGCGAGCGCTTCGATCTTCTCCCGCCCCGCGACGGAGAGGATGCGCTTCATGGTATCCTGCACGCGGTAGGTCTCCGCACCGGAGGAGAGCATCAGCTCGCCCGCATCCAGCGCCAGATTGATGAGCTTGGTATCATAGTCCATGGGGGTGTTTCCTTTCTTTTTTGTAGAGCAGCGGCTTTGCATGTCAAATGCCGGTACAGCCGTCTGTTTTCGGCATTTTTCTCCGGTTTTTGCACTGCCGCCTCTGCGGCAGTACACCTCTATCAGTTTATCCTTTTTTTTCATATTGTAAAGAGGAATTTTGAATAAAGAATCGCAGGAATTTGCCCGGAAAACTATCACAGACTGACAATATCCGCGCACGGGACGACGCATCTTCCTCGTGGGGATATTTTTTTTCGCCCGATTTGCGCCCTGCAGCGAAGGTTTCCATTGACAGGAGAAAACGAAGCCGATATAATAGCATGTATAACTTTGTGAAAAACGGTGCGTTTGCGCCGTTCAAATTTCCGTGCTAGCCGGGGCGGCAGCGGTGCCCTGTACTCACAATCCGCTATAGTGAGGGTGATGCTCGCTTTCGACGTATGGCTTGATGGTCTGCCCTTCGGAAGTGGTGATGAAGTTCGGGTCTTGCGCAACAGGAGCCTGTGAACCGTGTCAGGGTCGGAAGGCAGCAGCACTAAGCAGTCACCTTCTGTGTGTTGCAAGGGTGCTCGGATGGAGCTATGGAAGAAGGTAACGCATGGGGCGATGCGGCAACAGTGGGCGCACGGATCCCTAAAAAATACGGCTTTGCGAAACAGCATTTTGCGGGGCTTGGTGCAAGGGAAAACCTTACCTTTGGGTGGGCTTCGGGAGAAAAACAGGAAATGGCGGCGGGGCAAGAGATGCTGTCTGCGCATTTCGGGCTTTTCCCTCGGACGATCCCCCGCAGGGCAAGGTCTTTTTTATGTAGAATGGGAGGTGGGCGCGTGGCATATACGGCTTTATATCGGAAATTCCGTCCGCAGCGCTTTGCGGATGTGATCGGGCAGGAGCATATCGTGCGCACGCTGAAAAATCAGATGAAAACGGGGCGTGTCTCCCACGCCTATCTCTTCTGCGGCACGCGCGGCACGGGCAAAACCTCCACGGCGAAGATTTTCGCCCGCGCAATCAACTGCCTGCAGCCCACGGAGGATGGCGAGCCATGCAATGTCTGCGCCGTCTGCGAGGATATTCTCGCGGGGCGCAGCGTGAACGTCATCGAGATTGACGCCGCCTCCAATAACAGCGTGGACGACATCCGCGAGATTCGCGAGGAGGTTAAATATCCCCCCGCGCAGGGGCGTTTCAAGGTCTATATCATCGACGAGGTGCATATGCTCTCGAACAGCGCCTTCAATGCCCTGCTCAAAACGCTGGAAGAGCCGCCCGCGCACGTTATTTTCATTTTGGCGACCACCGATCCGCAGCGCGTTCCCGCGACGATACTCTCCCGTGTGCAGCGTTTCGATTTTCGCCGCATCACCACGGAGGATATTGCCGCCGCGCTGACGGGCTATCTGGCGCAGGAGGGGCATAACGTCGCACCGGACGCCGTGCGCTATGTGGCGCATCTGGGCGATGGCTCCATGCGGGATTCGCTCAGCATTCTTGACCAATGCCTTGCCTTTTTCAGCGGGGAAGAGGTCACGCTGAAAAAGGTGCAGGATATCATGGGGGCGGTCGATCAGAGCGTTTTCTTCGAGATGAGCGAGGCGCTGTCCCGGCGGGATGCAAAGCGCCTGATGGAGCTAGTAGAGGAAATGCTGCTCGCCGGGCGGGATGTGAAGCAGTTTGTGGCGGAAATGCTGCTGCATCTGCGCAATCTGCTGATGGCGGCGACCCTGCCCGACCCTAAGCGTGTGCTCGATCTTTCCGCCGAGGATGCCGAGCGGCTCAAGGCGGCGGCAAAGCTGCTTTCCGCCGAGGAGATCATCTATCTGATCCGGAAATTTTCCGATCTGCAGGCGGAGCTGCGCTATGCCCCCAATGAGCGGATATTGCTGGAGGTGGAGCTGATGAAGCTTTGCGCCCCTTGGACGGAGAAGGATCTGACCACCGTGATGGCGCGGGTCGGCGAATTGGAGCGGAAGGTTCGCGAGGGCGTGCAGGTGGTGGCGGTTGCAGGGCAAGCCCCCGCCGCGCCGAAGGAGCCGCCCAAGCCCAAGCGTAAGCCGCCCGCTCTGCCGGAGGATCGGCAAAAAATCAAGGAGCAGTGGCATATCCTGCGGACACAGACGGAGGACGCGGCAATCAAAGGCATGCTCAATGAGGTGGAAATCGGCTTCAAGGAGGACGATTTTGTCTATCTTGTCTGCAAATATTCCGCATTGGAGGGCATACTTCAGCCAAAGCTGGATGAGGTCGCAGCCCTTTTCGAAAAGGAAACGGGCAAGAGCTTCGAGCTGCGCATGACCACGAAGGATGAGTACGAAAAGTGGTATGAAATGACCTACGGCAAGGGCGAGGAGGAAGCAGAGGAATACGATGCGGAGTTTGCCAGCCTGATGGGGACGTATTTGCCCGAAGCGGATATGGAATAAACCTGATCGGCAGATGAGGTTTGATATAAATAAAAAGGAATGAAAATTAGGAGGAATCGAAAATGGCAAAAGGCGGTTTTCCCGGCGGCATGGGCGGCATGAATATGAACAACCTCATGAAGCAGGCGCAGAAAATGCAGAAGCAGATGATGGAAAAGCAGGAGGAGCTGGCGGCGAGAACGCTGGAGATGACCAGCGGCGGCGGCGCAGTGAAGGTCGTGATCTCCGGCAAAAAGGAGATTCAGGAGCTGAAGATCAATCCTGATGTGGTCGATCCCGATGATGTGGAGATGCTGGAGGATCTGATCCTTTCTGCGGTCAATGAAGCCATCCGTCAGGTAGAGGAGATGTACAACAACGAGATGGGCAGAATGACCGGCGGCATGGGCATGTTCTGATGAGGCGAGAAGGGATTTTATGAATGTATATGGCAACCCGGTCACGAGATTGATCGAGGAATTGGCGAGCCTGCCGGGCATCGGCGGCAAATCGGCGCAGCGGCTGGCGTTTCATATCATCCATATGCCGCGCGAGAAGGTGGCGGCGCTCTCCGAGGCGATATTGCAGGCCAAGGACGAGGTGCGCTATTGCGCGGTCTGCTGCAATCTGACGGAGGATGAGGTCTGCCCGGTCTGCAGCAATCCCAAGCGGGATCATAAGACGATCATGGTCGTGGAGGATCCGCGGGATATGGCGGCGTATGAGCGCACGAAGGAGTACCACGGGGTATACCATGTGCTGCATGGGGCGATCTCGCCACTGAGCGGGATCGGGCCGCAGGATATTCGCTTGCGGGAGCTGGTCAGCCGCATTGACGGGACGGTGGAGGAGGTCATCCTTGCGACGAACCCGAATGTGGAGGGCGAAGCGACGGCGATGTATATTGCGAAGCTGCTCAAGCCGCTGGAGGTGAAGGTGACGCGGATTGCGAACGGCGTGCCGGTCGGCGGCGATCTGGAGTATGTGGACGAGATTACGCTTTCGCGTGCGCTGGAGGGGCGCAGAGAGGTGTGAGAGAAGACCTTAAGACCTTGGGGGCGCTGTCCCCAACTCCCCTGCGAGGGGGATTTCATCCCCTTCGAACCCCACTAGCGCAGGAGCATATGCTCCTGCGGAGGGCAGAAATAAAATATTTTGGCAAAAATACCGCTTGCAAAAGGGGAAATGGTGATTTCCAATCCACAAGCGGTTTTTGTATTTCATTCCAAATCTGTACCTGCAAACGCATGGATATGCGTTTGCCATAATCGGGTCAAGGGCGGCAGCCCTTGTGGGGGTGTTGGGGGCAAAGCCCCCAAGGTCTTTGCAAAAAGGAGGATGAAAAATGGAAAACTTACTGGAGCTGGATGGGCAGCTGCTGCTTTGGCTACGGGAGGTCTGCGTGCGACCTGCGCTCGACCCGTGTATGACGCTCATCTCGCGGCTGGGGGACGGCGGCTTCCTCTGGATCGCGATCGGCGCACTTTTCCTGCTGCTCGGCATACGAAACCGCATCTGGCTGTGGCGCGGTGCGCTGGTGCTGCTCTCGCTGGGGGCGAATGCTGTTGTCTGCAACGTGATCCTGAAGCCCCTGTGCAATCGTATGCGGCCTTACGACCTTTTGGGCTACGCGATACAGATTCCGCCGCTTGCGGATGCGTCCTTCCCATCGGGACATACCTCCGCCGCTTTCGCTGCCGCGACCGCGCTTTACGCCATTGACCGCAGATGGGGCATCGCGGCGTACCTCGTTGCGGCATGGATGGGCTTTTCGCGGCTCTATCTGGGGGTGCATTTCCCGCTGGATGTGATCGTTGGCGCGATGATCGGCGTGATCATGGCGAAAATCGTTATCCTCTGCATGGAACGCTTCTTCCCTGCGCAAAAGTCGGTAAAATGACGCAAAGCAACCCGATTCGACTGCAAAATCGCAAAAAGTGATTGCCAAAACCGCCAAATAAAGGTACAATAACCAAAAATGGCTATAAAATCAAGACCTTGGGGCTCTGCCCCAAGCCCTGAAAACTCCAAAACCGTGGGACTCTGTCCCACACCCTGCCAAGGGATTTCATCCCTTGGAACCCATT
>CAVGZD010000060.1:0-10892 GCA_963633805.1 Lachnospiraceae bacterium | reverse complement strand
TCGATGCCGTATTTTTGCAGGATACGCTCCGTTGTGCCATCCTCGCGCATTTCCTCCAGCGTTTCGGCAAGCAGCGTGCGTAGAGCGGCATCGCTATCCTTCGCGAAAGCAACGCCAACCTTCCCATGCGTCAGATCCTCCTCCAGAAAACGATACGGCACGTTATCCAGATCCATCTGCTCGCGCAGAGCCGCCTCAGGTCCCGCACAGGCGTCTACATAATTATTGCGCATCGCCATGATGACCTCGCTCAGCTCGTTCATGCAATATACGTTACGCACGATCGGGATATTTTCATCCGTATGCTCCAGAAAAATTTTCTCCGCCTTGGAGGAAGCCCTGACCGCAATATTCTTATCCTCCGGATCCGGCAGATGCTGCATCTCGCTGTTTTGCAGCACCGCAGCCACCTGACGGCTATACATATACGGTACGACCCAAGCATATTCCTCCTCGCGCCCATCCATCGCGAAGCAATCCCATATGCAACTCACCTCGCCCGTGGCAAGATAGAGATTGCGTTTATTCCAATCAAATTGCTTGAAGATCGGCTCATAGCCCATCCGTCTGCATGCCTCCTGCGCAAGCTCCACATCGATGCCCGCCGGATTGCCGTCCTCATCCCGATAGTTATAGGGGCGGTATTCATCCGAGCCGATGACAAGCTGCGGCAGCTCCTGCGCCGTCTGCGTGGTGCATCCACACAAAAAAGCAAGCAGCAGCGTTACGATACAAAAAATCTTTCTCCCCTTCATTGCAAGCCTCCTCCGATCCTGCGTAGTATGGCGCGGTCAAATCATTGTCCCCTATTTTAGCATGGATCGCGCAGACAGACAAGTCTCTTGCGGCTCGCATGAAATGCAGATAAATCATCAGAAAATTCGGGCGCACCTTTAAGGCTCATCCGTCATACGATAGCCGATGCCGACCTCCGTAAAGATATACTCCGGTGAGCCGGGATTTTTCTCCAGCTTTCTGCGGATATTTGCCATATTCACCCGCAGGATCTGGTTATCCTTGACGGCATAAGGTCCCCATAGCTCCGTGATGATGAAATCATAGGTCAGCACGCGCCCCGCGCTTTTTGCCAGCAGCGAAACGATTTTGAATTCGATCTGCGTCAGATGAACATCCTTGCCGTCCACCGTGACCAATCTTTTGCCGAAATCGATGCGCAGACCCTTCGTTGCAAAAACCTCATTTGCGGCGGCAGCGGCATTTTTCGCGCTATGGCGCAACGCAGCACGGATACGCGCCAGTAGCTCCGATGTGCCGAAAGGCTTTGGGATATAATCATCCGCGCCCAGATCCAGCGCCTGCACCTTATCCTGCTCCTCCCCGCGGGCGGAAACAACGATGACAGGCGTGGCTGACCATTCGCGGATTTTCTTCAGAATCTCAATGCCATCCACATCCGGCAGACCCAGATCCAGCAAAATCAAGTCCGGACAGTGGGACGGGATCATGGACAGCGCCTCGCCTGCGGTTTTCGCCAGCAGCGGCGCATAATTGTTTGCTTTCAGAGTGGTTGCGATAAAATTGCTGATCGCGTCCTCATCCTCAATAATCATAATCTTGATTTTATTCTGCATCGCTTTGTTCTCCTTTCATGGGCAACACGAATGTGATGCTCGCACCGCCGCTTTGGTTATTTTTTGCAAAAATTTTGCCGTCGTGCGCAAGAATGATGGACTTGCAGATAGACAGACCGATCCCCAGCCCGCGCGAGGAATCGCTGGAGCCGGTCGATGGCTTGCCGTCAAACAGATCCGGAATGCGGGAGGGGTCGATCCCCTTGCCATGGTCGGACACCGTGAACACCGCGCCGCTCTTTTTGCAGAACAGGCGCAGCCCGATGGGCAGCGTACTGCCGGAATGGCGGATGGCATTTTCCATCAGATTGATGAGTACCTGCTCGATCAGCGTCGCATCCATCGGGACGATCAAAAGCTGCTCCGGCACGGATACATCTATCTTCACGCCGGGGAAACGCTTTCTGATCTTGGATGCCGCCTCGGCAACGACCTCCTCAACGATCTCATCCTGCTTTTTCAGCTGCGTACTGCCGCCGCTGATGCGGGTGACAGAAAGCAGATTTTCTACCATATGAATCAGCCATTCCGCATCCTGCTGGATATCCAGAAGCATCCTCCGGCTTTGCTGCGCATCGATCTGCCCATGATTTTCCAGCAGGGTCGATGTTGCACCGATGATGCCCGTCAGCGGGGTGCGCAGGTCGTGGGAGACCGCCCGCAGGAGGTTGCTGCGCATTTTTTCCTTCTCCGTTTCCAGCAGAATCTCCTGCGCCTTTTCATTAGCCTGCTGACGCTGCAGCGCCAGAATCATCTGCGAGAGCATGACGTTGATATAGCTGTATGTATCATCCAGAATGGGCTTCATATCATCAAAGAGGATACCCAGCACGCCATAGCTGCCCTCCTCCGTGACGATCGGAAAATAAGTCCCCCTGCAATTCTGGCTGCGCCCCTGCACATTCGCCCCTGTGATCCGCCCGCTACCCAGCGCCTGCGCCGCAACCTGCCTTTCCAGAATGCTGGTCAGGATCTGCTCATGGTCGGGAGCGAGGGTCTTCATGGCGGTTTTTTTCGGCGTCATGGGCGAGCCAAGGTAGAGGATGATGCTGCTCTGAGAAGCCTGATGAAAATAATTGGCGGAGATCTCTATGATCGCATCCAGATCATTCGCCGTCAGGATGGCTTTACTCATTTCATTGAGGGTCTCCGCCCTTTTTTTGCCCTCCTCCGAGAGAATCGCCGCCTTTTTGATCTTCGTCGTCAAAAAGCTGACCAGTATGGACAGCAGCAGCATAAGTGTAAAGGTGATCGGATAGCCCGCGATGCCGAAATTGAGCGCAAAATAAGGAAAGGTGAAGAAAAAATTGACCCCGATCACGCTACCGACAGAAGCCAAAATGCCGCAGAGATAGCCGCTTGTGACCGTGGAGGTCAGCGCGACGGAGAGCATATACACCCCGAAAATATTATCCTTCATCACGGAGGCATCCGTCAGGCAGAGCGCCGCAAGGGTCACCGCGAGATAGATCAGAATCGACTTGACCAGATCAAAAATCAGTACCTTAAAATCAAATTTGTTCAGCTGCTTATAAACTTCCTTCATGACACCTGCTCCATATCATTTACTATATAATCGCATTACTGTACCTTTGATGCACAAAGGCTCACTCTCTTTTCAAAGCGGATTTTGGACGATTTTTGCTTTATCCTCCTTTGACGCGCCTTTAGGCACGCAGTGGTCGTCTTCCTGAAAATCGCCTCAAACTGCGCTTCGAGAACTCTGCGAGCGGAGACCTGTTCATCGAAGGTGATACCGCTTTACCGTTTTCCGTTGATCAGCGTTACGGCTTCCGATCTTGTCAAGGCTGCCTTGGGATTCAATCTATTCTCCCGTCCGGTGATCAATCTGCGACCAACGCAAAATTGTATCGCACTCACATACCGCTCCTGACAATCCTCATGATCTTGAAATGCAGAGAAAGCTTCCGGAAAATCCTCCGTCTGCATCTGCGGATCGATCTCCATATTTCTACATGTGCAAGCAATCAAAAACGCGGCTTCTTCTCGGGTGATCTGTTGATCCGCCTCAAAATTCTCCCCCCAATAGTAGGAGAGAAAACTTTTTCTTTGGCTCTGCGCATGATATGGCAAAAAAACGCATTCCTCAAAAAAGCCATTCACGATCGGGCTCAGGCTGTCTCCCTCTAAATCGGAGAAGTAATTTTTATCGCTTGTCCGCATACGCTCGGCTTGGCTAAGCCATGTAATAAATTCGCCCCTTGTCATTGCGGCATTCGGAGATATGTTTTTATCCTGCGCATAGCAATAGGGAATTTCGCTGTCCAGAATCATCCGAATGAATGCTTGCTTTGACCAATGGTTTGCAATATCGCTTTCCTCGCAGAGATAACGATAGATTTCGGTACTGATGTAATTGTCATCCGCATACAGGCTTCTGTTTCCGTAAAAATACAGACTGTCCTCCTGCCGCAGAAAGTTCTCACGGCTCAATAATGCATGGAACACATTTGTCAACCACTCTGCGCCGATTTCTTTTTCTTGTTTTATTTCCGATGCAACACCGCTATAAAATTCCCGCAGAATATTTTTCTGATCCTTCGAGAAACGCGCATCATTCGATACGTCCACGCCCAGAATAGATGCCGCGTGAATCATTTGCGCCATTTCCTCTGTTGTGCAGGCTTTATTCTGGTAGATCTGCACTAACTGATCGATCCTACTTTCCTGCCATTTCTGCACTTCCGCGTCACGATCAGAATTTGCCGACGCAGCCAAGGCGGGCGAGATTTCGGCAATATCCTCATAGCAATAGGTCAAAATTTTTTCCAACAAGTATTCCTGCTCCGCTTTGCTCATCGCCCGATACGCATCATGACAGGTCAAGGCGATATAGGAAGAGCAGATGCTTTCGATCCCTTCCGATTCTATCTGCTGCATATTTTCTTCCCCCAGCAATTCATCCGGTAAGGAATACCCGCAAATATCCCTTGCATCAATAGAAAACAGCGTCGCAAACAAAATCACATTTGCAATCCCCTGCTTAGGAACTATACGAAAATCACCGTTTTGGTCGCAAATCGATCGCTTATACTGCCTGTATGCCTCCCATGCATCTTCATACATGATGCTGTTTTTTTCAAAAAGATATGAGTAATAAATATCTCCCAAGCATTTTGCAAATTCCCATTGTCCCGGAGAAACCTTTGCGGTGCTGTCAGGATATGTATTGACTACGGTTTCCAATAAATCAACATTCTCATAGGGATCCGCTTCCTGTGTGCCCGCAAAACAGACAGAAGCGGAAGATATCCCGATCACAAACGAGCAAAATACTGCCAATAACCTCTTTCGTATTTTTCGCATCCTTGCCCCCTGTATGATCATTCCAAAAGGAAATTTCATACCTCTCCTTTCTTTTCATATTGCCCTCTTCCATTATACAACACCTGCCCATAAAAAGGAAAGAGGAAGTGAAAAGAAAGAAAAAATATGGGAAATTTTACCAATGATTTGTCGAAAAAGAGCAGATTGCAAAGGCGGGCAAGCTCTGCTATAATAGACCTTTGAAAACACAGCGTGAATCACACAAAAAGGAGTATCGTAAGAATGAAAAGACCTTTTGTTTCCTTAGAACAGGTTAAAAAAATCATGCAGCAATATCCCACACCCTTCTATCTCTACGATGAGAAGGGTATCCGCGAAAATGCAAGACAGGTCAACAAGGCTTTTGCATGGAATCGCGGCTTCCGCGAATATTTCGCCGTAAAGGCGACCCCGACGCCCGGTATTTTGCAGATCCTCAAGGAGGAGGGCTGCGGCGCGGACTGTTCCTCCCTGACGGAGCTGATGATGGCAGACACCATCGGCTACCACGGGCAGGATATCATGTTTTCCTCCAACATGACCCCGGCGGAGGATTTTGCGCTGGCAAGCAAGCTGGGGGCGATCATCAATTTTGATGACATCACCCATATCCCTTTCTTCGAAAAGCTGGCTCCCATCCCCGAGACCGTCTGCTGCCGCTATAACCCCGGCGGCGTGTTCCAAGCCAGCAACGGCATTATGGATCACCCCGGCGAGGCGAAATACGGCATGACGAAGGCGCAGCTGACCGAGGCATTCCAAATGCTCAAGGAAAAGGGCGCGAAGCACTTCGGGATTCATTCCTTCTTGGCGAGCAGCACCAGCTCGAATGACTATTATCCCATGCTGGCGAAGATCCTCTTTGAACTGGCGGTGGATCTGAAGGAAAAGCTGGATATCCATATCGCTTTTATCAATCTTTCCGGCGGGGTCGGCATCCCCTATGAGCCAGACGAAACGCCCTGCGATATCATGGCAATCGGCGAAGGGGTTCGGAAGGTCTACGAGGAGGTCCTCACCCCCGCAGGCATGGACGATGTTGCAATCTATACAGAAATGGGCAGATACATGCTTGCGCCCTACGGCTGCCTGATTGCCAAGGCGATCCATGAAAAGCATATCTATAAGGAATATATCGGGCTGGATGCCTGCGCGGCAAACCTGATGCGCCCCGCGATGTACGGCTCGTACCATCATATCACCGTGCTGGGCAAGGAGGACGCCCCCTGCGACCATAAATACGACGTGACGGGCGGTCTGTGCGAGAATAACGATAAATTCGCCATCGACCGCATGCTCCCGAAAATCGACATCGGCGATATCCTCTATATCCACGATACCGGCGCGCATGGCCATGCGATGGGCTATAATTACAATGGTAAGCTGCGCTCCGCGGAGCTGCTGCTCTGCGAGGATGGCAGTGTGAAGCTGCTGCGCCGCGCGGAAACGCCGAAGGATTATTTCGCAGTGTTTGATTTCACCGGGCTGTTCTGATTCTTCTGCTTATTTGGATGCAAAAAAGGGTAAAGACCAAAAGGAATCGTCTTTACCCTTTTTGTTGATTTTATCATCACTTCGCAATCTTGTCAGCAGAGCTTGTATCGCATACTATACGCAATATACACATGTCCAACTCTGCCGACAACCCAAACCATTCATCGCTCCGTGAACTCGTCTGCGGGACCTGTATCGCATACTACATGCAATATACACGAATCTCGCCCTGCCGACAGCCTAAACCTCTCATCGCTCCGCGAACCGATCAGCAAGCCCTTCATCGCATACTGCAAGCCTTGCTCACTCCCCTGCATCCTCCTGCAGCTTCACCGCAAAGCCCTCGACCATCCGCCGATAGCAGTCCTCGCAGAGGTCGAAGCTATCCCGTCTGCCATCCTGATTGGAAAAATAGCCCCATGTTTTCTCTCCATGAAAATAATCTGCCCACTCCAAGGGGATCTCCCTGCCGCAGCCGTTGCAGATGATCTGCTCTACTGTCTGTTGCGCTTGCATGGATACTGTGTACTTTTTCATTTTTCTTCCCCTCCGTGCGTTGTCGTTATTTTGCTTACAGTCCAAAGCATAGCACGCTTTTGTCGAAAAAGCAAAGGGGAATCTCTGGATAAGCGAAGCCGCCGCCCCCTGCCGCAATTCTGCTGCAATTCTGTTGAAATATCGCGAAAATGGTATATTTTCTTGCCATAAAATGGTACACTAGATCGCCTTCCTGGGCGTTTTTGATCAGGGTCGTCACGATCCGTAGCAGTGTCCTACGCCGCCTTGCAGAGCCAACTTTGGAAAACCCATCGCTTTTGGACTTATGCCGACCGGCTTCATCCACACCAGAGTCAACAGCTTTTAGAACCTCTCCTTCGGAAAGACAGCAACCGGTTCCTTTGCGGCGATGGCGTTGAAGCAGATCGTCTCCGTATGCACCAGCCTTGCCGCCTGATAGCGGCTGACCCCAAAACGCTTGCGGATATTTTCCGTGATCTTCCCCGCAGCATGCCCTGCACCAGCTCCTTTTGCACCGCGTCGACCAGCTCCTGCTTCTTCGTCCAGCAGCGGTCGCGGAAGGTGCGTCCGTCGCTCGTCCAGGGCTTGGAGAACAGGAGGTCAAGCCGCTTTTAATCAATCCCCGTGACATCCCAACCAAGCCCGATGCCCTTTTGGATCTCATAGGCGGCGTAGGTGTAGCCATTGCCCACCTCGCCATAGTCTTTCAAACCGCACGCCCAACGCATAGTTTTCTATATACAAAAAAGCCGCAAGACCTATACTACAAGACCCCGCGGCAAAAAATTTCTTATTTCCAAATCAATCGCGGCAAACAGCCACCCTATTCGATCATGTCATATTCGAAAAACGTTCGACAGCCTTCGTAAAGCTCTCAATCGTCTTATCCGCATCCCCGTGCTCGATCCCATCCCGCACGCAATGCCTGATATGCCCCTCCAGCACCACCTTGCCGCAGCCATGCAACGCCGATTTTGCAGCATTGATCTGCGCCAGAATGTCCTCACAGGGCACATCCTCATCAATCATGCGGTCAATCGCCTGCACCTGCCCGATGATTTTTTTCAGCCTGCGATGCAAATTGTCAGAATCCATACATTGCCTCATTTTTTCACCCCCAGATACCATAAGAGGTATATGCATTGATTATAGCAATGCGACTTTCTCTTGTCAATACAAATACGTCATGGAGGTTCACGCAAAAAAGCACCATCCGATTTATCCCATAAAATCAGATGATGCTTTCCGCAATGCACTTCACCGATTGCAGGTGAAATACAGGGATGCATTTCGCATTATTTCGCGCAAAGCTCCTCTGCCAGCTTCGCAATCTGCCCCCTGCTTTCCTCGCTCAGGGCAGACAGGATTTGTACCGTCGTATCCGCAAAGGTAATCTCCTTGCTCTTGGCAAACATTTCCTTCATCACCTTTGTCGCCGTGGACGCCCAGCTGCCATTTTCCACAAAAGCAACCGTTCGTTTTTGGTAATTATGCCCAGTCAGCACAGAGATAAAATGCTCCATCACAGGGAAAATCCCCGCATTGTAGGTCGTTGTCGCCAAAACCAGCTTGCTGTAGCGGAAGGCCTCCTCCACTGCCTCCGCCAGATCCTCCCGCGCCAGATCGCAGGTCACGACCGCAGGGCAGCCCTTCCGGCGAAGCGCTTCCGCAAGCTCCTCAGCCGCGCGCTTCGTATTTCCGTAAACAGAGGTATACGCAATCAGCACGCCCTCATCCTCCGCCTCGTAGGCAGACCAAAGCTGATACAGATGGAGATAATGCGCCAGATTTTCCTGCAAAACAGGTCCATGCAGCGGGCAGATCGTCTGAATATCCAGCGCCGCCGCCTTTTTCAGCACACTCTGCACCTGTGCGCCATATTTGCCGACAATGCCGAAATAATACCGCCGCGCTTCGCAATCCCATTCTTCCTCGGCATCCAGCGCACCGAATTTGCCGAAGCCATCCGCAGAAAACAGCACCTTGTCTGCGGCGTCATATGTCATGAGCACCTCCGGCCAATGCACCATCGGCGCGCCCACGAACGTCAAAACATGTGTTCCGAGGGACAACATGTCCCCCTCCGCAGCAACGATCCGACGCTCCGCAAAATCCGTGCCGAAAAACTGCTTCATCATCACAAAAGCCTTTGCGGAAGCCACAATCTGCGCCTGTGGATATTGCTCCGCGAATACATGGATATTTGCGGAATGATCCGGTTCCATATGCTACACAATCAGATAATCGGGCTTGCGATCACCCAGCGCATCCTGCAGCTTGCCAAGCCATTCCTCACCGAAATGCGCGTCCACCGTATCCATCACGGCAATCTTTTCATCCAAAATCACATAGGAAGTGTATGCCATGCCGTTCGGCACGACATACTACCCCTCAAATAAATCAATTTCATGGTCGTTCACGCCGATATAGCGAATGTCGTTTGTAATTTTCATACTGCATTTCTCCTTTGTGTCGCTGCATAAAATAGACAGACCCTTTTCTGAAATATATCATTTTGACCCATGCCTGTCAAGAACAAGAATGACTTTTTGTAAACGCCGCAAAGTGCCATGCAGAGGAAGCATTATCCCCAGACCTCATCGGCGATTTCCTTCACCAGCTTCAGCTTTGCCCATTGCTCGTCCTCCGTCAGCTTATTGCCGATCTCGCAGGATGCAAAGCCGCACTGCGGGCTGAGGCAGAGATTTTCCAGCGGAACGAACTGCGCCGCCTCGTGGATGCGTGCGATGATCTGCTGCTTGTTTTCCAGCTTGGGCGATTTCGATGTAATCAGCCCCAAAACGACCTTCTTGCCCTCCGCCACAAAGCGAAGCGGCTCAAAACCGCCGGAGCGCTCGTCGTCAAATTCCAGATAGAAAGCATCCACATTTTCCCTTGCGAAAAGGTACTTCCCAACCGGCTCATAGCCGCCGGAGGACGCCCATGTGGAGTGATAATTCCCGCGACAAACATGCGTGGTAACAGTCAGATCGGCAGGTCTGCCCTCCAGCGCGAGATTATTCAGGCGAAGCTGCTTTTCGGCAATATCCTCCACGGAAATGCCCTCCTTCGCGCAGAAATCCCGATAGCCCTGATCGCAGAGCATGCCCCATGTGCAGTCGTCAAACTGAATATTGCGGCAGCCTGCAGCATAAAGATCCGCAATCCCCCTGCGGTACGCCTTTGCAATATCCTGCAGCAGTTCTTCCTCATCCGGATAGAACTTCAGGGTATTCTTGCCGTTATCCTCGCGGAAAAGCTCCGCCAGAAGCTGCGCGGGCGCGGGCATGGTCTGCCTTGCCACCGTATTTTCATCCTCAAACTGCTTGAGGAACTTGTAATCCTCTACAAAGGGATGATTCTCCCCGCTGATCTTGCCGCTGACCGCGATAGAGCCATGCGTGGTTTCCTCGCCGTGGAAGAAATATCCATGGTCAAGCTCGATATGCTCGATGCCTTGGAAGCCCCACATAAAATCCAGATGCCAATAGCTTCTGCGGAACTCACCATCTGTGATCGCATGATAGCCAAGCTCCTTCTGCTTAGCCACCAGCTTTGTAATTTCCTGATTTTCAATCGCACGCAACTGCTGCGCATCAATTTTTCCATCAGCAAAGTCTGCTCTTGCCTGCTTGATCGGCTCTGTGCGCAGAAAGCTGCCTACATAATCATATCTGAAAGGGGAATGTATTTTGTTCATTTTTTCGTACCTCCTTGCGTTTTTATCCTATTATATCCATCGGGATTCGCTTGTCAATACAAATTTACTAAAAATTTTACAGAAATTCGCTATATCTGACACATTTTCTCTGCAAAAAAAGGGATGATTTCCCGCAAGGCGCATCCAAACGAGAAAACATCAAAATGCCGTAAACCCTCGTTTTAGGTGTGTCCCGATAAGAAAACATACAAGAGCTGAAATAGCGGAAAGACTGCGGATACAAGGAAATCTCCCGCAGG
>CAVGZD010000059.1:0-10985 GCA_963633805.1 Lachnospiraceae bacterium | reverse complement strand
CTCTGCCCCAAACCCCTTAAGACCTTGGGGCTTTGCCTCAAACCCCACAAGGGGCATCATGCCCCTTGACCCTGGTTGTGCAGGAGCGATTCTCGCTCCTGCGGAGGGCAGGAATGAGGTATTCTGGCATAAATTACCGCTTGTGAAAAGGGGAATTGTGCGTTCCGATTCACAAGCGGTTTTTGTATTGTATTGCAATTTGTACCCGCAAACGCATGCCATGCGTTTGCCAAACGGGGTCGAGGGGAGGAACTCCCCTCGCAGGGGAGTTGGGGACAGAGTCCCCAAGGTCTTTGTAGGGCTTAGGTCCTTGCCTCTTTCCGCTTAGTCGCTGTATTTTCCGTCTACATCATCGATCTTGCCGCCATCCAGCGTCAGGGTCAGCGTGCAGGTGACCTTTTTATCCAGATCCGGATCTTTATCGTCCAGATAATCAATCAGCTCCTCCAGCGTATCCACAGAGCGCAGACCGCTGATATCCACGGAAATATCGTCCGCCTTGCTGGCAGTGAATTTATAGGCATAGGTCGTGCCATCCACCTTCAGCTTGAGATAGTTATTCGACCAGCCGACCAAGCGTCCCTCTACCTTCGTCACTTCGCCGTCAATATCCGCGACATAATCATTCTTGATTGTCAGGGAAACCTCGATGGTCTTGTCCTCATCCATCACGGCATCCAGCAGATCATCCCATTTTGTGATGGTTTTTCGCCATCTGTGACATCGATATCCACATCGTCAACATCTTCCATGGTGTATTTTTCACCATCGACCGTGATTTCGCCCTTGAACGAGCTGCGATCGCGCATGGAATCGATTTTGCCGTCCTCATCCTTATTTTTGTCGCTATTGTTGCGGTCGGAATCTGTGACTTTTCTCTTTGTAGTAATGGTGATTCTTGTGACATAGCCGTCTTTATCCAGCGACAGAACGGCATCCATTGCATCGCCGTTATCATGCAGCTGCATGATTGCATCATAGGAGCGGGACTTGCTATTGATACGGATCGTGACATCATCCACGTCCTTGATATTGAAAATACGATCCCCGTCCAGCGTCAGCAGCCCAGCGTCGGAGATATGCCGCGTCACGTTGTTATCTTCCCCTCCGTGTTGCTCTGGGTGGAGGTATCCGCGGTGATGGCGGTCACCTGCTTTGCGCCGTCCAGCGTCAGCGTGACATTGACCATCGTTCCATCTCGATTGAGCGTTTGCAGCTCGCTCAGGGAGGAGGTGCGACCGTTCAGGGTATATTTCACAGAGCTTGCGAAATAATAATACTCCGTGCTGTCGCGCAGAACGACATAGCCATTCGCCAGCTCGCGGATCTGTCTGCCTTTGCTGGAAGAAGGCACGGCACTGCTCTGCGAGCGCAGCAGAGGATAGAGATTAGAGACTAGAACGGCAGTCTCCGTGCGGTTGATGGTCTTTTTCGGGTTGAATTTGCCGAGAGTATCCTCGTTTACGACCCCTTCCTTTTCCAGCAGGAGAACGTAGGGGCGTGCATCGGCTGCAATAAAGTCACTATCCGTGAAATCGGAAAGCGTGCCGCCAAAGGTGTAGGAGGGAACGCCATAGACCAGCGCACGACCGAGAATTTTGATCGTCTGCTCCCTTGTCGCGGCAGCGGGAGAGCCATTGCGCATAAAGCTGCCCAGCTCCGAGGTCGTGACGATGCCAGTCTCCAAGCAGAAGGAGATGGCGGGACGCGCCCAGTTGGGGATGCCGTACTGCGAAAGCGTGGCATTCCATTTCGATACATAATAGCTTGCATCTGCCGTGCGTCCCGTATTGAGCAGCAGCTTATAGGCAAGCTGTGCCGTTTCGCAGAGGGAAACGGAATCGCGCGGGCGGACATAGCTCAGACCGTCCCGCACCTCGCTGACCATCAGCCCGAGGGCGCTTGCCTGATAGATGGAAGCCTCGCCGCCGCTCCAAGGAACTTGGCTGATGTCCGCAAAATATGCCGCCGAGGCCGAGGCAGGCGGGCAGAGCAGCAGCGCAGCCATGCAGGCGATGGCGGAACACTGTATTTTTTTGAAAATTGATATTTCATAGGATGAACCTCCTTTGTTGGCTTTTTTCGAAAAGCGTGTCCGAATCAGAAAGCATCGAAACCGCATAAATCCTTGCGAAGCGATCGTTTGCGGTATTCTGAATGAAAAATGTATGCCTTCTCATCGGGACACACTTGCAGTTCCGCTTAAGAAGGCAATAAAAATAGAAACAATGCTTTCTTAAGCGGAGCCTACTCAAGTATATCAGTTTTTTTGTCGCAAAGAAGGGGATTGCCGCGAAAACCGCGCTCCCGCTGTCAATTTCTACTTCCTTTGACGAGGGCCGCCGCGAAAGTTCCCGCGAGGGGCAAAAGTTTTCGGAAATTTCCGCGCGGAAAGCATATTCCATTGGCGGGGAGACATAGAGTGAGGATAAGAGGTATTTGAGGAGGAATCCAAGCGATGAAAGGGATTGGGAAAGGGATCATATCGTGCATGGCGGTGCTGCTTCTGCTGATCGGCGCGATGCCGACGGTCTATGGGCAGGAGGATGCGCTGCCCTTGGAGAGCAAGAGTGCTGTGCTGATGGACGTCGGGACGGGCGCGGTTTTATATGAGAAAAACAGCCATGAGGCGATGCCACCCGCCAGTGTCACAAAGATCATGACGCTGCTGCTGATCTATGAAGCGCAGGAGAACGGGCAGTTCGGCTGGGAGGATAGCGTGCAGGTGAGCGAGCATGCCGCAAGCATGGGCGGTTCGCAGGTTTTCCTCGAGTCGGGGGAAACGCAGACCGCCGCCGATCTGACGAAATGCATCGCGATTGCGTCGGCGAATGACGCGGCTGTGGCGATGGCGGAATTTGTCGCAGGAAGCGAGGAAGCCTTTGTGGAGCGGATGAACGAGAAGGCGAAGGAGCTGGGGATGCAGGACACGCATTTCGAAAATGCCTGCGGGCTGGACACGGACGGGCACGAAACCAGCGCCTATGATATCGCCCTGATGAGCCGCGAGCTGATGCAGCGTTTCCCGCAGATCCAGGATTACACGGCGACTTGGCAGGACACCATCACCCATAAAACGCGCAAGGGCGAATCGGAATTTGGCTTGACGAACACCAATAAGCTGATCAAATGGTACGAAGGGGCGACGGGGCTGAAAACCGGCTCTACGGGCAAGGCGCTCTATTGCCTTTCCGGGACGGCGGAGCGCAACGGGCTGCACCTGATCGGCGTGGTAATGGCGGCGCCGGATTTCAAGCTGCGTTTTCAGGAAACGATGAAGCTCCTTGACTACGGCTTTGCCAATTACAGCGCGCAAAAGGGGCTGCCTGTGGGCGAGGAGGTCGAGCGCATTCCCGTGACGAAGGGCATGCAGGATACGGTCGGCGCGGCGGTGCAGGAGGAGATCTCGATTCTGATGAAGAAGGATGCGGGCGGCGAATGGGAAACGAAGGTCGAGGTTCTGCCGAATCTGGATGCGCCTGTGCAGGCGGGAACGAAGGTCGGCGAGCTGGTGTATACCATCGGCGGCGAGGAGGTCGGCAGGACGGGGCTGGTTGCCGCGGAAACGGTGGAACGCACGAATATGCAGATCATGCTGCAAAGGATGCTGGAGCATTGGGTCTGACGGAGGGTTTTGATTTTGCTTGCGATCGGGATACATAATATCAGCCCTGCTTTTCGCAATTTTTATGCATATTGTAATAGCTTGGAAATCATTTCCAATCTGCGCCGCCCTTGAGCCAGCCTTGCGCTGTTTATTTCTGGTGCTTTTGGGCTGTATAGCGGCTCTTTGCTTCGGACAGAGTAAGTCTGGAACGAAAAATTTGCAGAATTTTGTTCCAAAATAAAGCAGTCGGGAGTGGAGAAAATGCGGTTCAAAAAAGGAAGGTGGTTTTCAAAAGCAGTATTTCCCGCGGCTCTGGTTTTCATCCCTTTTTTGCTTTGGTGCAGCATGGGTTGGCTTTTGCCCGAAAAGCTCACGCTGACGCAGGGGAGATCGCTGGAATGGACGACGAAGCTGCCCATTTCGGCAAAAACCGAGGAAAGCATCGGCGTGCTGGGCATCACGACAGAGCCGCTGGCGGATCAATTCCATCTGGAATTGGGCACAGCCATCACCGCCGAGCCGAAGAAGGTCGGCAGCGCGGATGTGACCTTCTATCTTTGCAACGCAGTTCCGCTGAAAACCGTGCAGGCGCAGGTTTTGCCGCAGACGGAGCTTGTGCCGGTCGGCAGGACGGTCGGCGTGACGATGGATACGAAGGGGCTTTTGGTGTTGGGGACGGGCTTTGTGACCGGGCAGGATAACCAAAGCTATGAGCCGAGCGAGGGCGTGCTGGAAATCGGCGACCTGATTTTGCAGGCAAACGGGAAAATGCTGGAAAATAAGGAGGTGCTTCTGGAAGCGGTGGAGGAAAGCGACGGGGAGAGCATGACGCTGCTTTTGGAGCGGGACGGCAGGCAAAAGCAGGTCAGCATTACGCCTGTCTACAGCGTGGCGGACGGGACGTACAAAATCGGTGCGTGGATTCGCGACAGCATTCAGGGCATCGGCACAGTGACCTATTATGACCCCGCAAGCGGACGCTTCGGTGCGCTGGGGCATGGCGTATATGATGTGGATACGGGCGATCTGACGACCATTCGCCAAGGCTCGCTGGTATCCTCTACGCTGACGGAAATCGTCAAGGGGAAAAAGGGCGTGCCGGGCGAGCTGACGGGCGAGGTGGATTTGCAGGAAAAGCTGGCTGTGATCGAGAAAAACACGGTCGCGGGCATCTACGGAAGCTGCTCCGGGGACGCCTTTGCCGCCGATGCACTGCCCATCGCCGCGATGGATGAAATCCAAAAGGGCGAGGCGGTGCTGCTGTCCGATCTGGAGGGCGGCGAGGTGAAGCCCTACGCCATCGAGATTGAATCGGTGAAGCGCGATGCGGGCAAAAATCATAAGGACATGACCATCTCCATTACCGATGCGCGGCTGCTGCGGCTGACCGGGGGCATCGTGCAGGGGATGAGCGGCAGTCCGATCGTGCAGGACGGCAAGCTGGTCGGGGCTGTGACCTATGTGATGGTAAACGATCCGACAAAGGGCTACGGCACGGCGATCGAGACCATGCTGGCGGCGGCAGAATCGTAGAAATTGCCGCAGAAAGGGGGAGTCCTCGGCTTTCGGGGATCTCCCCATTTTTGCTCTTGCGGGTCTTATTTACTTTTTTCGGCTTTTGCGCTATAATGGAAACAATATGGCAGAGAGCAGAAGAATTTCCGAAGGGAGAAGCGGAAAATGGACAGAAAAATACTGATTGTGGACGATGAAAAAAATATTGTCGATATTATTGCGTTTAATCTGAAAAAAGAGGGCTATCAGGTCATCACGGCGGCAGATGGCGAGGAAGGCGTAAAAAAGGCGCTGGAGGAAAATCCCGACCTCATCCTGCTGGACATCATGATGCCGAAGATGGACGGCTACGAGGCATGCAAAAAGATCCGCGAAAAAAAATCCACGCCGATCATCATGCTGACCGCGCGCGCGGAGGAGCTGGACAAGGTGCTGGGGCTGGAGCTTGGCGCGGATGATTATGTGACGAAGCCCTTCGGCGTGCGGGAGCTGATGGCGCGGGTGAAGGCGAATCTGCGCAAATCCGTCGTGCGGGACGAGCCTGCGGATGCACCTGCGGGCGAGGGCAATTTCGGCAGGCTGGATTTGAATGCGGAGCGGTATGAGGTGCGCAAGGATGGGAAGATCATCGATCTGACCCTGCGCGAATTTGAGCTTTTGAAATTCCTCTCGGCGCAGAAGGGGCAGGTCTTCACCAGAGAAACGCTGCTGGAAAAGGTTTGGGGCTATGAATATTACGGCGATGTGCGTACGGTGGATGTGACCATTCGCCGCCTGCGGGAGAAAATAGAGGATACCCCGAACAAACCCGCCTATATCCTGACCAAGCGGGGCGTTGGCTATTATTTTGACTGTTAAAGGGCGAGGGTGTGACTTTTGCGTAGTATTAAATGGAAGCTGATTGTGATGTATCTGGGCTTGGTGCTGATTGTGATGATCGTCAGCGGGACGTATATCCTGCTGAGCCTGCGCAATATCGAGATCAACAAATCCAGAGAGCAGTTGGCAATTTATGCGGAAAGAATCAATGAACAGGTCGTGGCGGGCGGCGATCCTGCGGAGTTTCAGGAGCGGCTTCTGGAGACGGTCAGCAATGCCGTGGGCATTCAGGGGAATATCCTTGATGCCGACGGGGATACCATTGCCTCGACTACGGTGCGGCAGGGGCCTTATCCCGAATATACCGATCAATCCATTATCGTTGCCATGAACGGCACAAGCTCCTTTTCCGCCCGGCAGAAGGGGACGGATACCTTCGGGCTGTTGAAGGAATGGATGAGCTATGCCGTGCCGGTGCAGGTGGGGCAGGGCGACGCCGAGACGACCTATATCGTATACACCAGACTGGACGCGGGCGATATGCAGACCAGCCTGAACGAGACGACGCGCATCATCGTTGCGGCGGTGGCGATCGCGCTGTTTCTGGCGGCGGTGATGGGCTATGTGTTCGCGCAGACCCTGACGGGACCGATTCTGGCGCTGACGAAGGGTGCGAAAAATCTGGCGGAGGGCAGCCTGAATCAGAGCCTGAAGGTGCGCAGCGGCGATGAGATCGGTCAGCTGACCAGCAGCTTCAATTACATGGCTTCGGAGCTGACGAAAAACATGTCGGAAATTTCCCGCGAGAAGAATCGGCTGGAGATTTTGCTGCATAATATGAGTGACGGCGTGATTTCCTTCGATAAGGACGGCAATCTGATGCTGGCGAACGCGGCGGCGATGGATATGCTCGGCGTACAGGAGATGACGATGGATTTCACGCAGTTTATCCGCGCCTATGATATCAATTCCGCGGTTTATCTGGATCTGGGCAATGAGCCCTCCAAGAAGGTCATCTTCCCGGTGGGCAAGCAGTTTCTCAATGCCAATTTTTCCCCCTATTATGATACGGCGGGGGAAATCGAGGGCGTTGTGGTCGTTTTGCAGGATATTACGGAGCAGAAAAAGCTGGATGATATGCGCAAGGAATTTGTGGCGAACGTATCGCATGAGCTGCGCACGCCGCTGACGACCGTGAAAAGCTATGCGGAAACGCTGCTGGACGGCGCGATTGACGACAAGGAAATTGCCATGGACTTTCTGGGCATTATCGACAGCGAGGCGGATCGCATGGCGTTTTTGGTGCGCGACCTCCTGCAGCTGACGCGCTTTGACAACAAGCAGGTGCGGCTGGATATTACGGAGATCGAAATGAACGACTTTTTGAGCGCGACCGTGCGCCAGAACCGCATCCATGCCGAGGCGAAGCATCAGGAGCTGAGCTTCGAGCCTTGCGCGCATGATGTTGTGATTTACGGCGACCGCGACCGCGTGGGGCAGGTTGTGAATAATATCGTGACGAATGCCATCAAATACAGCTTGGAGCAGGCGAAGATCCGCATTTATATCACGGAGGATGAGCAATATTTCAAGATCTGCGTAAAGGATACGGGCATGGGCATCTCCCGCGAGGATCTGCCGCGCATTTTCGAACGCTTTTATCGCGTGGATAAGGCGAGAAGCCGTGCGATGGGCGGCACGGGGCTGGGGCTTGCCATCGCTAAGGAGATCATGGAGAGCCACGGCGGCAGGCTGACCGCCGAGAGCGAATACGGCAAGGGCACGACCATGACGATGTGGTTTCCGAAGGAGCGCCCTGAATTGGAATATGAAAATGCGGAAAATATCCCCCAGCAGTCCTGAGCGGACGGAAGACGGAAGCACTACGTTTTGTCTGGAAAAGAATGTTAGTAAACTGTAAGCAAGTTGTAACACGATTGTAACATTTATAGGGTATACTACCAGATATAGGGTCGCAGGAGCGATTGGGAGCACAGGATGTTCCGCTTTTGTGACGAAATGCCGTATATTGTGATTGATAGGGAGGTGACGGAGATGAAGACATATCAAAAGGGACTGCTGGGCATGATTCTGGCGCTATTTTGCTGCTTTTCTCCTGTCCATGCGCTTGCGGCGGAGCCTTCCCTGACGATCACCAGCGGCTTGGCGATGGAAGAGGAAGAGACGGAATGCACCTTTCAGGACAGCCGCGTGGTCTATGGCGAAGCAACGCCTTATGCGGATATTCTCTGCACGATCACGCAGCCAAATGCCGCAGGGGAGCTGGAGGAGGTCTACAGCGACAGCCTGACGGTCGGTTCGCTGGGCTTATTCAGCACGACCCTCCCCCTGGAGATGGGCTATAATCATATCACCATTGCGCTGACGCAGACGGAGGATGCCGAGCCGGAGATCGTTCTGGAAACGGTTGTCAAGCGGGTATCGTCTGATGTAAAAACGCAGCTGCAGCGGATGATTGCGCTGCCGGGTCTGCCGGAGATTCATGGATAAAACGGAAAATCATATAGAAAAAGCGGTGGGATCAAATGAAATCATACAAAATTACGAATTTTGTCATTGTTGCTTTGGTCATAGCTGCGATTGTACAGACAGGAGAGTTATGGCTGCGGGGAACAAGTGGCCATAACTTTTTTTATGCCCTGATGGAGCTGCCCTTTGCCGAGCAGGATCAGGCGGATGGCGATGTGCTTTTGGCAACGCGCTACGCCATCGGGGACGGGGATGGCTTTTTCTCTGTTTATTATCCCGATCAGGTGGGCAACAGCCGCATGCTGGAGGCTGCCAATAATGCCTTGGATGAGGTGCTCTCGCAGGCGGCGGATGCGGAGCTGGGAACGGCGGATTGGAAGGAGATTTTGCGGACGCGCTGCATCGTCATGCAGTATGACTTTATGATTGCCTTTGAGGAATATCTGGATAGCTACGGCAATCTGCGGGCGGGGCAGGCGCTGCGGCAGTTTGATTATATCACGCTGGTTCCCGCGCAGCGCACGGGCGAGGAAAGCCGCGCGTATTTTGTCAATTCCGATACGAATGAGTATGTGCTGTTCCGCGGGACGGGGCGCAACGCCTCTGTCAGCCTGTATGATTCCCTGCAGACCGATCCCAATGGCATGCTTTACATCGCAACGGGCGAGAAAACCAGCGCATCCGTGCTGTGGCGGAATATGTTCCTGCCGCAGTGGGCGTATCTGCCCTATAGCTATGCGCCGCTCACGCAGGAATTTGCCTTCGAGCGGGATGGCGAGGTCAGCCGCGCGGCATTGGAAACGACGGTGGAGAAATTTTTCCGCAATTTCTCCGTGGGCTGGAGCGATCAGGATGAGGCGGGCGTGTTTGTGTTCAGCGACAGCGGGACGGTGGTGAAATATTATCCCGAGGAACGGATGCTGGAATATTACAGCTATGAAAACTATGGGGACGATAAGCAGACCGACCTTTTGCGCGGCTATCAGATCTGCTGCAATTTTCTGCGCAATGATTCCTCCTTGCAGACGGATATTTATCTGGCGGACGTTACGCGCACAGCCAATAACGAGGTCGTTTATGCCTTTGATTATGTGGTGGATGATCTGCCGGTGAATCTTTCGCAGTCCCTGAAGGATCGCATCGGCTCCGGGCATGCCATCGAGGTGACGCTGCGCAATCAGGCGGTGAAGGAATATCGCCGCTATGCGGTCAATTTCCAAAAGGCGGAGGAAAAAACGGAGCAGATCAACGTGCCCTTCATCGATGCGCTGGATAATGCCAATAAGACCTATCAAGCCATTGTGGAGGATAAGGATATTACGGATGTGCATAATATCGCGCTGGGCTATCATGCCGACCTGGCGGGTGAGATTCGGCTGAAGTGGTTCGTGACGCTGTATGAATATCTTTTCGTTGTGGATACCAATCAGGAGAAGGATCTGACGGGCGTTGGCGCGGGCGAATGGTAGGAAAGGGCGAAAAATCGGGAAAGGAGGGATTTCATGGAATGGACGAATGCGAAGAAATTTGTGATCATTCTGCTGGTGCTGCTGAATCTGGCGCTGGCGGGGCTGAATTATCGCCAGAAGCAGGAGAATACCATGACTGCATCGCAGGAACGCGCCATTTTTGAGGTTCTCTCCCAGAACGGGATCGCGATGTATACCGATCTGCTCACGGATACCGCGCCGATGGCAAGGCTTTCTGCGGAGATACCGGAGTATGGCAAGGAAACGCTGGAACGGCTCTTTTTCGGCGGGGAGCGAACGACCGTTACTGCGCGGACGGATCGCAGGATTTACCGCGGGGAAAGCGCGACGCTGACGATCAGCGGGGCATACGGGCTTTTGGAGCGGGAGCTTGCGCAAAGCGGCAAGGAGGGCGTGACTAAGGCGGCGGCACAGCGCACGGCGGAGGAATTTCTCGATAAAACGGAGCATTTTTTCGGGAATTATCACGACCCGATTGTCTCCGAGGAGGAGGACGGCTTCCGGGTGACGTTTTACGGGACGTATAAGCGGGAAAATATTTTTTCTAATTATTTTTCGATTTTTGTGACGGCGGGCGGTATTGCGGAGATTGCGTTCAATTACTGTCCGATTGAAGGCTACAGCGGCGAGAAGAGGGATATCTGCTATGCGGATGAGGCACTCTTTGCCTTCATGCGCGAATGGCGCAAGGCGGGGAGTGGGCAGGAGGCGACGGTGCATCGCATGGAGCTGGGCTATGTGCAGGTTTCGGAGAATGATGCGACGGCGGCGGGGGTTTATCTGGAGCCGTGCTACCGCATTTATCTGCTGGAGGAGGCTGAGCCGTATCTGGTCAATGCGTACACCTGCCAGTTGATGTAGAAAGACCCTAAGACCGTGGGGCGCTGCCCCACCGCCCCGGCAGGGGACTCGTCCCCTGCACCCCGTTTGCGCAGGAGCGTGCGCTCCTGCGGAGGGCAAAAGACGAAAGACCGTGGGGCTCTGCCCCACTGCCCCGCAAGGGGATTTCTGGTCAAAGCATCTTCCCTTCGGGAAGACGGCTTCGCCGCCGCCTTATCTTGGCG
>CAVGZD010000058.1:0-10995 GCA_963633805.1 Lachnospiraceae bacterium | reverse complement strand
TGATGCGCTCGTCCTGCAGCAGCGCTTCGGTGATCCTGCGCTTGATTTCCGGCAGGCAGTACGACACCGGCTGTCCGAACAAATCACGCAGTTCAACCCCGAAATTCCACGAATGGATGCTGAATCACCTGCTTTCTATCCGTCCACGCCTTAGCAAAAATGCAATGCTTAGGTTTAATTTAGCTTTGTTTCTCCCGCCTTGCTTTGCTTGTCCATTACCTTTATTTTTTCGGAAAAACACGGCAATTTAATTTAGCTAAATTTTGTTTTGCAATAAATGGGTAGATATTCAAATTTTTCTCTTGCCATTCTTGATGACGCAAATTTTTTGAAAATAGAGATACAGGCAAAGAAAATGTTGATTTTATAGGATTTACAAGACTAAGGAACTAAAAGTACAGTTCCTTAGTCAAAGTTCCTTAGTATGCAAAATATTTTTGCAATTTTCTGAATAAGTTTGAAAAGTAATTAAAGCTGTTAAACCTTGATTTATAAGGCTTTTGAAAAAAGTTAAAAATTTTTAAAAGATTTTTGAAAAGAAAAGACAGGATTCAAAAACCCGTCTTTTTGGTCTTTTTCGTGCGGCATCAAGAATGGCAATTTCTCGTTCGTTATCGCTGGAATCCGTTGACTTTTCGGGATTTGGCGGCTTTTCTCGCTTTTTCGCAGTCGCTTCTCATTTTGCCATTCTTCATGCTGTTTTACAGCAGGCGCGGCGCAAGGCTGAATGCCATCGCGCCCGGCATCATCGTTACACCGCTGGCTTTAGACGAATTGAATGGTCCGCGCGGCGATTTTTACAAAAATATGTTTGCAAAATGCCCTGCCGGTCGCTCCGGCACAGCGGATGAGGTCGCCAACGTCGCAGAGCTTTTGATGAGCGAAAAAGGCACGTTCATCAGCGGCTCGACCTTCCTGATCGATGGCGGCGCGACCGCAAGCTATTTCTATGGCCCTTTGAAGCCGTAAACCAAAAAATCGGAGTGCAAGGTAGATTCCTGCACTCCGATTTTTATTGCAAGCAGTAAATTCACTTAAAACATTGCGGCTCTCATCGCCGAAAAAATCATCCTCCGCAAGCGGCGCATTCCCCAAAACCGTTTTTGCGATCCATCATTTTTCCGCGCAGATCACGCTTCATATTCCGCCAGCTTTTCCAGCAGAAGATTGCTTCTGTCCAAAAATGCCGTCATTTCCTCAGCCGTCAAGGAACGATAGCTCATCAGCGCCAGATCATATACCTGATGGCACAGCAACTCAGCGTCTGCCTTGCGTTCCTCTTTCTCTGCCATGGAAAGTAGCGCCTGCACCAGCTTATTGCCGCGATTGAGCACCAGCGTTTCATCCGGCTTCATCTCCGCAAACATCGCCTTCATCTGCTCATTATTGGCATATGCCTCCATCATTTCCATCATGCGTCTGGATTCCTCGGAAAGCAGGATCATCGCAGGCACCTGCTCCGTCTTGAGCGTTTCCAGATGCAGCTTCAGCTTCTCATCGCCCACAGCCACGCGGAAGAAATCCTGCATTTTGTTTGCTTCAAATTCCTGCGCCTGCTTCTTGGCTTCGCTGAGCTCCTCGCTTGCTTTTTCCTGCAGGCTGTCCAGATCCGCATCAATGCGCTGCACCTTCACGCCGGGATTTTTGTATTCCAAGAAGGATACAAAGGGCTTGTCCACGGGGGAATTCAGGATTGCCGCCTCCATCCCCTGCTCGCGGAACAGACGAATATACTGCGCCTGCTGCTTCTCATCCGTTGCAAAATAAATCTTGTTTTCAGCCTTTTCCTTGTTCTTTTCCAGATATTCTGCGATGGTTTCGTATGCGCCGTCCGTCGTTTTCAGCAGGAGCGCATCCTTCACCTTGTCATAGAGCTTTTCCTCGCGCATACAGCCATATTTGATGAAGATGCCGATGTCGTCCCAGAAGCTCTCATAGGTTTCGCGGTCATTTTTGAAGAGCTGATTGAGCTTATCCGCAACCTTTTTCGTGATATAGCTATTCATCTTGCCCACATAGCCGTCATTTTGCAGCGCGCTTCTGGAAACATTCAGCGGCATATCGGGGCAATCCAGCACGCCCTTGAGCAGCAACAGGAAATCCGGCACGACCTCCTTCACATTATCCGCGATATAAACCTGATTGCAGTACAGCTTGACCTCGCCATCCATCACATCCATCTGCTCCACCAGCTTCGGGAAATAGAGGATGCCCTTCAGGCGGAAGGGATAATCCATATTCAGATGAATCCAGAAAAGCGGGTCATTCAGGTCGTGGAAAACCTTGTGGTAGAAGGCTTTGTAGTCCTCATCGCTGCATTCGGAGGGCTTTTTCTGCCAAAGCGGATTGGTGTCGTTCAGAGGCTTTTGCTCCCCTTCCTCCGCCTGCTTTTCCTGCAAACGCTCCACCGCTTCTTCCTTCGTCAGATCCGCTGCTTCCTCCGCAGAAACGTGCAGGGTATTCCTTTCCTTCTCAGCCGCCGCCTTTTCTTCCTCCGTTTCCTCCTTGATGATGTCCACATAGATGGGAACAGGCATAAAGGAGCAATATTTTGTCAGGGCTGCATAGAGGGTCGCTTCATCCAGAAATTCCTTGCCATCCTCGCCGATATGCAGGGTAATCGTCGTCCCGCGCTCCGTCCTCGTCCCCTGCTCCATCTCGTAGTCAATGCCGCCTTGGCAGATCCATTTTGCGGGAGCCGCATCCTTCTGATAGGACAGCGTATCGATCTCCACCTCATCTGCAACCATAAATGCGGAATAGAAGCCCAGCCCGAAATGCCCGATGATCTCGTTCTCATCCTCACCCTTTTCCTGGAATTTTGCCAGAAAATCCGTCGCGCCGGAGAAGGCGATCTGGTTGATGTATTTCTTGATCTCATCCGCCGTCATGCCGATGCCGTTATCCACGATTTGCAGCGTTTTCTCCGCGGGATTCAAAACCACACGGACAGCAAAGCTCTCCTCCGCAGGAATATCCGCCTCCCCCATCATCGAGAGCTTCTGCAGCTTCGTTACTGCGTCGCAAGCATTGGAAATCAATTCCCGCACAAAAATATCCTTGTCTGTATAGAGCCATTTTTTAATAATCGGCAAAAAATTCTCACTGTTAATTGAAAGATTACCTTTTTCCTGCATCTCTATTCCCTCCTTGAAATCAGGTCTTTTTCATAAAAATTGCTTTCATAAGCTATTCTAATCACAGAATGGAAAAATGTCAAGAAAAAATCAGCACTCACATTGCATGAGTGCTGACATTCTTTTATCACCGCAAAGGCTCTTATTTGATTCTGGGCGGGAAGCCGACCTTTTTCTGCACCTTCGTCAGCGTGCGGTCAGCCAGACGGCTTGCCTTCTCCGCGCCTTCCTTGATGATGGCGTCCAGATAATCCTTATTTGCCTCCAATTCCTTCACGCGCTTCTGGATCGGCTCCAGCTCCGCCACAACAGCCTCGCCCACAGCCGTCTTGAACGTGCCATAGCCGCAGCCGGCAAATTCCTTCTCCGCCTCGGCAATGCTTTTGCCCGTCACCGCGCAGTAAATGCTCAGCAGATTGGAAATGCCGGGCTTATCCTCGCCATAGCGCACCTCTGCGTCGGAATCCGTCATGGCGCGCTTCATTTTATTCATGATGACCTTCGGGTCATCCATGAGCGTGATGATGTTGTTCTGATTCTCGTCGGATTTGGACATTTTCTTTGTCGGCTCCTGCAGCGCCATTACCCTCGCACCCACCTTGCCGATATATGCCTCCGGTACGCGGAAGGTTTCGCCGTAAACGCCGTTGAAGCGCTGCGCAATATCGCGCGTCAATTCCAGATGCTGCCGCTGATCCTCGCCGACGGGCACTAAATCCGTCTGATAAAGCAGAATATCCGCCGCCATCAGTGTCGGATAGGTAAACAGCCCGGCATTGATGTTATCGGCATGCTTCGCCGCCTTATCCTTGAACTGCGTCATGCGATTCAGCTCGCCCATGTAGGTGTAGCAATTCAAAATCCAGCCAAGCTCCGCATGCTGCGGCACATGGGATTGATAATAGATAATGTTCTTTTCGGGATCCAGACCCACCGCCAGATATTGCAGCAGCAGCTCCCGCGCCTGTTTTCTCAGCTTTGTCGGGTCCTGACGCACTGTAATCGCATGCATATCCACGATACAGTACAGGCAATCATACTCATCCTGCAGCTTCGTCCAGTTTTTCAATGCGCCGAGATAATTGCCCAGCGTAATGACGCCGGAGGGCTGCATACCGCTGAAAATTCGTTTTTTTCCGTCTGCCATGTTGTATTTACACTCCTTTATTGTTTTTCTCTATAGTCCACATCGATGCAGCCGGGGTCGATCGGAATGATAAACACACAGGCAACATACGCCACCAGCCCGATCAAAAAGCCCGTCATGCAGCTGCCCAGCACCCACAGCAGACGAATGATCGTCGCATCCATATCAAAATACTCCGCGATTCCCCCGCATACACCGGAGATTTTTACGTCCTTCTGAGAACGATACAATTTTTTTGTCATAAAAATTCCTCCTATTCCATCTCTATGCCCGCAACAGATATTTTTCCATTGCGCTCTGCTTCATCAGACCATTTTGCGCAAAGCTGAAATATCCCTGCTCTGCAACGATGACATGATCGATCACCTGCACCTCCAGCGCGGAAAGCAGCTTTTTCAGCTCCAATGTCAGCGTAATATCATCACCGGAGGGATACGCCCTGCCGCCGGGATGATTATGGCAAAATAATACGCTCGTTGCGCGATAGCGGATCGCCACCTCCACAACATCTCTCGGCAGCACCGTTGAACCAAGCAAAGTGCCTTCCGAAACCATCGCATGATGCAACACATTGCGCCGCGCATCCATGCAGACCACATAAAAGCGCTCCTTCAGGCAGTTGGAAAGCAGAGAAAGGCAATAATTGATGGATGCCGCAGGCGAGGACAGCACCGGCTTGCTTTCGCGCCTCTCCTGCTCGCATCTGCGCATCAGCTCATGCAGCTGAGAGAGGAATATGCCCGTATTCAGCCCGACATCCTTCAGCTTGGCAATTTCATAGGGGTCTGCTGTAATCATATTATAAAAGGAACCAAAGGTATGCAGCAGATTATGCGCAATTTCATTGACATCGCCCCGCGGGATGATACCGAACAGCAGCATCTCCAGCAGCTCATGATCCGCAAAGCCGTCCGGTCCTTCCTGCAGATACCGCTTGCGCATCCGCTCCCTATGCCCCGCATGTGGATTACTTCCCATCTTCTGCCTCTACCTCCAGCCGACCGAGAAGCTCCGCAAATCTGCCGTCATAAATCAGCTCCAGCAACGCATCCAAGCGGCGCAGCGCCAGAGAAACCTCCCGCTCGCCGATGATGCCGCTCTCCCTTGCATCCGCGATCTCCGCCAGATCGACCACCTTCACAAAACCATTTTCATACACAATGACATCTGCCAGCAGATCCGTAAAAATATAGGCATTTTCCGCTTCTCTGTACTCCGTATCAATGATGTCACAATAATAATATACCAGTCTGTCGTTTTTGTCCATAAATTTGCTGACCTTCCAGCCCCGATCCAGATAATAGCAGGAGATACCGTGGCTGAACGCCGCCTTCGGGTGCAGCACGTTCCATTTCGTCACGATCACGGCATCCTCCCGTTCGAGCACAACATCGTCCTTCAAATAAACAGTTTCATTCGGTATATAACGCTTTCTGTATAGCTTGAGCGCGTCCATAGGCTTCCCCTTTTCTTTTTCTCGATCATACTGTCTGTTTCTCTTCCATTATAAAGAAGAATGCCGAAAAATACAACAGAAAAGTAAGACCCCGCCTCTGTGGGAATTTTCCCAAAAAGGCGGGGATTCGTATCAACCGTATTGTTCTTTTTCATGTAATGATGAAAAGCTTATTTCTTTCTCCAAGCCCAGATATCCTTGCCATTTGCCTTCCAATCATGGAATTCGGCCGCAGCCGTGAAGAGGGCGTCTGTGGAGGAATTGAGTCCTGTTTCGCAGGAATCCTGAATGACACCGATGATAAAGCCGATGCCGACCACGCTCATCGCAACATCGTTCGAGATGCCGAACAGAGAGCAAGCCAGAGGGATCAGCAGCAGGGAGCCGCCGGCAACGCCGGATGCACCGCAGGCAGAGATCGCAGCCACAAAGGACAGCAGGACCTTCATCGCCAGAGGGACCTCCATGCCGAGCGTATTGACGCAAGCCAGCGTCATAACCGTAATGGTGATTGCTGCGCCTGCCATGTTGATGGTTGCGCCCAGAGGGATGGAGATGGAGTAGTTATCCTCATCCAGACCCAGATCCTCGCAGAGCTTCATATTTACGGGGATATTTGCTGCGGAGGATCTTGTGAAGAACGCCGTTACAAAGGAATCCTTCAGGCATTTGCCAACCAGCGGATAGGGATTTGCCTTGATCTGCGTCCAAACAATGATGGGATTGAGCACCAGAGCCACAAATGCCATGCAGCCTACCAGCACAGCCAGCACCTTGCCGTAATCCGTGAAGATTTCCAGACCGTTTTCAGATACCGTCGTAAATACCAGCCCCAGAATACCGAAGGGAGCAAAGGAGATGACCCATCTGACAGCCTGTGCCACTGCCTCAGAGAAATCATTCAGCGCCTTCTTTGTGGTATCGTTTGCCTTCTTCAGCGCCAGACCGAAGATAACAGCCCATACCAGAATACCCAGATAGTTCGCATTGACCATAGAACCGATGGGGTTTGCTACCATATTGTTCAGCAGATTTGCGAACACCTCGCCGATGCCGCCTGCCGCCACATAGCCATCCGTTGCCGCGCCCTCGCCAAGAGGAAGGGTAATGGAAACGAAATGGCAAACCAATACGGCAACAACTGCCGCAAGGAATGTACCAACCAGATACAGCACAACAACGCGCCCCATCGTTTTGCCGCCGCCCTCCTGTCCGCAAGCCAGCGCCGCGATAACGAGGAAGAATACCAATACAGGAGCGATTGCCTTCAGCGCACCGACAAAGAGTGTGCCGAGAATACCAATTACTGTGATATGCGGAACAACCATACCCAAAATCGCACCCAGCACTAAGCCGCAAAGAATGCGTTTTACCAGAGAAATGCTGTTCCATTTCTGAATTATACTCATCTTTACCTTCTCCTATTAAAATATTTATGATTTCTGATCTACGGTTGTACGAATTGATCGAAAACAGCCAGAGTCCTTCCAAAAACCGATTTTCGCGTTTCCCGAAATACCCCGGCTCAGCAAGTACCGAATACCTTTTCGCAGAGCTTTTTGCCCGTAGGCGTTGTCGCAAGACCTGCCTCCGCGGTTTCCTTCAGCGTGGGAGACATCGTATCGCCAACCTTTTTCATGGCGATAATGACCTCATCCGCCGGGATATGGCTCTCGATCCCCGCCAGCGCCAGCTCAGCCGCCACCAGCGCATTGCCTACGCCGCCTGCGTTGCGCTTGATGCAGGGAATTTCCACCAGACCCGCAACCGGATCACAAACCAAGCCCAAAATATTTTTCAATGCAATCGCGCAGGCATGCTCGCACTGCTTGGGCGTGCCGCCGCAAAGCTCCACCAATGCCGCTGCCGCCATTGCGCTTGCCGCGCCGCATTCCGCCTGACAGCCGCCCGCTGCCCCGGCTACGCTGGCATTCGTCGCAATCACGATACCGACTGCCGACGCTGTAAAGAGCGCCATGATCAGATCGTGATCGGAAATGCCGCGTTCCTCCGCCAGAGTCAGCAGCGCAGAGGGCAAAATCCCGCAGCTTCCCGCCGTGGGAGAAGCAACGATGCGCCCCATGCAGGCGTTTGTCTGCGCGACTGCAAGCGCCTTCACCATCGCCTTCCCGAAGAATGGTCCGCAAATATTCTTCCCCGCTTGCACGGATGCATTCATTTTATAGGCATCTCCGCCCGTCAAGCCGCTTGCGGAGCGTTTTTCCGCATCCAGCCCCTCCTGCACAGATTCCTTCATCACCTGCAGGGAGTGCGCCATGGTGTCGTAAAGCTCCTGCTCGCTTTTTTCCGCGATCTCCGCCTGATCCCGCAGAATCAGCTCCGAGAGCTTTACGCCCTCCTGCTCCGCTACATCGACCAGCCCCGCCAAAGAATCATATCTCATTGATCCCTGTCTCCTTTCTAAATTGCTTTCAGAATCGTGGAAGCATGAATATGCGGACAAGCCAAAATCGCTTCGTTGATGGATTCATCGATATTCCCGTCGATCTCGATCGTCATAACGGCAGTGCCGCCCTTATGATCCCTGCCCAGAGAAAAGCCATGTACATTCACGCCATTTTCCGCCAGAATATTCGTCACCTCCGCGATCATGCCGGGAATATCATCATGCGGGATCACCAGCGTATCCGATTTGCCCGAAATGGACACCTCTGTGTCGTTGATCTTGTTGATGACGATATTGCCGCCGCCGATGGACGCGCCTTGGATCAATGCCGTTCTGCCGGCGGCATCTGTCAGCGTGATCTCGGCTGTATTGGGGTGCGCCCCCTCGATATTTTCCTCGATAAATGTAAAATCCAGACCTTCCTGCCTTGCGATCTCCATGCTGTTGCGGATGCGGGCGTCGTCCGTATCCATCCCCAGTATCCCCGCGATGACAGCCTTGTCCGTCCCGTGTCCCTTATATGTTTTCGCAAAGGAACCGCTAAAACGGATTACCGCCTTCACCGGGCGCGTCCCCAAAACAGAGCGTGCATATTTCCCAATGCGTACAGCTCCTGCCGTATGCGAGCTGGAGGGCCCGATCATGATCGGGCCGATTATGTCAAATACCTGCAGCACAAAACTCACTCCTTTATACATTTTTTCAGAAAACCGACAAATTCCGTATCAGTTTGCTCAATTATATACGAAGCATTTCACCAAAGTCAATACGATTTCATAAAATTCTTTTTCCAAAATGACTAAATTTTGTTGAAATAATACATGTGTCTTTTTCTCAAAGACATAGTTGATGATTTTTTCCAAAAAAATCCATATATTCCTTTTGTGTACTGTATATATAGGCAATATTGCCGAAACTACAAAATATACGAAAAACATTTTGCCCACACAGAAAAGAGGTTCATCCTCAGTGCACGGACAAACCTCTCGATTGTTTTCATGTCATAAACATTATTGTAAATTTATTATGCAATTTTCTGGTATGCATGGTACAGGAAGGTCACGATCTGTGCGCGGGTACAGCTCTGCTCCGAGCCGAACAGACCGCCGCCGGTTCCCGTCGTCACGCCATTTTCAGCCGCCCATGCGACCGCATCGGCATAATAGCTGTCCGCAGGAACATCCGCAAACGCCGCCTGTCCCCCTTCCCCTTCGCCTAATGCGCGATGCAGGAAGGTCACGCTTTGCGCACGGGTGCAGGGTGCATCCGGGGAGAAGGGTTCCGCGTCCGTGCCGGAGGTAGTGCCGTTTTCGACCGCCCATGCGACTGCCTTCGCATAATAGCGATCCTCAGGAACATCCGCAAAGCCGCCCATTTCCGCAGGCTCAGGGCTGCCCGCCGCGTGCCAGAGGAACGTCACGATCTGCGCACGGGTGCAGGCTGCGTTCGGGGAAAATAAATCCTCTTGTTTTCGATCTTAATTGTTTGATCTATCGTACAGTCTCCTTCTAATTTGATGGTATCTCCATCCACCGCATTGGTGATCGCATCCAGCAGCTCAGTGCCCGTTTTTGGATTTATTTCCGCTGCGTAGATCGGCACGCTCAGCCCGATCATCATGCTCAGGCAGAGCAGGATCGCCAAAAATTTCCGATTCATGTATTCTCCTCCCTCTTTTCTCCGTTTCGCTTGTCTCTTTCATGCAGAGGATCGTCAGCACCACTGCCGCCGTAAATGCCGCGACCCCGACCAGCACATAGCCGCCCGCGCTCTCCGTCAGCAGCGTTGCGCCATGCAGCCCCTGCACCGCGCCGTTCTGCGTCAGATAGCAGACGTTCTCAAACGTGGCAAAGCCTGTGGCTACCACGATGGCAGACAGCCGAAAATTCAGAGAATATATTCCACGGGCGCACTGAACCAATTCCTTCAAACCGATAATATCCAGATTGCTGCGAAGACGATAAATTGCGTTATTTACTACGCTTGTTGGGTTGTCTGATAAAAACTCCTTTCAGCGCTCATTCTGGCGCGTTCGTTTTTTCTGCCATGCTTCCAGCAGCTTGATAATGGTTTCCTGCATTTGCAGGGGTGTGTAAGACTTCGGGAAATACTTTCGGAGCACATCGCCCTTGATGGTGATGCGGTCAAGCTCGCTTTTCTTCTCCTCGTCCATGATTTCGCACATGGCCTCCAGAGAGCATTTGCCACTCTGACTCAGCTTTTTGATTCGCTGTGCTTGTGAAAGCGAAGGCGTTGCCTGACCGTAATCCATAGCGGATATAAAATCCGTCTGTTCTTCTGGCTTGAGGTAGGACAGCTCCACTGCCGGATTAAGGGCAAGCTCTTTGTTATCAACCATCTCCATCAATTTCGGCGTAAGGCTGGCTAATCGGATATAACGCTATACCTGACTTCGACCTATACCGGAGTCCTTTGCCAAGATTTCATCTGCTCGCAACTTCGTCCCAACTTGGGACGAAGTTAAATCACTGCGTTGTCCCTGATGCCTCAGAGCCTCCATTTTCATCTTGTATGCTTTAGCTCGCTCGCTGGGGAGTAGATTCTCACGCTGAATATTGCTGTCCACCATGGTTATCACGGCGGTATCGTCATCCATCTCACGGACAATCGCCTTGATATCCGCTTTCCCGGCAAGCTCCGAAGCACGGAACCTTCGGTGTCCGGAGACAACCTCAAACCTGCCATCCTCCGTTGGACGAACCAGAATCGGGTTAATCACGCCACCAGCCATGATGCTGTCGATGGTATCCTGCATCAGCTCATCGTCATCTCTGACCTTGAACGGATGGTTTTTGAAGGGCTTTAGCTGTTCCAGCGGAATCAGCAC
>CAVGZD010000057.1:0-11044 GCA_963633805.1 Lachnospiraceae bacterium | reverse complement strand
TATTTTATCATAGAAGACCTCAAAATCCTATTTACAGAAAAACTTTCACAGACTCGAGCTATATGGATCCGGTATTTGCGCTGCTCCTTTCCGCGCTCGTGCTTCATGAAAGATTGTCCCTGCTTGGCATCATCGGAGCAGCTTTGTTTTTCGGTTCGGCGCTGTTCAGTGAGCTTATATCGGAATAGGCATCACCAAAAAATGCTTTTGTAAAACCTGCTGTGCAGCAGATGATCGCACAGCAGGTTTTGTGTAGTTTCGCGGCTCTTGCAGCAGATTTGCTATAGAGGGTGCTCCCGCAGCAGCTCAAAGCGGTGCGGGCGCTTTGCAAACTCTCAAATGATTTCAAAGGCGAGCTTTTCGATCTGCTCTTGTACATAAAGGTAAATCGGGCTCTTCTCCTCCCATTCACCCGACTCAATAATTTCGCTCATCAGAGCCTCTTTTTTCCGGACTGCCATCACCTTCTCATAAATGACATCCATATCTTCCTGCCTGACCACCACAACGCCATCCTCATCGCCAACGATCAGGTCGCCGGGATGTATCACCTGCCCTGCGCAGGCAATATCTGTATTGATCTCACCCACAGGGTTTTTATAAGGGCCACGCGGGGTCGTTCCTAAAGCAAATACGGGAAAATCGTTTTCCTGCAAATAGTCTGCATCACGAATACAGCCATCCACTACGAATCCTGCGACCCCCATTTTCTGCGCATATCGAAACATGACATCCCCGCAAACACTATGATTCGTGTCGCCGCAGGCATTCACGACCATAATGTCTCCCGGCTTTGCCAATGTCAGCGCTTTATGGAAAATAAAATTATCTGCCATGGAGGATTTTACAGTCAGCGCAGGCCCTATCAACTTTTTCTTTTTTCCCAGTGGCTTGATCCCTGCGTGCATTGCAAACAGTCTGGATGATGCATCGCTGATATTTGCAGCGGGGATCTCCCGAAATCGTTCAATGCTTTCCTTTGAAGGTCTTTCAAAGTCCCGAATAATTCTCATGCCCGGATTTTTCATAGCAACCTCCCACTATATCTTTGGGGAGCCCCTATGGCGCTCCAGGCAATTCCTGCCACAGCTTGCCCTGCAACAAAGCGCAGCGCCCTTTTGCGGCAAAAATTGAGTGGATCGCCATAGGAGCAATGCCCATATGTTCTCTTTTCTTTTGTAATGTAATTGTATCTCTTTTTCAAAGCACAGGATGAAAAAGCATATTGATGTGCCGTTTTTCTTCCTCATGCCTTCAGCATTTTTTCGTAATTATATTTTGTATCAACATCCAGCATGGATTCGCCATTTCTAATGTCACGGATCATATCCTCTTCCTTTTGCCACAGCTGCTCTGCTTTTGTCAAAACTGCCTCGATATGCTCCTGCGGAACGATGACAACACCACTGCGATCCCCCATCACGATATCTCCGGGGCGAACCTGCACGCCGCCAAACTGGATCATGACATTTGTGTTCTCCTCCATGACCCTGCCTCTGGCTGTCGCAACAACAGTACCTCTGGCATATACCGGGAAATCTACCTCAAGGCAATCATCCAGATCACGGCACGCGCCATCGATCACGACCGCGCTGACGCCTTTATACTTCGCACCATTCGCCAGAATACCTCCCCAGCAGGATGTATCCAATCTTCCGCCGTTGTCAATGATGATAATATCGCCCTTTGCCGCAAATTCGATCGCCTTGACACCCAGGTGATGCTTTCCTTTTGTTTCGCCCGCAGCGGTCATCTTTACCGTAACGGCAGGGCCGACACATTTCCCCCATTTCTCCGCCATAGGTCTGATCCCGTAGGTTGCACCATGAAGCCCCATGGAGTCCATCGCATCGGATACATTTGTTGTGGACAACTTTTCAAATCTGCTTCTATAATTTTTGTCAAAATCAGACATACTTTTACCTCCTTCTATAAAGATAGCTCTCGATCGTGCTGCTTCGTACCGTTTCTATATGCTTTCTCAAGCAGGCTTCCGCCTTTTCCGGATCCCTTTCCCTGATTGCGCGAATAATATCCAGATGCTCCACCGTAGAGGTCGAAAAATGTCTCGGATCAATAGATGAAATTCTATTTACGATCGCATTCTGTGCATCCAGTGTACTCAAAAAGCTCCGCAATCTTTGGTTGCCGCAGTAATTTACAATGGTATCATGCAAATCGGAATTTGCAGCATAAAATTCTTCTTCTGTTCCGCCATTGTCTTTTAATGCAAGAAAGCTCTGCTCCATCTCATCCAGCTTTTCCTCGCCGATGCGATTGATGGAAGTATGCAGGGCGGTTGTCTCCAGTACAATACGCAGTTCAAAAATCTCCTCCAGATCATGCTGCGTGATGTCTGTTACAAATACGCCTCGCCCCTGATAATGCTTCACCAAGCCCTCTGCTTCCATCCGTTTGAGCGCCTCTCTGATGGGAGAGCGGCTCAAGCCGATTTCGCGGCTTACCTCCGCCTCCGCAATGGGAGCACCCAAAGCTAAATTCCCGTCCAAAATCTGGTTATATAAATACTCATACGCCTTGCTTACAGCACTGTCATTCGCCATACAGATCCCTCCTGATATTGCTTTTCTTTTGTTCCTTTTCGCTTTAGTATATAACCTGTGAAAAAACAAATCAAGAAAAAATACAGACAGTCGACAATGAAAATTACGAAAATAGGCATATCTTAGGATTTATACAAGCCTTTTCAGTGCATTTTCCATGCGATCCATTCCTTCTTCGATCATTTCGATCGATACCGGATACGCAATGCGTACCGCCTCCGGCATTTGGAAAGCCTCTCCCGGAACGATTGCGACCTTTGCTTCCTCCAGAATATAGCTGCAAAAATCAGAGGCATTTTTAATCACTGTCTCGCCATATTTCTTGCCAAAAAATGCGCTGACATTTGGCATCAGATAAAATGCTCCGCCGGGGCTCGGACAGGTAATGCCGTCTATCTTGGCCACGCGCGCATACATATAATCTCTGCGGCGGCTGAATTCCTTTTTCATCTCCTCCGCATCGCTGTCGCATTCACGCAATGCCGTGATCGCAGCCCATTGCGCAAACGAGGTGGAATTTGTAGTGATATGGCTCTGCAGAGAAACCATTGCTTTTGCAATTTCGATCGGCGCTGCCGCATAGCCGATCCGCCAGCCCGTCATAGAATATGCCTTGGAAAAGCCATTGATCGTAATGGTCTTTTCATAAATCTCCGCCCCCAAGGAAGCAATGCTGATATGCTTTGTATCGCCGTAAACAAGCTTTTCATAGACCTCATCCGCAATCACATAAATATCATGCTTTACGCACAGCTGCGCCAGCTTTTCCAGATCCTCCTTCGGATATGCTGCGCCTGTAGGATTATTCGGTGTATTGATGATGATCGCCCTCGTCTTAGTTGTGATGCTTTCCTCGATCTTCGCAATATCCAACTGAAAATCCTCTTTTGTAGGTACAAAGACCGGCTTTCCTTCCGCCAATTTCACCATTTCAACATAGCTCACCCAGCAGGGCGTGGGGATCAGAACCTCGTCTCCGGGATTGCAAATTGCCATGACTGCATTAAAGACCGCCTGCTTCGCCCCCGTGGATACGCAAATCTGATCGGGAGCATACTGCACCGCATTATCCTTTTTCAGCTTTTCGGCAATCGCCTCTCTTAACGGAAGTATCCCGCCGACGGCAATGTATTTTGTCTGTCCCTCCCGCAATGCCTTGATACAGGCCTCTGTTATTTTCTGCGGGGTTGGAAAATCAGGTTCTCCCAGATTGAATGCAATGATGTCTGCACCCGCCGCTTTCATATCTGCGATTTTTCCTCCCAGAATGCTTGTGGCAGATGGTATCATATTCAGGATCCTTTGTGAAACCATTTCAATTCCTCCCTTATCCGAAAACGTTCATGAAAATCGTAATGACTGTAGAGTTCACTAAATCGGTAAACATACTGCCAACAATAGGCACGATCAGGAAGGCGCGGGCAGATGCACCATATGCCCTGGTTACGGCGTCCATATTTGCAATTGCATTCGGCGTTGCCCCCAGACCAAAGCCGCAGGTGCCGGCTGCCATAACGGCTGCATCGTAATCCTTTCCCATGACCTTAAAAATCACAAAGTATGCGAACAATGCAACAAGCACCGTCTGTACCAGCAGCGTGATGATCATCGGAACAGCCAGGGCCGCCAGCTCCCACAGCTTCATGCTCATCATCGCCATTGCAAGGAAAATGCCCAAAGAAATATTGCCTGTCATCTGGATCTCTTCATCTGGTAACTCAATCTCCCTTGCATCGCAAATATTTCTTACAATGCAGCCACCCAGCAGACAGCCTACCGCCGCGGAGAAGGTCATCAATTTATCCAGGATCGCGGAAATGATCGTCCCCATGCCTACGCACAGCAGGAGCAGAGAGACTGCCAGCATCAACTGATCCTGATCCAGCAGGCGGGCTTGCTTTGTTTCAAGCACAGCTTCCTGCGCAGCACCGCCCTGCGCCGCAGTTCTATCCATTTTTTTGATACGCTCATAAGCGATCGGGCCACCGATCATGCAGCCTGCAACCAGACCATAGGTTGCAGCCGCATAAGCTGCTGTTTCCGCATAGGGAACTCCCATTTCTTCGATCAGCCTGCCAAAAGCGGCTACCGTGCCATGCCCGCCAACCAGCGGTACAGAACCGATTGCAGTACCCAGGAGGGGATGCATACCAAACATACTGACGATACCTGCGCCAACCAGATTCTGGATCACACAGAGGCCCGCAACCGCAACAACCATGATCACCAGCCCGATGCCGCCTTTTTTCAGTATATTCAATCTGGCATTAAAGCCTATACTGCAAAAGAACACCAGCATAAACACCTCTTGCAGCGTCGTATCCATTTGCAGCGTCAGCACGCCGCTCACGCGAAGCGCAAGCACAAGCACAGCAATGATGATACCGCCGACAACCGGTGCCGGGATACAATATTTTTGCATGAAATAAACCCGTTTGCGAATGGCATTACCCAGATAGTATACGATAACCGCCAGAGCTGTGGTCAGATACAAGTTCAAAGAAAGTTCCATCATACACTTCCTCCCTTTTCGTAGAATTTCTTCTGTTTTATCTTTAGAGCTTTTTAACCGTCATTGTCTTTTGTTTTTCTTTTCTGCATTGTTCAGCTTTTCATTATTTTCTCTTTTGTACTTTGCCTGTTTCTCTTTTGTGATGTTTGAATCAACGATCTTCTTTTCTTTTCAGGATCTCAACCGTTCCGTTTGTAGCGTCTACACGAACATAGTCCCCTGTATGGATCTTTGTAATATCAATGCCGGAAACCAAAGGCAGCTCAGAAATGATTGCCCCGATCACCACAATAGACTCCGGATCGATATTCACGATCGCTGCAGGCCCTACCCCTCTTTTTACGCCGTCATACAGCATATAGGAGCCGCCCGTAGAGCCCTTGGAGGAGGGAAAGCAGAGAATTTTCCCCTGCATACACTGACCCTCCAGCTCATGTCCCTTCTCAATGATATATCCGGTTTTGGGATTTGTACTGCCCATGAAGGAAATACAATCCTTTGTTACCAGTGCTTCGCCTTCCGCTACACCTTTTACGATACTGCGACCTTTCAAAATTTCAGCTGCCATATGTTATTCCCCCTTTATTCTCCCAATGCCGCCGCAACACAGTCCTCGATCTGCATCAGAGCAGACTTCACATTCCATAAGCCACGCACATAGTGGGCCATTTTACCGGAGTTTGTTGCAACTGCTTTATATCCCTTTTCACTTGTGGGACATAATACAGGGCAGGTATCCAAAATAAATGTTGCTCCCGCATCTGTGATCGTTTGGCTGTAGCCCATTCTATCGCCCAGCGCTTTTACCTGCTTGGAAACACAGACCCACATATCATTTTTGATTTTTTTCCCATCCAGCAGCTCGGCAATTTTCCGCAGCTCCAGGATGGAGCAATGAGGACAACCGATCACGACCATATCCGCAGGAATGTCCATAGAAAATTTGTCTACCACTGTCTGATATTCCTTCTCATCGAAGTTCACCACTTCGTATTCCTGATTCAGAATCGTTTCCGCAGTAGGCGCTTCCGGTGTATAGCCCTCCATGTGATACAGCGCAATGCCGCCGGAAGATGCCAGAGCCGCACCCAATGCTTTGAAGTTTTCTAATGTAGGTCTTTTTTTCATCCCTGTAAATACAGGAACCTTATTCCCAACGACGCTGCCTACATAATAGCCCATAACTGCGAAATCCCTATCTGTCTCAGGCTGTTTGATTACCTTTACCAGATGCGTTGCCTTTCTGTTTTCGTCCAAATGATAGCCATATTCCGGCACACGCCCTGTTACTGCTGCCGCCAGTGCGCTGGGGCCGCCCTCTCTGTTTGTTCTGGCGCCCAAAACAGAATTTGCAAAGATGATCGCGGAGGATTCGCCCCATGCAACGTGCTCACCGGCCAGCGGCAGGTTGCCTGTTAAGTAAGGTGTGCAGGTATAATTTGCAATCGCTCCCAGCTTCTGATAGGCTTCGTTCAGTCTCAGCTGTGCTTTGGAAAAATCCTCGGGGAAACCGAGCGCTTCCCAATTTTCGCTGTCAATGCCGATCGTATTCAACGTTGTAGGGACACAAAAGCAGCCCTGCTCGCTCGCTTCGCAAACATATTCCAACCCTGCGTCCCCCGCTACTCTGTAAGAAACGCCGGGAGAATGTACATTCTGGATCTGAATCATTTTTTCTGCACCGAAGATCTCACCCAGTGCAACCTGAACCTCCATGCATTTTTTCACCAGAGGACCTCTCTCCCCTGCCAACATACTTTTTTCTTCATCGGTCAAATACATATCGTTTCCCCTCCTATCATTACGCTTCTTTTGTCTGCAGGCTGTGATAGTGCAATTTCTTTCTCGCATCCTTCAGCTTGGAGCCATTTTTCACCTCTGCTACGATCATTTGCTCCACTCTTTCGATTTCCTCCGCTATGTCGGCAACCTCTTCCGCTCTTTCCTGAGGGATCACCACGACCCCTGTATCATCGCCAAGAATAATATCGCCGGGGCGAACCTGTACGCCGGAAATAGCAACCGGTACATTCACTGCATCTACTTCCACCCGATCCTTGCCCGTTACCATGTAGTAGCCCTTTGTATAAATAGGATACTGTGTTTCATGAAGTGTCGGCAAGTCCCTGCATACGCCGTCAATAATAGTTGCTTCAATGCCCATCGCCTTTGCCGTAATGCACATAATGTCGCCCCATACCGTGCAATAGTCACGCCCCGCATTGTCGATCACGACAACCTGTCCGGGCTTTACATCATCCAGAAAATCACCAACCGTCCCTTTGGTCACACCACAAGGTACATAATGAACCGTAAATGCCTGCCCGCAAATATGGTGGCCGGGATTGACCGCCTTCAAGCCATACAGCCCACAAGGGATCCCCAGCTTGTCCATCGCATCGGATACGCTTGTCGTGTCTAACTTTTTGAATCTTTCTACCACCTTGTCCATTTCGAAATCCTCCTCTTTTGTATTGATCTGCTTGTTTTTTGATTGATATATTTTTCGTCTTTTTGCTGTCGACAGATTGTATTTTTATATTATACATGATTTTTCCAAATGTCAATCGAATTTGATAACATTCCTTTAATTCTAGGTTTTAACCAAATTCAACATTCTTTTTTTGTATAAATCTGCCAATCTAAAAACAATTTACACCGTGTCCTGTCTCTGTAAAAGCCCCTCTTCTGCTTATCATATACCATACAAAATTCAGTTCGGTATCTCGTCCTTACAGCTTGGACAAAATCTTCCCATATACCTGCTTTTTCGCATCACCGAAGCGCGAAATCGTAATCAGCACGGCATCCCCGATCCACGTTCGTGATAACGTAGCCGATCCGCGCCCCGACCATGCGCCGCACGACGTAATCCGGCATCTCCGCATCCGTCTGATACCAAATCTCCGGCTGCGGGATAATGACTTTTATCCGATTTTTCGTCAAAAATTCCTCCTCAAGGTCTTAAAACCATGGGGCGCCGCCCCATACCCCGCAAGGGGGACTCGTCCCCTTGACCCCATTCGGCAGGGACATTTCATGCCCCTGCGGCAAAAATTTTGATTTTGTCCCCAGAAAAAGCGATAGCTTTTTCATAGCGGGGTTCAAAGGGGATGAAATCCCCTTGCAGGGTGCGGGACGGAGTCCTGCGGTTTTGCACACTACATCCCTTGACCCGTCTGCTATCGCATTTCATGCGATGGAGGGGAAAAATTCTTTTGTTCTTCGGAAAACAGAGTTTTCCGCGCTAAAGTTTGGGGTCAAGCCCTTTTCAAAGGGCTTGCAGGGTTTGGGACGGAGTCCCAAGGTCTTTCCCTCAATCCTCACTTCAAAAACCTGTACCCGCCGCCGTCTTTCTGCACGGCAAAATAACAGCCCTCCGCCACTTGTATGTACTGCCGCTGTTCCGCGTCGTGCAGCAAGAAAATCACCGTCAGCCCCAATCGGCTCGACACCTGCAAGCGCATCGGCACGATGTACTCCATGCCTTGCCCGACCATCGCAACGCCGAACGTGCGCCCCTGCGAGGCGAACACCAACACAAAGTCCCTCCCGCCTTTCGCGGCAAAATCCACCAGCCCGCCCGTCAGAACCATCGCCGCGTCAAACGCCCGCAGGACATCGAAATTCGGTCTGCGCCTTGGCAGCATGACCAATTCCCCCTCCGTCTGCACTTTGCCCATCACTGCAAGCTGTCGCAGCATCCGCGAAACGTGCGCAGTGCTTGAGCCGTACCTCGCCGCAGCGTACTGCTCGATGTGCCATGTGCGCAGGCATTCCAGCTCCTGCAGCAATTCCAAAACTCCTGCTTGTGGCACTGTCAGCATATCACTCACCTCCTGCCACATTCTGTCGCAAGAAATTCAAATATAGTGTTAGCATCTAAATAGCACAAAGCAAAATGGGACATTCTCTAAAAATATTGTATAATTAGCAAAAGGAGGAATCCATTATGTCAAGGAAACAAACTCATCACACCAAGCAATTTAAGCTAGATGCTATCAACTATCGTAAGGAGCACCCTGATCTTACACAGGTTGAATGTGCCAAAAATCTGGGAATTGGAGTTAGTACTCTTGCCCGCTGGGAAACTCAGTTCAGAGATAACAACGGTGACATCCCTGTTATCGGCTCCGGTAATTACGCTTCTGACGAAGAGAAAGAAATCGCTCGCCTTAAGCGTGAACTCCGTGACACACAGGATGCTCTTGATGTATTAAAAAAGCCATCAGCATTCTGGGAAAAGACTAACAGAAGCTATCTACACTGAAGTTTCTGCAAAGGTAGAGGCAGCCAAAGTAACGGGACGCCGTGTCTCTGTCTCCGGAATGCTGAAAATTTTAGGTGTCTCCCGCTCTGGATACAGATCCTTTCTCCATCGGAAGGTCTCTCCATCCCGTCAGCGAAAAGAAACGATCAAAAAGGATATCCGGAAAATTTATGATAATTCCAAACAGAATTATGGCACTCCTAAAATAACCCAAGAACTACGCAAATCTGGCCAAGCCATCGGTCAACGCACCGTAAGTAAATATATGCGTGAAATGGGCATTCGTGCCCAATGGACTAAACCCAAAACTACTACAACAAGAAATTCGAGTTTCAGTAAAGAATTACATAACATTCTGAATGAACAGTTTAATCCTGATCGTCCTAACGCTGTATGGTGTACGGACATAACCTATATCCGGACCCAGAATGGCTTTATATAAGCATGCCTACAGGCTTGTTTTTGAGTATATTGAAACCTTTTATAACACCGTCAGGATTCATAGTCACTGTGACTACATGACTCCTAACGAATTTGAGAAGTTGTATGAAAGGGTAAGCAATCTGCCGGCAGCTTAGCTGGCAGAACTTCTCATTTTATTTTGTGCTAAATCTTGACATAGGATCAATATAGTCCAGCACATGACCCCAGCCAATATCATACATCCAAAATCGCCACTCCTTTTCGTTACGCTCCCGCAGCAAATCAAAGCGATGCGGTCTCTTCTCCAGATGAATCCCAGAGCCGCACATGGAACAGCCCGTTCGCTGCGCCTTGGTGGTGTAGAGGGTGCCGTCCTCGTCCTGCTCGATCGTACCGTAGACCTCCGGCACAGGCACATCCAATTCCAGTGCCAGCCGCAAAATATCCTTGCCTGCTGAAAATCGCGAAGGGCGCAGAGCGAATCGTGCGTTTGCCAAAATAGTTGCAGCCATGCATCATCAATGATTTTTCCCTCCTGCCGCTCTCGGATGCCATCAAGCCCAGATAAGGTGCGCTGTTATGTTCCTTCGCCCAATCAGCGCAAGGCTTTTCCTTGAGGTAATAACAGCATTTCGACGAAACCTTGAAATCGGGCATTCCATAGTCCGTGCCTTCCGTTTCATTCTCATAGCCGCCAAACTTTTCCAGCCATTTTTTCGACAGCTTCACGCGAGAATTTTTTCGGTAACCGCCGAAAGGTCCCGTTTCGCCCGTGATGATAGAATGGCGCACAGTCTTGTTTCGCTCCGTTGGATTTTGCAGCAGCGAAATCTTCGTTGCAATCTCCTTGGACAGCACAGGGAATCCAAACTCCTTGATGATTTCAACCTTGTTCCAATACGTACCATCCTCCTTTTTCAGCGGCTGCAATGATTCTATGCCCAGCTCCCTATGTACCCTCTGGATGCTTTTGTCCTCGATTAAATGCTTTGGAGCGCGTCACTGAAAAATGGAACGAAAAATATCCGAATTCCATGAAGAGTTGGAAGCAAAACTGGGATGCCATTTCGCCGATCTTTAAGTTTTCCGCAGAAGTCAGAAAGGTCATATACACCACAAATGCGATCGAAAGCCTGAATGCTGCCTACCGCAAACTTAACCGGCAGAGAAGCGTTTTTCCTAGCGATACAGCATTGTTAAAAGCGCTATATCTTTCTACATTTGAGGCAACCAAGAAATGGACAATGCCTCTTCGAAACTGGGGACAGGTTTATG
>CAVGZD010000056.1:0-12236 GCA_963633805.1 Lachnospiraceae bacterium | reverse complement strand
TGGCACTGGTGATGGCAGGCAGAAGAACATGCAACACGGAGAATAAAAAGGTGAAGCAGGTTCCCGCGAAGTACCGGGAAATCGTGCTGGAGGATCTGGCCGCACTGGGGCTGGACGCGGATGGCAATCCGATGGGGTAAGATTGTCGGGGATTGCAGCGCGGAGGATGGCGTTTGCTATCGCTCGGCCATCGACAACAATACTTGGAAGCCCTCGGCATATCCGCAGGGCCGGGAGGAGGTTTAGGCAATGGCAAGATTTTTTGATTCGGCAAATGTGGTGGGCGGGCTGATCGGCACGACGCTGGCGGCGGCATTCGGGCAATACTGGTTTTTATTCACGGGCTTTCTGGTCTTTAACATCGTGGATTGGGTCAGCGGCTGGATGAAAAGCAGAATGAAGGGCGAGGAAAGCAGCAAGGCGGGCGCAATCGGCGCGATGAAGAAGGTCTGGTACTGGGTCGTGGTCGGGGCGGCGTTTTTCATCGGCTTCGCCTTTGAGCAGATGGGGCAGAGCATCGGCATTTCGCTGCATTTTATGAAGCTGATGGGCTGGTTTACGCTGGCGAACTATCTGGTGAACGAGATCCGCAGCATCGTGGAGAATCTGGTGGAAATGGGTGTGGCCGTCCCCGGCTTTCTGGTGAAGGGCTTGCGGGTGACGGCAGAGAAGATCGACAACGCGGCGGCATTCGGGGAGGAAGACGATGGAGAAAAAGCGGAAGATCGCCCTTGACGACGGGCACGGCATCGACACGGCGGGCAAGCGCAGCCCCGCCTTTGCGGACGGGAGCATCCTCAAGGAAAACGAATGCAACAGGCGCATTGCGCACGAGCTGGGAGAAGCCCTGACGCGCTGCGGCTTTGAGGTGATACAGGTCGCGCCGGAGGAGACGGACACGCCGCTCAAAACGCGGGTGATGCGCGCCAACGAGGCGCACGCGGATGCGTACATCAGCATCCATGCCAACGCCTACGGCACGGGCTGGAACGAGGCAAACGGCGTGGAAAGCTGGATCTACGAGAAGGTGATGGGGCAGAGCCAGAGCTATCTTTTCGCCAAGGCGGTGCATGAAGCGCTGGTGGCGGCAAGCGGCAGGAGAGATCGGGGCATCAAGCGCAGCGGGGAGCTTTATGTGCTGCGGGCGACAGAGATGCATGCGGTTTTGGTGGAATGCGGCTTTATGACGAACGCGGAGGAAGCCGCGCTGCTGCGCGCGGAGGACTACTGCCGCCGACTGGCGGAGGGCATCTGCAAGGGGGTCTGCGGCTTTTACGGCATGGCATACATACCGCCGAAGGCGGACGGCAGACTGCACAGCTTGGCGGAAATCCCCCGCTGGGGGCAGCCCCTGATCGCGGAGATGATCGCGCTGCGCTGCTTCGGGGAGGAAGACAGGCTGGATCTGAGCATGGACATGCTGCGCACGATGATACTGATGGAGAGACTACAGAAGCGGAGGGAGAGCAAATGAGCATGGAAAACAAGGCACCACTGACACTGGTAAAAAGCCCGCGTGATGAGCGCGATTGGCACTACGGCAGCATCGTTGCGGCGCAGGAGAGGCTGCCCGCGCGGATGAGCATGAGAGAGCAAAGCGGTCCTATCCGCGCACAGGGCGAGGCGGGCTTTTGCCACAGCTTTGCGGGAACGGCGCTGAAAAATCTGCAGGAGACGCAGGAATGGGGCGCGCGGGAATTTGATTTCTCCCCGCTGGCTCTGGCGCGGGCGGTCAAGGCGCGGGACGGCATCGTGCATACGGAGGGCAGCACGCTTTTGGACGTTTGCAAGGCTTTATGCGAGGAGGGCGTATTCGATGAGGCTTTTTATCCCTACGACCAATATCAGGCGGGGAGCCTGCTTTTCCCTCCCATACAGACGGAGGATTTGCCCAATCTGCCGCGTTATTTCTGCAAAAACTATGCGCGGCTGGACACGCTTGAGGATCTGAAGCAGGCACTTGCGCGGAGAAAGCCCGTCCTTTTGGGCATCACCTGCGGCGAGGGCATCCGCAAGCCGGAGGGGGGCTGCGTGGGGCTTCCCTTCGGGGAATTTATCATCGGCGGGCATGGGGTGCTCGTCATCGGCTATGATGATGAGAAGGAAGCGACCATCAAGGGCAGGCATTACCGCGGCTTTCTGGAATGCCAGAACAGCTGGGGCGAGCAATACGGCGAGGGCGGCTATTTCTGGCTGCCGTATGAATATCTGACCTATCGCACGAAGGATTTCGGCATGAGCTTTTTGATGGATATGTACACCACGGTGGATCTGGAGCAGGAGGAGCTTGCGGGGACGGCGCTGGAGCTTTTCCTCGGGAGCAAGACCGCCTATGACGATGGGAAGGAAATCCATCTGGAGCAGGAGCCGATCGCGGATGAGCGGACGGGGCGCACGCTCGTGCCGCTGCGCTTTGTGAGCGAGGGCTTGGGCTGCGATGTGCGCTGGAACGCGGCAGAGAGAAGCATCCTCATCCAAAGGGAGGAACGCTATATCCGCCTGAAAATCGGCAGCGAGATCGCAGAGGTGGACGGCAGGGAGCAGAGGATTGAGCAGGCTCCCATTTTGGATGCAAGAACGGGGCGCACGCTCATCCCCCTGCGCTTTGTGGCGCAGACGCTGGGCAATCCCGTGCTTTGGGACGGCAGACGCAGAAAAATCATCATCCTGAAAAAGTAAGGGGGCTTGGCGATGGCAACATACAATAAGCACAGGGACAACAGACCGAAGGGGACGCATATCGGCAGCACGGGCGGCTCTACCGTGAGTGCGCGCGGTTCTCGCCCCTCAGGCACATCCTCAGCGGGCAGCCGGGGGACAAGCGCATCCTCCGCAAGCGGGACAAGCACAGCCGCAGCCTCGGCGGGCAGAGGGACAAGCTCCGGGCTTGGGGGACTGCTGCGGGGGATCGGCAATGCGGCGAAGAATGCTCTTTCCGGTGCGGCTTCCTCCGCAAGCGGCACATCCTCTGCGGGCAGGGGAACATCCTCCTCTGGCAGGGGGAGCAGCGGCGGGAGCTTGCTGGGCAGCCTTGCGAATACGGCAAAGAGCATCGCGGGCAAATACGGCAGCGCGGCGGGGCGCAGTACGCCGAGCTCCGCAAGCGGCTACGGGCAGGACGGGCTTGGCAGGCTGGCGCAGGACGCTTATTTCAATCGGCAGCAGAGCCAAATCGACCCGACAGAGGTGGCGGGGGCATATGCCGGGACGGGCTCGATGAGCCTGCCGGATCAGAGCCTGCTCAAGCGATATCAGGCGGAGTGGAACCGGGGCAAGCAGACGGGCAACCAGACCCTGATGGATACGGCGCACAAGGCGGCGGAAAATCTGCGGGACAACTATCGCTATTACCCGCTCAAGAACAGCAATGGCTACGGACTTGGCGAGAACAGGATCGGCTACATCCGCGATATGGTGGCGCGGACGGACGCGCTGGGGAACAAATACATCGACCAGTACAACCGCAACAGCGTGACAACGATGAAATACGACAAGGACGGGAATTTCGTCAATCAGCACACCAGCGGCGATATCGGCAGGCATAATGCGCGGGTGGCGCGGGAGATGGCGGAGACGAGCAGGCGGCTGGGCTTGCAGGGCAAGGAGGACAACACATTCGCGCTGCGGCTGGATTCGCCCGAAACGGCAGGGCTGACGACCGCGCAGCTGCAGGATGCTTACCGCGACATGGGCGCATACGGCGGCAATGGCAGAGGGCTTTACGATACGCCGATGGCAGCCGTCATCCCCAACGGGGAGACGCTTGCCACGCAGACCTATGGCTATTTTGATCCGAACATGGACTATGCCGCCGAAATCGCCGCAGAGACAGACCCGACAAGACAGGCGCAGCTGATGCAGGAGCGGCAGAACAAGCTGAATTACCTCGATGCGACCGGGCAGAACCCGAGCGGCTACCACAACGGCATCTACGGCTGGACGGGCGCGGGAAACGCGGGACTGCCGGCGGGCAATCTGACGGGAGGCGGCTCCTATTCCTACAGCAGCGCGGGCGGCGGCGATACGATCGACCTGCCGGAATACAGCGGCATGAGCTACGATGAGATCCTCGCTGCCTACAACAGCATCGCAGAGCAGATGGCGGCGCAAAGCAGGGCGAATTTGCAGCAGACGCAGGCGCAGATCGATGCGGCGCAGGGCAATGCCAACAGCGAATTTGACGAGCTGGCGAGACAAGCCTACATCAACAGGCGGCAGAGCGAAGCCGCCCTCCCGCAGCAGCTGAGCGCGCTGGGCATCTCCGGCGGCGGCTCGGAGACGGCAAATCTGCAGCTGCAGACGGATTACCAGAACAATCTGAACGACAATGAGCTGGCGCGGCAGCAGATGCTCAAGGAATATGCCCTGCAAGCCCTGCAGGCACAGCTTGCGGCGGAGGGCGATATCCGCGGCTACTATGCGGACGCGCAGAACAGCGCCCTCGGCGCATGGCAGAGCGAGCAGAGCAATCGGAACAGCTGGAATCAATGGGCGGCGAGCTTTGCCCAGCAGCAACAGCAAAATCAGCTGGCGGCGCAGCAATGGCAGGCAAATTATGACCTGAGCAGACAGCAATACCTCAGCGACATGGCGCAGCAGAAATATCAGCAGCAGGAGGCGCTCAAGCAGCAGCAGATCGAGATGGCGCTCAAGACGGGCGACTACAGCAAGCTGGCAGAGCTGGGATACAATACGGACTACCTGCAGCGGGTGCAGAATGCGGAGCTGGAGCAGCTTGCGCTGGAGGCACAGAAGCTGCGCAAACAGCTTAAGTTCATATAGCGGCGGCGGCGGAGATGGCGGCGGTGGCGGCGGGGGAGGAGGAGATGAAACAGGGCAAGGGACATCCGGTCTGACGAAGAACGGATATACCTCTTTGGTGATGAATTACAAGCTGCACGGCGATACGGATGCTTTCGCGCAGGCGGCAAGGCGCTTGATCGCAGAAGGCTCGGTATCTCAGGCGGATTACGAAAAATTCCTGAAAAATTACGCATAGGGGGGATCGCATATGCTTACATACAAGGGCTTGCTGAACAAATACGATGAGCCGGAAAAGAAGATAGGGCCGGAAAGCCCGACGCGGAAAAGGGCGATCTATCCTGCGGAGGCTGCAGGGCGTAAGGCGGCGGAGCAATCCGCCGTTTCCCCTTCGGGGGCGGCGCAGGGGCAGAGCAGCGCAAAAAACAGCTCTCTCACGGCGCTTTCCTACGGCAAAACCCTGCCTACGGTCGAAACGGCGCAGAGAAATCGCGCACAGAGGGCTGCTTTGCCTGCTGCGGGGACGGTCAACCCCTCCTTCGGGGGCGTTACCCTGCCTACGGTCGAAACGGCGCAGAGAAATCGCGCACAGAGGGCTGCTTTGCCTGCTGCGGGGACGGTCAACCCCTCCTTCGGGGGCGTTACCCTGCCTACGGTCGAAACGGCGCAGAGAAATCGCGCACAGAGGGCTGCTTTGCCTGCTGCGGGGACGGTCAACCCCTCCTTCGGGGGCGTTTCGCTTTGGCAGAAGCAGCCTGCTGCACCGACTGCGCCCGTGAAGATCAACCTCGAGGGGGGCTATCAGGTGCAGAATACGACCGTCAACCCCACTTGGGGCTTGCGGCAGAACGACCTGACGAAAAGCACGGCGGCTGATGAGAAAACGCGGCTCTATGAGACGAACGACAGCCTTTTGAGCGGGCAGGAGCTTTTGAAGAAATACAACTACGTTCTGCAGGATGCGCAGATGGACAAAAGGACGATGGAGCGGGCGGCGAAAAAGGGCATGAGCGCCGTGGGACGCGCCATCAAGGAAAGCCCCGATATGAACACCTATCGCGATGTGATGCGCGTGCAGACGGGACTGCAAAGCAAGCTGAAAAGCGCGGCCTTTACGGCGGGGCTTTTGGACAGCATTGGCGGGGACGGCGCAAGCATACTCGCAGGCGCGGGAAAGAAGCTGGCTCTGCCCGCATTGCAGGAGCAGAATCAGGCGATACAGGCGCTTTTTGCGCAGACAAAGGAGAACAACCCCACCGCCGCGCTGCTTGGCGCGGGCGCGGGCGAGCTGAGCAAGGCGGGCGCGGGCTATATGACGGTCGGCAAATGGGCAGAGGGCGGCTTGAAAAAGGGCGCGGACGCGCTCGGCAAGCGCATGGCGGCTTCGACTGCATCGGATGCATCCCAGCGGCTGGCGGCATGGGCGGCGCTCAATCCCGCCATTGCCAAGCTGCTGGAGGGCGGCACAAGGCTGCTCGCCCAGCAGGCGGCAGATACGGCGGTCAATACCCCCATCACGCTTATGGCGGCTCTTGCGGAGGGCAAGAGCCGCGGCGAGATCGGCAGGGATATCGGCAGGCAGATGGCAACGGATGCGGCGTTTAATGTCGGGCTGGAGGGCATGGGAATGGCGGCAAGGGCGCTGACGCGGCTGAAAGGCAGCATACAGACAAAGGCTGCCATGAAGCGCATCCCGGAGCAGATCGAGAAAAGCATGACCGGACAGATGAAGCCGAATGAATACATCAAACTGGGTCCGACCCCTCCGATTTTGCAGAAATATGGCATGGTTGACGGAGACCTGTTGATGCCGCAAGGTGTTGTGCCGAAGGTTGATTATCCAGCGGGATACAGACAGGCATTGGCAAAGGGGACTGATATAAGCGAAAACCAGATCAAGAAAATACAGGGGCATGACCTTGGGTTTGAAGTGATTCGTCAGCTGCCAGTGCGAATGAAGAACCCCGTAGCCATTTTGAAATCGGATACACAAAAGGACAGTTTGGTCGTGCTGACGGATATGATGGATAAATTTGGGCAGCCGATCATCGTTCCCATTAAGGTCGCGAAGGATGGCACGACAGAGATCGGGAACATTCTGCCCTCCATGTATGGAAGAAAAGGCTTTGAGAGCTTTATGGAAGAGCAAAAGAAAAAAGGGAACATCCTTTACATGGATGCGGACAAAAAAAGAATCCGCAACAGCTCCCTAAGCACCGGGGTACAATTCCCCGAGCCGTTCAACACTGATGCGGATCCTATGCTCAGGATAGCACAGCGGGCGGAGAATGTCAAGGGGAAGATGGGCGCGGGGAAGGCGATATTTTCTGATCCGGGCAGCGGGGCGCAGATGGGCAAAAAAATAGAAGCAGCAGATGCCTCCCGGGATTCTTCCCTTTCGGGTCCTCCATTAAGGAAACTGCCACCTGCTGATTCTACGAACATTGTCGCAGATGCGGCAGGGAATGTCAAGGGGCGGATCCTATCCTCCAACCCGGATATTGCGGTGGAGCAGGGAGCAAAAAAGAATCCGCAACATTTCCCTGGCAACGGGGTCCAATTCCCCGAGCCGTACTCTGTTACGGATCCTACGGCTAGGATAGCACAGCAGGCAGGGAATGTCAAGGGGAAGATGGGCAAAAAAACAGAAGCAGCAAGTGCCCAGCGGGATTCCTCTCTTTCGAGTCCTCCATCTTCTGGGAATCAACTTGCTGCTTCCACGGATATTATCACAGATGCGGCAGGGAATGTCAAGGGGCGGATCCTATCCTCCAACCCGGACATTGCGGTGGATACAGGCAAAAAAGAGATCCGCAACAGCTCCCTAAGCACCGGGGTACAATTCCCCGAATCGTTCAACGCTGCTGCGGATCCTACGGCTAGAATAGCACAGCGGGCGGAGAATGTCAATACAGCGGGGATCGGGCGCGATCATTCCCATGAGGAGCACAGGATCCAACAGACGGCACAGAAAATGGCGCGGCAGGAGAATTTACCGATGCAGCGCATGCGCCCTGAGGAGCTGGAAGAGCTGCGCAAGGAGTACGATCTGCTGAAAAGCGAGGAATACCGCAGGGAGCAGATACAAAAGCTGGGAACGGATGCGGGGGTATCTGCCATCGGGGAGAAAATACGCTCCCTTGACCGCAGGGTATTTGAGCTGGAGGACATCTTTGCACAGCAGGCGGTTTTGCGGACGGAGGAGGCTGTGCGCGCGGATGCGGCGCGGGAGATGGGCAGCCTGTTTCATTTCACGGACGGAGAAATGCCGCAGAAGGTCAGCGAGGCCTTGAAGCGGGTGATCGCAGAGGCACGGAGCGGACAGATCAGCACGGAGAGCAGACAAAGCCTCTTTGAGATCCTATACAAGCGGAGGGGGCAAGCAGATACCAACGCGGACGGCTTGCAGGAGCTATTGCGCGATCGAAAGCTGCAGGTGGATGTGGATGCGGCGGCAGACATTGCGGACATCAATAGCTGGAACGGCAGATCAAAGGGCAGGCTGGGGAAAATCAAGATCGGTAGGGACAGCAATGTCGAGAGCTTTTACAGGGAATTGAGCGAGAAATATCCGCTCTATTTCCCGAAGGGGATCGACCGCGCGTCCGAACAGCTTATGCAGATGCGCAGAGTATCTGAAATGCTGGCACAGGACAAAACACCGGGGCGGGCGGACTATGAGCGGCAGTTCAATCGGGTATTGGATAAAATTCTCGATGCCGGAGCGATCAAGCAGGCCTATGCGGATGAGCTAGTGCAGCAGGCGAAGGATGCGCCGATGGATTACTACAGCAAAATCAACAACTATGCGGATGTGAGCCTTGACAGCGTGCAAAGCTGGTATAATGAGCTGTATCGGCTGGAAAAGATGGCGGAGCGGACACCCTCCGATTTGAACCAGAAACAGCAATACATATTGGACGGGCTGTTGGACGGCGCTATATCCAAGGAGGAGGCTGAGGAATTCGCCGGGGCGGATTACGGAAAAATCATGCAGCAGCACGAAATTCAAGCCCCCATCCGTGCATTGCAGGAGAGGATCGGCGGCTGGAAACGCTTCACGCAGGCGAAAAACCATGCTTTGATGGATGAGATCGTCGGGGAGGTCCATATCGGCAAGGGCGGCTGGAAGGACAAGGCGGCTCTCGCGTACTCCCGAGAGACGGCGGAGAGAAATCTGCGCGACATTGCGCCGACCAAGGAAAAGGCGGAGCAGATCGAGCGGGCGATCTTTGAGCCGATCCATGACAACGAGCGCAAGCGCATGCTTTTCGTGCGGGGGCTGCAAAAGCCGATCGCAGAGCTGAAGATCGGCACAAGGAAAAATATCAGCATTGCCCTGCCCGGCACGATGGAAAGGCGATGCAGCGAAAGCATGATCGTACAATGGCTGGGAGAGAGCCAGTACAAGCTGCGGAAAATGCAGGCAAGCGGAGCAAGCGCGGCAGAGTGCAAGCAGCTTGCGGAGGAGATCCGCAGCGTGGAGGCAGCCTTGCAGCCGGAGCAGCTTTCCCGTATCCAAAAGGGCATCTCGCGATTGAAGGCGACCTATAAGGAGATGCATACGTTGATCAATGAGATCCTGCTGCGCAGCGGCCTTGATCCGATCGGCTATATTGACGACTATTTCCCGCACATGAATTTTGACGACCCCGAAGGACCCGTGGAGAGGGCGGCACAGCTACTGGGCTTCCATTTTGCAGCCAAGGAGCTGCCGATGGACATTGCCGGAAGGACGGATACCTTCCGTCCGGGAAGGAAATGGGTAGGCAATTTTCTGCATCGAACGAGTGAGCAGACGGATTACGATGCCCTGCGTGCCTTTGACCTTTATCTGGATAATGTTTCCGATGTGATCTTCCATACGGAGGATGTGCGCAGACTGCGGGCCTATGAGGATCATTTCCGCTTTCAGGGGTCGGATGCGGGCGTGAAGGACAGGGTCGCCAAAATACGCGCCGATAAAACCTTGGATATAGAGGAGCAGCAGAAAAAAATACGCGAGATATACGAAGAAAATGAGCAGAATCATAAGCTGCAAAATTATGTGAATCATATCAGCGCCTATACAGACGCCTTGGCGGGGAAGAAAAGCTCCCTGGACAGGGGGATGGAAAAGCAGCTTACCGGGCGGCGCGGGTATCAGGTTTTCAAGGAGATCGAAAACAGAGTTGCGGGAAACATGGTCGCCGGCAATATCGGCTCCGCCATGACAAACTTCATCCCCATCACACAGGCGATGGGCACCGTGCGCCCGACCAGCATGATGAGGGGCATGGCAGAGGCACTCAGCTATATGCGCAAGGACGGGATGGATAAGATCACAAAAAGAAGCTCCTTTCTGGCTACCAGAGAGAACGGCGATCTGCTCTATAAATCCACTTTGCGCCGCCTGGGCGATAAGGTCGGGCTGCCGATGGAGATCGCGGACAAATTCAGTACGCAGGCAGTATGGCGTGCAAAATACTACGATTATCTTTCAAGCGGACTGGATGCGGATGAGGCGATCAGGCAGGCAGACCGATTTTCCAGAGGGCTTTTCGGCGGGAGGAGCAAGGGCGCGATGCCAACGCTTTTTTATGCGCAATCGCCGCTGCTCAAGCCCTTTACGATGTTTCAGCTTGAGGTGAATAACCAGATCAGCTATATTGCAAAGGATATTCCCCGCGAAGCGCAGGGGAGCCTATGGAAGATGGCGCGGGCATATACGGGGCTTGTGATCGGCGCATATGTGTACAACGACATCTATGAGAAGGTGACGGGCAGACGCAGTGCGCTCGACCCCTTCGCCATTGCAAATGAGGCAGTCGGCGGCCTGACGGGTACACAGATGAAGAATACCGTGGATATTATTGCGGATGCGGCCGGGGGCGAGGGCTTTGGCCTGACGGAGGAGGTCGAAAAGAAAAAGCCCTCCGAAGTGATCGCGACGGCAACGACGGATATCGGCGGGAATGTGCCCTTTGTTGGCGGGGTTCTTTTTGACGGCGGGCGCATCCCTGTGCAATCGGCATTTCTGAATCCCATAAAAGTAGCAGGGGCTGCCGCGGATATGAAAAGCGGGGAAATTCCCAAGGAAAAGGGCATGCAGACGATCAGCAAGGAGGCGCAGAAGCCTTTGTGGTATCTGGGGATGCCCTTTGCGGGGGGACAGATCAGAAAAACCGTTGCCGGGCTGGAGGCCATGCGCAAGGGCGGCAGCTACGAGCAGACCAACAAGGGCGAGAAGCTGCAATTTGCGGTCGATCAGAGCAACCCCGCGACATGGGCGCAGGCGGCTTTATTCGGCAAATGGGCGACCCCGGAGGGGCAGGCTTACATGAACGGGAGCCGCGCCCTGAATGAGAAAAGCACGCAGACCTACGAAAAGCTCCTATCGGCGGGGGTGAAGAACCTCGTTGCGGCTAAGTCCATCACGCAGGTAACGGAGCAGGAGAAGGCTTCCGGTAAGCGGCGGGCGATACGCGACTGCCTGCTGGATACGGAGCAGAAGGGGCTGCTCTATTACGGCCTTGTGGCGAGCGAGAAGGATCGGGAAATTCTGGACGGCGTACAGAAAAGCAACGGGAGCATCGGCGCGGCGGCGGAATGCCTGATGCAGCTTGCCGAATGCAATAATGTTTCCATGGAGCGCACGAAGATACGCGGCGCAAGCCTGCCGAATGGGACGAAGGAGTACATTTATCTGAATAAGGTCGTAAGCAAGGATAGCCGGGAGAAGGAGCAAAAGCAGATCGATCGGCTCAAGCAGGCGGCGGTCGGGATAGATGATTACCTGACGATTAAGAACAGGATGGAGCTGATTGAAAACGGGGGAGGAAAATCCACCGCAAAGGCAGATGAAATGGCAGAATGGATCATTGAACAGGGCTATACAAGGGAGCAATATCAGGCGATTTCGGATGTGTTTGCGTTCTGGTCGATGCAGAAACAGGAGATTTAGGAAGAAAGGGGGCGCGGATGCGCCCCTTATTTTTGTTTTCCGTGAACTTATTTTTGTTTCAAATGGTGACAGTCTCGACTGGAAGGAACAAGGCGCGGATGCGGAGATCAATCAGGTTTTGAACCACAAGCACCTCGGGAACGGCTCAATCATCCTTTTCCACAACGATGCAAAGTACACGCCGCAGGTGCTGGACACGATCCTGAAGGGCTTGAAGGAGAAGGGCTACGAAATTGTGCCGGTATCCGAATTGATTTTGCGTGACAATTTTGAAATGGATCATGAAGGGCGGCAGATACTGAAGGGGTGATTGGAGGCTTACGGGCGCAGGGGAGGAGTTGCGATTTGTGAATATTTTTCGATCCTGCGGTTGATATATTCCGCGGAAATGCTGCTAACATTTTCCAGAGTGAGGATCAGGTTTTCGATTTCGCCGAGTCTGTGAAAGTTTTTCTGTAAATAGGATTTTGAGGTCTTCTATTCTGTCCGTGACAATGGAGTTATCCGAAAACTTGCAGCCTACGTCATTCTT
>CAVGZD010000055.1:0-12593 GCA_963633805.1 Lachnospiraceae bacterium | reverse complement strand
GGTCAAGGGGATGAAATCCCCTTGCGGAGCGTGAGGCAGAGCCTCACGGTCTTAACCGAGCATTTGGCAAAGCCTTACGGTCTTTGCGTCCCTGCAAACGCATGCATATGCGTTTGCCAATCAGGGTCAAGGGGCATGATGCCCCTTGTGGGGTTTGGGGCAAAGCCCCAAGGTCTTATAGCTCTTATAAGTCATTGTCTTTTTGCATCGCCCGCGCTATAATGGAAAAAAGGGAAAAAGGGGGAATGGCGATGGCTTTGCGGCTGCATATTTTGATGGATAATCATACGGAGATCGACGTTTACTATCTGGGCGAGCCGGCAGTGTCCTATTGGCTGGAGGTGGATGGAAAAAATTTCTTATTTGATACGGGCTATTCCGATGCGTTTTTGCAGAATGCCGATGCGATGGGGCTGGATGTGACGCAGGCTGAGGCGATATTGCTTTCCCATTCCCATAACGACCATACGGGCGGGCTGCGTCCGCTTCTGGCGCGGGATGTCCCGCCGACAATGCGCCTGATCGTGCACCCGGACGCGCTGCTGCCCCATGCGTATCAGGGTATGGACATCGGCAGCCCCGTGTCGCAGGAGGAATTGGCAAAAAGACTGCGCCTGACACTGACAAAAGAGCCCGTCTGGCTGACGGAGCGGCTGCTCTGGCTGGGTGAGATCCCCCGCACACTGGATTTTGAGCCGCCCTACGCCATCGGCACGGTGGAGCGCGGCGGTGCGCAGACCGCAGACTATATCCCGGACGATACCGCGCTGGTCTATATCGGCAGGGAGGGGCTGAGCATCATCACGGGCTGCTCCCATGCGGGCATCTGCAATATCATCGCCTACGCGAAGAAGCTGACCGGCGAGGGGCGCATACGGAGCGTGCTGGGCGGCTTTCATCTGTTCGAGCTGGATGAGCGCGCGCGGGCAACCATTGATTTTCTGCGGCAGGAGCATATCCCGGAGCTGTATCCCTGCCACTGCACCTCCTTTGCCGTGCGGGCGGCGCTGCATCAGGCATGCCCAGTGACGGAGGTTGCGGTCGGGACGGTTCTGGAATGGGAATAGGAGAGATGGCATGAGGGAGAAACAGGAGCTTTGGAATTTGATTGATGCGAACCGCGAGGAGATCATTCGGCGGGGGCGGGCGTTTTTCGCCTGCGCGGAGCTTGGCTTTCGCGAATGGGAAACCATGCGGAAAATCTGCGATAGGCTGGACGCATGGGGTCTGCCTTATGAAAAGGAAATCGCGCTGACGGGCGTGAAGGTGACGATCGGCACGGGGGCGGGCTACCACATCGGCGTGATTGCGGATATGGATGCATTGCCCCGCAGAAACGCGCCGGGCTGCATCCATTCCTGCGGACACAGCATACAGACGAGCGTTGCGCTGACGATGCTGGAAGCACTGGTACAGACGGATTTTTTGCAGGAAACGGACGGGCGGGTGACGTTTTTCTTCACCCCCGCCGAGGAATTTATTGATTTTGCCTATCGGGACGGGCTGATCCGCGAGGGCAAGCTGGAATTTCGCTCCGGTAAGCAGAATATGATCGCCTTGGGCTGCTTTGACGGGGTGGACTGCATCCTCTCCCTGCATGCAAACGGGGAGAAAAAGGCGCTTTTCGATATCGATTCCACGCTGACGGGCTTTGTCTCCAAGAAGGCGATTTTTCTGGGCAAGGCGGCGCATTCCGGGGCTGCGCCTTATCTGGGGCGCAATACCCTGCATGGTGCGATGCTCTGTATGCAGGCGCTGACCTTCCTCAAGGAGCAGTTTGCACCGGAGGCGGGGCTGCAGCTTGCGCCCGTTTTGACTGAGCCGGGCGGGGATCTGAACAGCGTTCCCGCGCAGACCGTGCTGGAGACATACATTCGCGCCAATGACGCACAGACGCTTTCCCTTGCGGAGCAGCGCTTCGATGACTGCGTGCGCCACTGCGCGCAGGCGTTGGGGCTGGGCTGGCGGCTGGAGACGAAGGCGGGCTATCTGCCTTTGCATCAGTCCGCATTGCTGAATCGCACGGTGCAGGAAAATATGCTGGCATTTTGCCGCGAGAAGGATATTGTGCGGCATCCCGTTTCGGGCGCATCGGGGGATGTGGGCGATCTGGGCAGCCTGCTGCCGACGGTGCAGTTCGGCTTCGCGGGGATCGAGGGCAGCTTCCATAGCGATGCTTTTGCCGTCCGCGATGAGGAGCTTTGCTATCTGACGACGGCGAAGGTTCTCTGCGGCGTGATCTATGACCTGCTGACGCATCCGGAAAAGCGCGCCTATGGGAAAAATTTTCCGGAAAAGAAGGAACAATACCTTGCGTATCTGCGTCAAAGGCAGTGAACTTTGGAAAACCTGCGGGAAAATGGGGAATTTGAAAAAATTAAGAAATTTGAAAAGATTTTTTCAGCATTTTTATGCTATACTCAGGGGACAAAAGTAGAATGGGGGTAATGATTCGTGAAAAAGATGATTGCGTTTGCAATAGCTGTAAGCCTGACGCTGGGCAGCATGGGGACGATTGCATACGGCTCCAGCTTTGCGGACATCAACGATGTCACATGGAAGGGTGCGATCACCTTTATCGATCAGGCGGCATCTCTGGGACTGATGAGCGGCTACAACGAAAACAGCAAGAAATACTGCAAGCCGAGAAACAACGTGACCTATTGTGAAGCGGTACAGCTGATGTATTCCATCATGAAGGTTTACAATAAGCAGGATGTCAGCTCTGCTACGGTGGCGAAATGGAAGCCCGTGATGAGCGGGGTACAGATCCCGGAATGGGCGTATAATGCGACGGCATATGCGCTGGAAAACGGCATCCTGAACGCAACGGCGGAGGAGCTGAACAATCTGCGCGGCGGCACGAAAAATGCATCCAGAGAGGCGGTCGGGCTGATTTTCGGTCGTGCGCTGGCAACCATCGACGGATACAGCATCGACCAGAATGCAACGCTCTCCTACAAGGATGCGGCGAAGATTTCCCAGACGGCAAAGCCCTATCTGGATCTTTTGAACCGCAGCTCGCTGATGGTCGGCGATACGAATAATAATTTCAATCCACAGAATAACATCAACCGCGCGGAGATGGCGGTGCTCTCCGTAAAGGCATATCAGAAGCTCTCCGCAACGCAGCCCACAACGCCTGCTGCGCCGCAATCCGGTACGGTGGCAGGGACGGTTATCAACTGCATGGTAATGACAAACGGCGACCTGTTCCTGAGCGTGAAGGGCAGCGACGGCACGGGGCTGAATCTCTTTGCGGATGCGGATACGGTCACGCCGATTTATAAGAACGAGAAAATCAAATTTGCCAATGTCGGCGTAGGTGATACGGTCAAGGTCAGCTACAAGGACACGCAGGTGACCGCGCTGGAGGTGACCAATTCCATCAAGGGCATCCAGACCGCAAAAACCTATGAGCTGGTGAAGCTGACAAGCTCCAAGGTGACGGTGCAGACCACAAGCGGCAAGGAGGAGTCCTATCGCCTGCTGGATGATGTGTCCGTGCTGCTGGAGGATAAAAAATCCACCATCAGCAAGGTGCAGGATGCGATGGACAGCGCAAAATATGATGTGACGCTGACGCTCAATGCCGATGGGCATGTGGAAAAGCTGGAGGCAAAGAAGAACGCCAATAATCCCACAAAGGGTACGCTGACCGCGCTGGATGAATCCGATATCACGATTCAGGTCGGCAGCAGGAAATATACTTTCCCTCTGGCGAATGATCTGACTATCGAGCAGGACAGCAAGACCATGACCTTCACCAAGCTGAAAAACAGCTACAAGGATTCCAATTACACCGTATCCCTGAAGCTGGATAAAAATAACGAGGTAACAAAGATCACCATTCAGGATATGGAGGATGAAACCAACGGCACACTGACTTACCTCAACAGCCGCAGAATCACCATCAAGGCGGGCAGCAAGGAATATACCTATGATGTGGATGCGGACGATGTGGTTGTAAAGATCGACGGCAAGAGCGCGGATCTGAGCGACCTGCGCAAGGCATTTAATGATCAGGATAAGGCATTTGATATCTCTCTGGAGGTGGATCGGGATAACTACGCAACGCGGATCGTTGCAAAATCCAAGAATGCCGACGCTGCAGAGGGATCGCTGACCAAGCTGACAAACAGCAAGATCACCATCCGTGTGGATAAGAAGGATATTGAGTACAATCTGGCGGATGATGTGAGCGTAAAGATCAACGGAAAGAGAGCCAACCTGGAGGATCTGAAGGATAACTACAAGGATATCGACTACACGGTGAAGCTGGAATTTGATAAGAATGACGACGTTTCTGCAATCACCGCCGAATTTGACAAGCCCGACAGCGGCAAGCTGAAGGATATCGACGAGAAGAAGGAGACGATCACGATCGTTTCCTCCGGTATCGATATGAAGCTGCAGCTGGACGAGGATGCGGATATCACGCTGGACGGCAAGGATGTTACCCTGAGCAAGCTGAACAAGGAGCTGGATTATACTTCCAGCAAGAATCAGATCAACGTGGAGCTGAAATATAACCGCGACGGCGATGTGATCAAGGTGACGGCAGAATGGCAGAACGTGAAGGATATCAAGCCGGAAAAGGGCGAGCTGAAGGACGTCAATACCAAAAAGTCGCTGATTACCGTTGTGGATACGGACGGCGATTCCTATGATTACGATGTGGCGCGGGATGTTGTGATCTCCTATAGCTTCTCCGCGAATACCTCCGTGCTGGCAAGCTCCGAGCGCTTCGATAAGTCCTATAAGAATTACGATGAGGACGATTTGGAGGGGCTGTCCCTGTTCTTTAGGGAATGCTGGAAGAATAATTCCGATTGTACGGTCAATCTGACGATCGATAGCGATGGCGAGGTCACCAGGATCAAGGCAAGAGCAGAATAGGATCGTGCGCCCTTGGGCGTATCGGGCAGGATAAATAAAAAAGAGCAGGGCTTGCGGTCGGGAGACCGTAGGCTCTGCTCTTTTTGTCGCGCGATAGGGGGCAAGATCGAAAGACCGAAAGACCTGAAGACCGTGGGGCTCTGCCCCACTACCCCGGCAGGGGACTCATCCCCTGCACCCCGTTATAGCAAACGCATATACATGCGTTTGCAGGTACAAGTATGAGATAAGACGGTAAAGCCCCCGAGGTCTTGCGAGGTTATAGTGCGAAGCCCTAAGGGTTTAGGAGAGGAAAATCAGACACGCATGACATTCTGCTTTGTGCTCATCCACTCCCCTTTGCCCCTGCAAACGCATGCATATGTGTTTGCTCTAGTGGGTTCCAAGGGGGTGACCCCCTTGGCGGGGCGGTGGGGCGGCGCCCCACGGTCTTCGGGGGTATTTTGCTGCCAGCAGCAATGCTGCTGGACAGTTATAGGGGCAAAGCCCCCAAGGTCTTAAGGGCGGCGCCCACGGTCTTAAATCCGTTACGATCTTGCTGCGCCGCCCTCTGTCAGCAATGCCCAAAGGAGCAAAAATAGTGGCAGGGAAATGCCGCAGCCTGTGCCATGATCCACCTGCCGGGGGACGCATGCCTGCTCTGCTGAGCGGATGGGCGTAGGGATGGAAGTAGAGATGGGCGCAGGCTCTGCCTTTTGGGACAAGATGGGGGCGGGACTGGTCAGCGGCGCGGCTTCGCCCGTTCGACAGGCTCTGCCGCCTCTGTAGTCTCTGCCGCTAAAGGGCGCGGGAATGCTCTGATTGGAATACATAGGAAACCTCCGAGAGAGTTGTTACCCTATGTATATGCGCGGGAAAGTTTTTTCATGAAGGCAGAGGTTTCATCTGTAAAAGGTGCGGACTTTGTGGTATACTCTAGGAAAAAGAAGAGAAACGGATGAGAAAAGGAATGCCATACAAATGCCATACATGAGAGAAAAAGGGGAACGGGGCTTCCGTATTTTGGAGTTCCGCGAGAATAAATTTGATATTGTGGGCGATGTACACGGCTGCTATGACGAGCTGATGGAGCTGATCGAGAAGCTGGGCTATCAGAAAAGCGCGTTGCATCCTGCCTATCGGCATCCGGAGGGCAGACGGCTGATCTCCGTCGGCGATGTTGCGGATAAGGGCAGACAGAACGTGGCTTGCCTGAATTTCTGGCTGGATCAGGTGGAGTACGGCGGGGCGTTTTGGGTGCATGGCAATCATTGCAATAAGCTGTACCGCTATTTTCTGGGCAATCGGGTGCATTTATCGCATGGGCTGGAGAATACGGTGGAGGAGCTGGAGGCGCTGCCGAAGGAGGAGCGGATGCTCCTGCGCAGCCGATACATGAGCTGCTACGAGAGCCAGTGCTATTATCTGCTGCTGGATCGCAAGCGGCTGGCGGTGGTGCATGGCGGACTGCGGGCGGAGTCGATCGGTCAATTTTCGAACAAGATCCGGGCGGTATGCCTTTACGGCGAGACAACGGGGCAGCTGGATGAAAACGGCAAGCCGGAGCGGCTGGACTGGGCTGCGGAATATGACGGCAAGCCCTTTGTGGTCTATGGGCACACGGTAGTGGCAAAGCCGGAGGTTGTCAATCATACGGTGGATATCGATCAGGGCTGCGTATACGGCGGTTATCTGACGGCGTTGCGCTACCCGGAGAAGGAGTTCATACAGGTGCGGGGGAAGAAATACGCGGAGTACAGCGGCGGGGGCTGCGTGCCGCGGTAAGACCCCTAAGACCTTGGGGGCTTTGCCCCCACTGCCCCGCCAAACCCAAAGACCGTGGGGCTCTGCCCCACTGCCCCGCAAGGGCATTCTGCCCTTGACCCGTCTGGGCAAACGCATATGCATGCGTTTGCGGGACAAAGGGAAGGGAACCACATAAAACATAATGTCATACATATCTGATTTTCTCCGCAGGAGCGAATGCTCCTGCATAACGGGGCGCAGGGGAGGAACTTCCCTGCCGGGGCATTTTGCTGCCGATAGCTTCGCTATCGGTCAGTTATAGGGCAGCGCCCCAAGGTCTTTATTTTTCTCCCCGCAGGAGCGAATGCTCCTGCACAAACGGGGTCAAGGGGACGAGTCCCCTTGCAGGGCTTGGGACAGAGTCCCAAGGTCTTTAAGTCCTTGTCATTTTTATCCAATCGAAAGGGGGATGTCTATGCAGTTGCGCTTGCAGCAGGAGGAATTGGAAGAGAAAATATTAGGTCCGTACGCCATGAAAAGCGTGCATACGCGCGGGCGCGAACATCCGGAGCAAAAATGCGATATCCGCACGGATTTTCAGCGGGATCGCGATCGCATCATCCATTGTAAAGCCTTCCGCCGGATGAAGCATAAAACGCAGGTCTTTATCTCCCCGGAGGGCGACCACTATCGTACCCGCCTGACCCATACGCTTGAGGTCGCGCAGATCGCCAGAAGCATCGCCCGCGCCCTGCGCCTGAACGAGGATCTGACCGAGGCTATCGCGCTGGGGCACGATCTGGGGCATACCCCCTTCGGCCATGCCGGCGAACGCAAGATTGACGCCCTCTGCCGCGGGGATGGCGGCTTCGCGCATAATGAGCAGAGCCTGCGCGTGGTGGAGCGGCTGGAAAAGGACGGCAGGGGTCTGAATCTGACTTGGGAGGTGCGCGACGGCATCCTCAATCATCGCACCAGCGGCAAGCCTGCAACGCTTGAGGGCAAGATCGTGCAGCTTTCCGATAAAATCGCCTATACGAATCATGATATTGATGATGCGATTCGTGCGGGGATGCTCCTGCCGCGTCATATCCCGCGGGAGATCGTGGTGAAGATCGGTACGACCTCCAGCAGCCGTATCAATTCCATGATTCGTGATACGATACAGAATAGCATGGGCATCGAAAATATCTGCATGAGCGAGGAGATGCGCGGCGTGCTGACGAACCTGCGCGCCTTCATGTTTCAGAACATTTACGACAGCCCCATCGCACAGGCGGAGCATCAAAAGGCGGAGAAAATCGTGGGTGACCTCTTTGCCTATTACATGGAGTATCCGGAGGATATGTCCGCCGAATTTCAGCAGCTTTTGCGCGAGGGCGACCCCGTGCGGCAGGTGGTCTGCGATTATATCGCCTGCATGACGGATCGCTTCGCCGTGGCGAAGTTCCGCGAGCTGTTCATCCCCAAGGAATGGACGGAGATCTGATAGATCGCCAAAAAACTGCTTCGTGAAAAAGCACTCTTCGGAAACGCTCGGCATAGAAATGTGGTAAATTTCGCACATTTTGCTTGACGCAGGGCGCAGGAAGTGATATATTTATCACATAATAAGTGCGAAATATATCACTTGCAGGGAATGGGGGGGCTTTGCATGAAAAAAGTGTCATTAAGGGAATTGATTGCGGATAAGATTATTTTTGCGATTCTGATTGCGGTTTATTACTGGATGTGGGCGAGGAACGACTGGAAGGACTATTACACGACGATTCAGATGGTTGTGTGTATCTTCACGTTTTATTACTTTGTCTCTCGCACGATGCGGGTCAGAAAATACAAGCAGGAAGCGCCGGACGAGATGGCGGAGCGCAACCTGAAGCGCTGCGATGCAATCTGCCTGAAGCTCAGCGCGGCGGCGTTTATTCTGATCGGCTTTGCCTGCGCGGTAGGCAGGTTTGCGCTGACGACGGCAAGCATCGGCTATGCCCTGATGGGCGCATTGATCCTGATTGCGATCGTGCGCACGGCGCTGTTTTGTGTGATGGATGAGAAGGGGCTTTGAGCATGGCCTTATCGACGAAAATAAAGGAATATCGGGAAAGGGACGGCATCAAGCAGGCGGAGCTTGCCGAGCTGGTCGGCGTGCGGCGGGAAACGATCGTCAATCTGGAGCGGGGGCGGTACAATCCCTCGCTGAAGCTGGCGATGGATATCGCGAAGGTCTTTCAGGCGACGGTGGAGGAGATCTTTTCCTATACAGAGGACTGAAATTTTACAGGATGAGAAAAGAGCGGGAGCGGACAGCCTCAGGGTTGAAAGTGCCGCTCTTTTTGCGATTTGCGCGGAGCAAACCCTTCGTTTTCCGTCAGAACAGACAAAAAACAAAGCCGACTGCGCCGCCCGGCAGAAGCAATCGGAAATTTCGGAGGGGTTTTTTGAGAAATTTTTGTACATACTTACAAAATGCACGGAAGGAAAAAGGATTTCGGGAAAAAATGTCGAATTGATATAGAGTAAAGAGGAAAAGGGAAGGGGAGTGATGCATGTTGCGATATCCGAGAGAGATCATTGAGCAGGTTCGCCTGCAAAACGATATTGTCGAGGTCATCTCCCAGTATGTTCCGTTGAAGCAAAAGGGCAGTTCTTATTTTGGGCTATGCCCTTTTCATAACGAGAAAACCCCCTCCTTTTCCGTCAACAGCGAAAAGCAGTTTTATTATTGCTTCGGCTGCGGCGCGGCGGGCAATGTGTTCGGCTTTCTGATGGAGATGGAAAACTGCGATTTCCCAGAAGCGATGAAGCGGCTGGCGGAGCGCGCCAATATCGCCCTGCCCGAGCCGGAGAGAAGCGCGGAGATGCTCGCCATGCAAAAGCAGAAGGAGCTTCTGCTGGAGATTCACCGCGTCAGCGGGCGATTTTATTATGATTGTCTGCAAGGTGCGGAGGGAGAAGCGGCGCGCACCTATCTGAAAAAGCGGCAGCTAGACCCCCGCATTGCCCGCAAATTCGGCATCGGCTATTCCCCCGACCGCTATGATGCGCTGCTGGGGCATCTGCGGGAGAAGGGCTTCGCGATGGGGGATATCCTCAAGTCGGGGCTGGTGCTGGAAAATAAGGACGGCAAGGGCTATCATGACCGTTTCCGCGGGCGGCTGATGTTCCCGATTTTCGATGTGCAGGGGCGCGTGGTCGGCTTCGGCGGGCGCATCCTTGCCAAGGGCGAACCGAAATATCTCAATTCCCCGGAGACGCTTTTGTTTAGCAAGAGCCGCAATCTCTACGGGCTGAATTTTGCGAAGGCGGCGAAGAAGCGGGAGCTGATTCTGGTGGAGGGCTATATGGATATGCTGTCCATCTATCAGGCGGGCTTTCATAATGTCGTTGCATCCTTGGGGACGGCGTTCAATCAGGAGCACGCCCGTACCCTCAAGCGCTTTGCGGACGACGTTATCCTGCTTTATGACAGCGACGAAGCCGGGACGAATGCCGCCCTGCGGGCGATCCCCGTGCTGGTGCAGAACGGCTTTCGCGTGAAGGTGACGCAGGTACCGGATGGCAAGGACCCGGACGAATTTCTGAAGGCGAACGGCTCGGCGGCGTTTTCGAAGCTGCTGGTGGGCGCGGTGCATTATCTCTCCTTTGAGATCGCCTGCATCCGCAGGAAATATAATCTGGATAACCCGGAGCATCGTGTGCGCTTCGCGGCGGAAGCGGCGCAGATTCTGGCAAAGCCGGAAAGCGAGATCGAGCGCAGCGTCTATCTGAGCGAGGTCAGCCGCATGACGGGCGTGGAGGAGGAAGCCATCCGCAGCGAGATCGCGAAGCTGGTGCATAAAAATGAGGAGGACTTCCGCAGGGAGGCGGAAAAGCGGCAGCAAAACCTCAAGGGCTGGCAGCCCGCGCAAAGCCGCGCGGAAAAGGGTCTGCTGGAAGCCCAGCGCAATCTGCTCTATTACTGCGCGAAGCATCAGGGCATTTATGACATCCTCAAGCCCCTGCTGACGGCAGAGGATTTTACCGAGGAGGTCTACGCGCGGGCGTTTGAGAATATCGGCGAGCTGTGGCAGCGGGTCGGCAGCGTGTTCCCCGCCGATCTGGTGAGCTGCTTTGAGGAAGTGGGCGAACAGAAGGCGATAACGGAGATTTTTGCGGTGCAGCTGCCGATGGAAAATGAAATAGATTTGGAAAAGGCGGTCAATGAGCAGGTGAAGCGGGTCAGGCAGGCAGCTTTCGACAGAAAAATCGCCGCATGCCCCTCCGCAGAGCAAATGCAGCAGCTTTTGATTGCCAGAAACAAGCTGGATTCCCTGTATATTACCATCTGAGATGGTTAGACTATAAAAGCAGAGAAAGGAAGGATCACGTTGAAATCCGTCGAAGAAACCACATTATTGACCAAGCTGGAGGAGCTGGTGCAGCTTGGCAAAAAGAAGAAAAGCGTATTGGAATATAAGGAGATCATGGATCATTTGGCGGATTTGGACTTGGATCCCGACCGCATAGATCGCATTTATGAATATCTGGAAAGCCAAGGAATCGATATCCTTGGCAATATAGAGGAGGTCGAGGTCGAAAAGGAGCTTGACCTGACGCTGCCCGAGGGCATCAATATCGATGACCCCGTGCGCATGTATCTCAAGGAGATTGGCAAGGTTCCTCTGCTGACGGCGGAGGAAGAAATCGAGCTTGCAAAGCGCATGGAAGAGGGCGATGAAGAAGCAAAGAAAAAGCTGGCTGAGGCGAATCTGCGTCTGGTTGTCAGCATTGCGAAGCGATATGTCGGGCGCGGCATGCTCTTTCTGGACTTGATTCAGGAGGGCAATCTGGGCTTGATCAAGGCGGTGGAGAAGTTCGATTTCCATAAGGGCTTCAAGTTCTCCACCTACGCGACATGGTGGATTAGACAGGCGATTACCCGCGCCATTGCCGATCAGGCGAGAACCATCCGCATCCCCGTGCATATGGTGGAGACGATCAACAAGCTGATCCGCGTCTCCCGTCAGCTGGTGCAGGAGCTTGGGCGTGAGCCGACTGCGGAGGAGCTGGCGGTTGCGATGGAGATGCCGGAGGACAAGGTGCGCGAGATCATGAAGATCGCGCAGGAGCCTGTTTCGTTGGAGACGCCCATCGGCGAGGAGGAGGACAGCCATCTGGGCGATTTTATCCCCGATGACGATATTCCCGCGCCTGCGGAGGCGGCTGCCTTTACGCTGCTGAAGGAGCAGCTGATGGAGGTGCTGGACACCCTGACGGAGCGGGAGGAGAAGGTACTGCGGCTGCGCTTCGGGCTGGATGACGGACGGGCAAGAACGCTGGAGGAGGTCGGACGGGAGTTTAAGGTGACGCGCGAGAGGATCCGCCAGATCGAGGCGAAGGCTCTGCGCAAGCTGCGCCACCCCAGCAGAAGCAAGAAGCTGAAGGATTATTTGGAGTAAAGGAAAAGGCGAAAGACCTAAGACCGTGGGACTTTGTCCCACACCCTACAAGGGGGCTCAGCCCCCTTGACCCCGTTTGCGCAGGAGCGTACGCTCCTGCGGTGGAAGGAAGTCGGAGGAAAGGGGGCAAAGGGGAAGAGAGGGAAGACCGTGGGGCGCTGCCCCACTGCCCCGCAAGGGGGCTTAGCTCCCTTGACCCCGTTTGCGCAGGAGCATACGCTCCTGCAGGGGAAGGAAGGGGAAGATACTACCTGTCAGGCAATCGTTCCCCAAGACGCTTGTTCTCTTGACTCTACCTCATACTTGTACCTGCAAACGCATGTATATGCGTTTGCGCAAATGGGGTCAAGGGGATGAAATCCCCTTGCAGGGCAGATTGCTGCCAGCAGCAGTGCTGCTGGACAGTTATAGGACAGAGTCCCAAGGTCTTTTAAAGTTTTTTGCATTCATATCTCAGGGCGGGCAAGACGGTTTGCCTGCCTTTTTTTAGGAGGATCATAAGTGGAACTATCGAAACGCTTGGAGCGTGTAGCC
>CAVGZD010000054.1:0-13693 GCA_963633805.1 Lachnospiraceae bacterium | reverse complement strand
TGTCAAGGCATTTTCTGCAATAAAAAAGCAATGCAGACCATTTGATCTGCACTGCCGCACAATTTTATTCTTCTGTTTCCGCCGCCTTCAGCGCAATTCCCAGCTCATCGAGCTGTTTTTCATCCACAATGCCGGGGGCGTCCGTCATCGGACAGGATGCATCCTTCACCTTCGGGAAGGCGATCACGTCGCGGATGCTTGCCGCGCCGCTCATCAGCATGATGATGCGATCCAGACCGAATGCAAGACCGCCATGCGGGGGCACGCCATATTTGAAGGCATCCAGCAGGAAGCCGAAACGCTCCTGCGCATCCTCATCGGAGAAGCCCAGCAGCTCAAACATTTTCTTCTGGATATCTCTGCGATGGATTCTGATCGAGCCGCCGCCCAATTCATAGCCGTTCAGCACAATATCATATGCCTTCGCGCGCACTGCGCCGGGGTTCGTATCGATCAGGTCGAGATCCTCGTCCATCGGTGCGGTGAACGGATGATGCACCGCAACATATCTGTTCTCTTCCTCATCCCATTCCAGCATCGGGAACTCCGTAATCCAGAGGAAAGCGAAATCGTCTGGTCTGGTCAGCTCCAGCATTCTGCTCAATTCCACGCGCAGCGCGCCAAGGGAATCGAACACGACCTTATCCGCATCGGCGCAGATCAGAATCAAATCGCCGGGCTGTCCCTCCATCGCCGTTACGATCTCCTGCAGCTTCTCCGGCGTGAAGAATTTCGCGATCTGCGATTTCAAAGAGCCGTCCTCCTGAACGACGATCCAAGCCAGCCCCTTCGCGCGGTAGGTCTTGACAAATTCCACCAGAGAGTCGATCTTCTTTCTGGGGAAGGAGCCGCAACCCTTCGCATTGATGGCGCGGACGCTGCCGCCGTTTTCCAGCGCGGATTTGAACACCACAAATTCCGTACCCGCAACCACATCGGAAATATTTTTCAGCTCCATGCCGAAGCGCACGTCGGGCTTGTCCGAGCCGAAACGCTCCATCGCTTCCGCGTAGGTCATTCGGGGCAGGGGCAGCTGGATATCAACATCCATCAGCTCCTTGAATACCTTCTGCATCATTCTTTCGTTGATGTCCATGATGTCATCGATATCGATGAAGGAAAGCTCCATATCTACCTGCGTGAATTCCGGCTGTCTGTCCGCACGCAGATCCTCATCACGGAAGCATTTTGCGATCTGATAATAGCGATCCATGCCGGACACCATCAAAAGCTGCTTATACAGCTGCGGGGACTGCGGCAGACCGTAAAAGCTGCCGGGATGCACGCGGGAGGGCACAAGATAGTCTCTTGCCCCTTCGGGCGTGGATTTCCCCAGAATCGGCGTTTCGATCTCCAGAAAATGCTCGCCGTCCAGGAAATTGCGCATCACCTGCACGACCTTATGACGCAGCACCAGATTCTTCAGCTGAGAGGGTCTGCGCAGATCCAGATAGCGATATTTCAGCCGCAGATCATCCTTGACCGTAATGCCGTCCTCAATCTGGAAGGGCGTCGTCTCCGATTCGGAGAGAATGCGCAGCTCCTTTGCGATGATCTCGATCTTGCCCGTTTTCATGTTGGGGTTGATGTTGCCCTCCGTTCTTGCGGCAACCTCCCCTCTGACCGCCAGCACAAATTCGCTGCGGACCGTCTCCGCCTTTGCGAACAAGTCCTTTTCCGCCACGTTGCCGTCAATGGCGATCTGCACCAAGCCCGTTTTGTCCCGCAGGGCGATAAAAATCAGCTGCCCCAGATCGCGGCGGCGCTGCACCCAGCCCATCACGGTCACTTCCTTGCCGATCATCCCTTCATTGACCTCGCAGCACATACAGCTTCTTTTCAAGCCCGTTAAAGATTCTCCCATATTGCCTGTCTCCTTACTTGATTATCCTCTTTGTTTTTTCCGCTTCTCCTATCATACTCACTTTTCGCCGAAAAGTAAAGGAGGTTTTCTCCGATTCCGCCGCATACGATGCGCCCTAGGTGAATATCCGCAGGATCAGACCCAGCAGCAGATTATTTTCATATAAAAAGCCTGCCACATGGCTCGTCTGCATCGCGGCAAATAAGCCCTGCCAGCTTGCGCTGCACTGGAAAAAGGTCAGCACCGTGCAGCCGATCCAGACGAACAGCAGCCCCTTCGCCGCGCCGACCACAAACCCGCTGAAGCGATTCATAAAATTCAGCACCGGCAGCTGACTGAACAGATGCAGCGCATGCAGCACGATCGCCACCGCGATATAGATCAGCACAAACGCCAGCACCACGCTCAGCGCATTGATGCAGATATTCGCCAAAAAGCCCGCGATATAATCCTCCAGCGCGCCAACATCCAGCAGCTGATAGATCACCGGATTATTGTTCTCCAGAAGCGTTTCCTTCAGAAAATGCGGCAGGGGCATCCCCTCGATGATCTCTGTCTGGGTCTGCATCACGCTTTGGCTGATGAGCTGCTCCAAGCCCATCTTCGCCTTGATGGAATCCGCCAGAGAACCGAAAAATGCCGTCTCCCGCAGAAATTTCCCGGTGTAAGGGCTGATGCATCTCGTCCCCAAAAGCGCCGCCAGCATCGGCAGAAAGCCAAGCGCCGCTTGAATGAAGCCCTTATACCATGCATACGCGCCGCAGCCCAATATCACGCCCAGCGCGATCACGTCCAAGGCAATGCTCATCTCTCTCCCCCCCTTTCAAAAGCAGAGGAAAGCCCCGTTTGGTGTGTCGACCGAGTCGACCTAAAACCACAAGTCAAAATCAAGATTTCGACTTGTTTAGACAGAAGAATAAACAGATGAGTTCCATCGGCTTAAAAGCCTCGAAACTCTCTGTTTTCCTCGCCGGAAGTGAATTCCGGCTGCGGATTCCGGTTGGGAATCTACTCACCGCCCAAGAAGGGGCGGCGGGCAAAGCCCGCTTTGCGAAGCAAAGTGATGAAACCCGTTTCCCAAGCCCTTCCGCGGTGTAAAAACAACTCTGTCTACAGTCTCAAAACGAAGCCCTCCGCTGCGCACAAAATCCCTCATGCCGCAGGCTCTGCCTCCTGTGGCGTCTCCTGCGGGGTATCCGTTCCCGTTTGGGATTCTGTACTCTGTTCCGTATTTTGTTCTATATTTTGTTCTGTACTCTGTTCTGTATTTTGTTCTGCATCCTGTCCGGCATTTGCCCCCGCATCCTCGCCCGTCGGCGCGGCAGGAGTCTGCTCCTCCGTCTGCGCATCCCGCGCGGTATTTCGTGCGCTCTGCGTATCCTTGCTCATCGTCAGTATGGAAACCGTATCCCGTCCGACCGTCATCACGCGGCCCAGCTTCTCCATCGGCAGCAGGTCGGACAAGTCCGTGGTCGCCGTATAATGCCAGCTCTCCGCGCCATTATGGCTCAGCCCGACGTAGCTGCGCTCATTGCCGCAGACAACACCCTTGTCATTCGCGGACAGATAGCTCACGCTATCGCCCGATGCATAGGATGCCGTTTCCTTGCCGGCGGCGTTCAGCCAGCAGACTGTTCCCTGCTCCCTGCCGTCGCGGTCGGCAATCGCGTCGCCCAGCGCGAACACCAGCATATCCTTCGCGCCAAGCGCCAGCATATCGATGGTATTTTGCAGGGGATAGCTCCATTTTTCCTGTCCGTCCGTGCCGATGCCATAGATATTGGCATCCGATATCGCCGCCAGCGTGCCGCCCTTGCGGTAGCTGATGACGGAGATCATCTCGCCCTGCTTCTCCACGGCGGCGAACATGCTGTCCGTATGCGCCTCACTCTCTGCGGCATTGATGTAGAAGAAAAGCACCCTGCCGATCGGCATCACATCCGTCGTATCCAGATAGCTGACCGCAAATATCCTGCCATCATCCGAGATATCCGAGCAGAGCGGATACACCCCGCGGCTTTCCTCCACGCGCTCCTTGAGCAGCGTTCCCTTGCCGTTGTAGATGCGGATGCGATAAAGATCCGTCCCCTTTGTGATCACGGAAAGGCAACCCTGCTCATTGAGCGCAAACTGCACGGGCGAGCCTTCGGTCTGCAGATCATAGAGCTTGCCGCTGCGGTTGTAGACGCGGATGGTCTTGCCGCCCATATCGCCGACCGCCATGTAATCCCCCTCCTGCTGCAGCAGCGGAGAGGTCATATTGAAGGTATCGTTCCATTTCTGATCGCCCATGGAGGCGTAATATTTCACGCCGTCCTTGGTGCAGAGCAGAAATTCGCTCCCGAAGACCGCCATCATCGCCTTGCTGCTCACATCCACAGCCATGCTTTCCTCCGGCTGCTGCGCCGTCTGGGCAGGCCTTTCGGCGGGCTTTGCGCTCTGCGTCAGCAGGCTCTGCAATCTGCCCCCGCCGTGGAAGGTATCCAGATAGATGCCCCCCGCCAGCAGGCAGACCGCAACCAGCACCCCCGCCACAACAGTCAGGGCGCGATTCCCCCTTGCTTTCCCCTGTTTTTTCCGTTCCATTTTCTGCCTCCGTCAGCCCTCCAGATTCCTTTCCACAAGGAACTGCGCCCGGTCGTAATCCTCTTTCTTCACATAAATCAAATATTCCGCCTGATTCTGCAGCAGATTGCCGTCCGTCCTGTCCGAAACCTGCACCTCATGGGGAATTTCATACTTCGTCAAAATCTCGCGCACCTTCGCCTGCTTTTCCAGATCAAAGGTGCAAATCAGCTCCCTGCGATTCAAAAATGTGATCATCGCCTCATCCTCCTGTGTTTGTTTTGCTTCCATCATACTATACGTAAGCCCTTTTTGCAAATCAGCTTTCCGCCAAGGCTCGACAAAAAGACAGCTACATGCCGCAAAGTCTTGTTTCGCACGGGCTTATGGCATTTTCAATGAAAAATGTCCGTTTTCTCAAGCAAAGCCCGCTCATGCAGAACTCCGTAAATCATTCTTAAGCAGGATTTACGGAGTCCGTGTGTGTGCTTCATTTGCGCGCGATACGAGCGTCTTCAGCTGTTTTTCAGCCTTTCATACAGCGCGATATAGCGATTTGCGGAATGCTCCCAGGAATAATCGCTCTGCATGGCATTTTTCACCACCTGCAGCCACTGCTCGCGCCCCATGTGATACACGCGCAGGGCTTCATCCACCGCCCAGAGCAGCCCCCGGCTGTCATAATGCTCAAAAAGAAAGCCGTTGCCCTGCTTCGCTTCGGGATTGTAATGCCGAATCGTGTCCGCAAGACCGCCTGTTTTGCGGGCGATCGGCACTGTGCCGAAGCGCAGGCTGAACATCTGCCCCAAGCCGCAGGGCTCGAATTTGGACGGCATCAGGAATAAGTCCGAGGATGCATAAATCTGCTGCGCCAGCTCCTCATCAAAGAAAATATTCGCAGAAACCCGCCCGGGATAGCGTGCCTGCAGGTCGCGGAAGAGCTGCTCATAGCGGCTCTCGCCCGTCCCCAGCAGCACGAACTGAATATCCCGCTGCATCAGCTCCTCCAGCGCCCCCGCCAGAATGTCAATGCCCTTCTGATCCGCCAGACGGGTAATCATGCTCATCAGCGGCACGTCTCTCTGCTCCAGCTGCAGTCTCTGCTGCAGGGCGCGTTTATTCTCCGCCTTGCCCTCCGGATGCGCCGCGCTGAAATGCTTCACGATATAGCGATCCGTTTCGGGGTCGTTCGCCGCATAATCAATGCCGTTGGGTATGCCGCAAAGCACATCCCTTCGGCTGCGCAGCACGCCGTCCATGCCGTAGCCGTATTCCGGGGTCTGGATCTCCTGCGCATAGGTCTCGCTGACCGTGCTGATCTGATCGGCATAGACCAGCCCCATTTTCATATAGCTGACCGTGCCGTAAAATTCCACCGTTCCATTGTCGTAAAGCTCCATCGGAACATCCATCATTTCCAGCGTTTCCCTGCCGAATCTACCCTGATACTGCAGATTATGGATGGTAAAGAGCGTTTTCATACGGCAGTAAAGCAGTATCTTCCCGTAGATCTCCTTCAGATACAGGCAAACCGGACCGCACTGCCAGTCGTTGCAATGCAGGATATCCGGGTAAAAATCCACCATCGAAAGCATATCCAAAACAGCCTTGCCGAAAAAGGCGAAGCGCTCCGCATCATCGCCATAGCCATACAGACCTTCCCTGCCGAAATAATAGTCGTTCTCCACAAAATAAACAGGCACATCGCCCGGCTTTCGCAAAATTTTTGCCCTTTGCCGTCTCCATTGCAGATGTACGTCAAATTCGCCCAAAAATTCCACGCCATGCATGCTTTCATCCTTGATCGCTCCATGCCGGGGGATGACGACGCGCACATCCACTCCCTCTGCCCGCAATGCCCTCGGCAGCGAGCCAACCACATCGCCCAATCCTCCGCTTTTGATAAAAGGGGCAGCTTCGGAGGCTACAATCAGTACCTTCAAACCCTTTGCCATAATCTGTCACCTCATGCTCTATCATACTATGAAAACCGCGCCCCAGCAAGAAAAATTCTCGCCATGCCCATAAAAAATTCTGAACGGCGCAATAAAATCGGGCGCATCGCTCCCGCAGGCAAAATCAATGTTACATCTTTATATATTCCCCAAAAAATGGTATACTATAGCACAGCATAAAATCAGATTAGAAAAGAGGTTTTTATCATGCAGCATAAAATTCCCGAAAGAAAAGATACCGACCCGCGTTTCCGCTGGCACATTGAGGATTATTTCCGCACGGATGCCGATTGGGAGGCAGCCTTCGGCGCACTGGAGGCAGCCCTGCCTGAAATGCAAGCGTTCTGCGGGCATCTGGCGGATTCCGCGGACAGCCTGCTTGCCTGCCTGCAAAAAAATGAGACGCTCTCCCTCTCTCTGGATCATATTTATACCTATGCGAACATGCGCCTGCATGAGGACAGCGCGAATGCCTTCTATCAGGGCATGGCTTCCCGTGCGGAGCAGCTTATGATCCGCTATAGCGCGGCAGTCTCCTTCCTGACGCCCGAGATCCTCTCCATCCCGGAGGAAAAGCTGGCGGCATTCCGGCAGGAGAAGGCGACGGATTTTGCCGTTTACGCGCATTTCTTCGATTCCCTGCTGCGCCAAAAGCCGCATACGCTCTCCGCGCAGGAGGAACATCTTCTGGCAAAAACGGCGGAGCTGGGCGGTGCGCCGCAGCATATCTTCACCATGCTCAATGATGCAGATATCCAGTTCCCGCCCGTGAAAAATGCGGACGGCGGGGAAATGGAGCTGACCAAGGGCAGATATGTGACCTTTTTGGAAAGCCCAGACCGCAATGTGCGCGAACAAGCCTTCCGCAATCTCTATGCGGTGTATCTGAGCCAGAAAAATACCCTCGCCGCGACCTATGCCGCCTCCGTCAAGAGCGATGCCTTTTTCGCAAGCGCGAGAAGCTACGGCTCTTCTATAGAGATGGCGCTGGCGGATGACAATATCCCCCTGTCCGTCTATGACAGCCTGATCGAAACCGTCCATCAATATCTGCCCCTGCTCCATCGCTATGTCTCCATCCGCAGGAAGGAGCTGGGCGTGGAGGAGCTGCATATGTACGATCTGTACGTGCCGCTGGTGGCGGATGCGGATGTCAAAATTCCCTATGAGCAGGCGAAGGAGACGGTCAAAAAGGCTCTGGCAGTCATGGGCGAGGATTACGCGGCAGCTCTGGAGCACGGCATGGAAAGCGGCTGGATCGATGTCTATGAAAACAAGGGCAAGCGCGGCGGCGCGTACTCCTGGGGCAGCTACGGCGTGCATCCCTTCGTGCTGCTGAATCATAACGACACCATCAACAGCATGTTCACGCTGGCGCATGAAATGGGACACGCCCTGCACAGCTTCTTTACATGGAAAAAGCAGCCCTATCTCTATGCCGACCATAAGATCTTCGTCGCAGAGGTCGCATCCACCTGCAATGAAGCCCTCCTGATGGAATATCTGCTGGAAAACACCGAGGACCGCAGCATGCGCAAGTACCTCATCAATTACTTCCTCGAGCAGTTCCGCGGGACGCTCTTCCGCCAGACGATGTTTGCGGAATTTGAGAAAATCACCCATGCGATGGTCGAAGCGGGCGAACCGCTGACATGGGAGGGCATGAATCGCATCTATCGCGAGCTGAATCTGAAATATTTCGGCGAGAACATCGTTGTGGATGAAGAGATCGATATCGAATGGGCGCGTATCCCGCATTTTTACAATGCGTTTTATGTGTACCAGTACGCAACGGGCTACAGCGCCGCCATCGCCCTCTCCCGCAGGATTCTGCAGAAGGGTCAGCCCGCGATCAACGACTATCTGGATTTCCTCTCCAAGGGCAGCAGCGAATATTCCATCGATCTTTTGAAGGGCGCAGGGGTAGACCTCTCCACACCCGCCCCCATCGAAAATGCCATGCAGCTTTTCAAGGAGCTGCTGGATGAATTTGAGCAGCTATAAGGCATACCCCCCCGGGGTAAATCTGCTCAGGCTTTCCCCCAAAGGCAGGAAATTCTTCCAAACCCTCGCCTGAAGCGAAAAAAAGGCTTTCGGACACCTGTCCGAAAGCCTTTTCCAATCGCCGTAAAATCAAACTTATTTATGAATTACCGCTTCCTTCAGCCCATCCAAGCTGCTGTAATCCACGGTATAGCCCAGCTTTTCAAACTCTCTTACGCCAACGAAGCTCGTGCCGTTTTCCAGAATGCCCGCCAAGTCAACGCGATTGCCATCGATGGTCACATAAGCCGTTCTTGCGGTCTTATCCCAGCTAATATCTACGCCCAGCATATCGCAAATCTTGCGCAGGGGCATATATGCACGACCGTCGCGCACGATCAGATCCGTCCAATCTGCGCCATCCAGATCCAGAACGGATTCCTCTGCTCTGGCTGCGCTCAGCATAGCCTCTGTTGCGGTATCCTCAAAGCCCCAGTTGATCGTTACGCCGTTGATGGGATTGTATTTATCCTCCAGTGCGACCAGCTTTGCCGTCAGATCCTCCAGCGCAACTGCGTTTGTGGGAGCAGTCAGCTTTGCGGATGCTGCCTTTGTTGTGGAATCGGAAACGATGCTGCATACGCTCTGGTTGCCGTTTGCGATCTCAAATACCGCATGGGACAGGTAGCTTGCGCCCTGCTTACGGACTGTGCCTTCGTAGTGGAAGCCGTCCAGCAGCGCCTTCACGCTGTCATCCTGCGCCATCAGTCTTGTCAGTGCGCTGATTTCCTTCAGTGCCGCAGAGAAGTCCTCCTTGGACTGCTTTGCCTCTGCCAGCGCTGCATTCAGCTCATCCTTTGCAGCCTGATCCATGCTCAGCTGATCCATTACGGCTGTCATGTAGGTCTGTGTTGCATCCAGCACCTGATCGGGATTTTCCGCAACGAAGTCCAACAGGCTTGCCAGCAGCTCCGCAACCGCCTGACCATCCGCTTCGATGGCATAACCGCCGGAGATCGTCTTTACCAGACCTGTTTCATAGCCCTTTGTTGCATCCTCATAGAATGTGAACGCTGCATCATAGAGCTTGCTGTAGCCATCCTTCGGCACTACGCTGCTCATATCCGTGCCGGTCAGATCCTCTGCGCTCAGCAGGGCAACATAGCCATCGCCCAGCGCAGCCTTCAGCTCCGCCGCATAGGCATCGCCGAAGAAATAGCTCTGCTGACCCGCATCCTCTGCCAGATCAGCGGCAACATCATAAATCCCCATCAGTCCGTCCGCAGAGTAATAGATGCCATCCGTCAGGCTGTAGTACATATCGCCCAGATCATAGCTCTTGCCATCGTAGGTCACATCGAATGCCATATCATACGCCATCCGATCCATATCCATCTGCATCTGATAGTCCAGCGTCATCGCCTTTTTGCCGCTCAGCGCATCCTCACCGGGGACAGCGGGCATGCCCGTCAATTCCGCAATATTCGCAGCATAATCCTGCAGTGCATCCAGATCGATATTCGCCTGCAGCTGACCGGAGATCTCGCAGTTGTGTGCCGTCTGCACAATCTCCTTGGTCATCTTCAAAACGCCCAGCTCCGCGCTCGAGCAGCCCGTGAAGCTGCCCACGCACAGCACGCCGCACAGCAGTGCAGCCAATTTCTTTTTCATCGCATTTCCTCCTTCTCTTTCCTCATCCTTTTCTTCCTCAGCGAATCCTCAATTTTTCGCCTTAGCCCTTAGTATAGCACATCGCACAGCGGGAAACAACGCTTCCTCATAAAAAACCTGCCGCACCTCAGGCATTTATTGCATTTCCGCCAGAAGCACCTCCGTCTGCTCCATATAATATGCGGCGTCCTGCACGCCCTCAATGGTAACATCCAGCGTTTTCCCCTCCTTGTCGACAAAGATCGTCGTTGGCAGACCGTTCAGATTCTCCGTGATCCATGCCGCCAGATTCTGGTCGGGCATCATGCCCGTAAAGCGCACGCCCGCCTCCTGATATGCCTGCTCCACGATTTCCTCCGCCTCCGCGCCCGGCGTATCGATCACAACCTGAATGAAATTCACATCCGGATGCTCCTCCTGCAGCATTTCATAAAAGCTCTGCAGCGCGTCCAGCTCATTGATGTTGGGATAGCAATAGGACGACCAGAAATTCACGACCGTCATATCATAATCATAAAATACCGCGCTGGTGATCGCATCGCCCTCAAGCGTATTGCTCATGAAATTCAGATAGCCGCTGTCCTCCTCCGCCTTGGCAAGCACGGCAGCTTCATCCGGCTGAAAGGTCTCCACGCTCTCGCGCAGCTCCGGCAGGCTTTCCTCCAGCTTGCGATAAACCGCCTGCGCATCCGCGTCGAAATGGTCGATGCCGCCCTTGTAGCCCGTCAGGAAGTAGAAATTGCAGCCGCTCTGCTCCGGCAAAACCTCTACATTTTCAAATTGCGCCAGCTCCGCATCCACCGCCTCGCTGTCCAAATTTTCGTCCTTCACCACCAGAAATTCCACAAGCGGCGTCATCAATTCCTCCAAAGGTACATCAGAATTGGGATCACTCAGATCCGCCATGCTGGCATCCGGTGCATATTGATACAGAATTTTTGCATAAATCTCCCCCTCCGGTTTGACATACGAGGTGGGGATCAGATTGCTGTTTTCCATATTGATCCACGCCTCCGGAATGGTAAAGGAAAGACCGCATTCCTTCAGGTCAAGCTCCTGCTGCCCCGTCTGCTCCTCAGCCGCAGGCTGCGTATCCTCTCCCCCGCAGCCGCCCAGCGAGAGGGCAAACAGCATTGCCAGAAGCAGGGATATCATTTTTTTCTTCATAAGTATAACCTCCTTGGTAGGTTCCGTGTTTTCACGGGGCGTGCCGACCGGCAATCCCCTCACATATTATAGCCAAAAATTCCTGCAGATGCAACTGCCGGCGCAAAAGCATTTTTTCATGCGATTTTAATCTGATTTGAAGCAGACTTTAACCCAGCCGCAGTAGAATCGGGGCAGACAAACGAGCAGAAAACTGCTATACTACAGAAAAAGGGGGCGCAGCAAATGGAGCGAAAAAAAATCATATTGATCGAGGATGAAATCAAGCTGGCACGTTTTGTGGAGCTGGAATTGAAATATGAGGGCTATGATGTCACGGTATGCAATGACGGCAGGGAGGGACTCAACCGCATTCTGGCAGAAAATTTCGACATGATCCTGCTGGATCTGATGCTGCCGGGGCTGAGCGGCATTGAGATTTGCCGCCGCGTGCGGAAGGTCTCGCAGATTCCCATCATCATGCTGACGGCAAAGGATGAAGTGATTGACAAGGTTGCCGGGCTGGACAGCGGCGCGGACGATTATCTGACCAAACCCTTCGCCATCGAGGAGCTGCTGGCGCGGATGCGGGTTGCCTTCAAGCATAGCGAGGGCAATGTCACGAAGAAAACCATCCTTCAGGTGCAGGATCTGGAGATCGATACGGAAAAACGCATGGTCACGGTCGGTGACACCGTGGTCGATCTGACAAAAAAGGAATACGAGCTTCTGACCTATCTGGTGCAGAATAAAAACATCGTGCTCACGCGGGAGCAGATTCTCAACGAGGTCTGGGGCTACAGCTACATCGGCGAGACGAACGTGGTGGATGTTTACATCCGCTATCTGCGCGCCAAGATCGACGAGGCTTTCGCAAAAAAATACATTCATACCATCCGGGGAGTCGGTTATTATGTTAAAGAGGACTAAAGAAGGGCTGTTCGCGGGCATCGGACATATGGCGATCGCCAAACGCATCACCCTGCTCTATGGCGGCATCTTTTCGATCACGCTGCTGTTTCTGAGCGGCTTTCTGGCGCTGAATATCAGCAGCCTGCAGCAGATGGAGGTGCGCAAGGAACTGGAGGATACCGTGGGGGAGGTGCAGACCTATCTCGATACGGCGGACGCCCTCAGCGATACCTCCCTGACCCAGCTGCTAAATCAGCAGAATCGCTATGTGGAGGTCAGCATTTTCAGCTATCAGGACGGCAAAATGTACCGCAATTTTCTGGGCGATGCACCGCCCTTCATCTCCGCACCGGAGCAGCCGCCGCAGCTCGATCCGCAGGATGCGGATACGCCGCCGCCCGCCCTTCCGGAAAAGGATCTGTTCCGCGAGGGCTTCCGCGTGCATGTGCAGCGGGAAAATAAGGGCGGCACTATGGAATATATTCTGGAAAATGACGCGGAGCAGCGTTTCATGCTCGTCTCCACGCATTATGCTGTCGGCGAGAGCAGCTATCGCATACAGGTGTTCAAAATGCTGGGCAGCGGCAGCTATCTGCTGAACCGCTTCACGGCGACGCTGCTTCTGGTGGACATCGTTGGCATCGCCTGCGCCTTCCTCATCGGGCGATATATCAGCCGCAGGATCCTCACGCCTGTGGAAGCCATCCGTACCGCCGCCGAGCGCATCTCCATCGAGGATCTGAGCCGCCGCATCCCGACGGATGGACCGGAGGACGAGATGAAGGAGCTGACGATCACCTTCAATTCCATGATCGAACGGCTGGATACCGCGTTTCAGCGGCAAAATCAGTTCATTTCGGACGCATCGCACGAGCTGCGCACGCCCATTTCCGTCATTCAGGGCTACGCGAACCTCATCAACCGGTGGGGCAAAAGCGATCCCGCCGTTTTGCAGGAGTCCATCGACTCCATCCTGACGGAAACCAATCATATGAGCGCGCTGATCCGACAGCTTTTGTTTCTGGCAAAGGGCGATCAGGAGCGGATTTGTGTGCAAAAGGCGGTGATCTCCCTGCGGGAGGTCGCGGAGGAATTTGTGCGGGAGCTGGAGCTTCTGGAGGAAGGGCGGCAGATCTGCTTTACCTGCGAGGAAGACGCGGAAATTCTCGCGGATTATGATCTGATCAAGCAGCTTTTGTGGATTCATGGCGAAAACGCCGTCAAATATTCCAAGCCGGGCGATCGGATCGACGTTCGCGTCTGGAAGGATGCGCAGTATGGCTATGTTTCGGTGCAGGATCATGGCATGGGCATCGCGCAGGAGGATATCGAGAAGGTTTTCGACCGCTTCTATCGCGCGGATAAATCCCGCAATAAGGAGATCGCCGGGACGGGGCTGGGGCTTGCCATCGCGCATTGGATCGCTGCGAGCCATGGCGGGAATATCCTGGTGGAGAGTAAGCCGTGGGAAGGCTCCGTGTTTATCGATAAGATCCCGCTTGCGCAGCCGGAGCAGCCGCCCAAAGCGGAGAAAAAGAAGGCATAAAAGGAGTGTGTGAATAAAAGTCTGTAAATGTGATCTTCTATGATGCTGATT
>CAVGZD010000053.1:0-14439 GCA_963633805.1 Lachnospiraceae bacterium | reverse complement strand
CGGTTTTTCTAAACCGGCAAAATTAGTTTTTGTCTTTTCAGCTTGCGTTATGCTTCTGCTGAAAGGAATTAACTATGGGTTGTGTTTTATCTTACGCTATTCTATTTTCAAAGTTCTCAGCACTTCCGCAGTGCAAGGATTATTCTAGCAAAGGAATCATATTTTGTCAAGCATATTTTTCAAATTTTACAAAAAAATATTTTTTAGCGCGAAAAAGCCTGAAAAATCGGGATTCTTCGCGCCATGCTCTAATCGCTTACTCCTCCAAAACAACCTTACGGAACACCTCGCCAATATTCTCGGAGATCACCAGCGCCGCCTTATTATCGTAGGAGGTCGCAGATTTATTGATCAAAACCAGCTTATTCCCCTTGTAATAATGCAGCAGCCCCGCCGCAGGGTACACATTCAAGCTCGTCCCGCCGACAATCAGCAGATCCGCATCGGAAATATATTCCACAGACCGCCGCAGCGTGCGTTCATTCAGCCCCTCCTCGTACAGCACGACATCCGGCCGCACGATCCCGCCGCATTTATCGCAGCGCGTAATGTCATCATCCGCCATAACGTAGTCCAGATCGAACTCCTTGCCGCATTTCATGCAATAATTTCTATACAGCGTTCCATGCAGCTCCAGCACGTTTTTGCTGCCCGCGCGCTGATGCAGATCGTCGATATTCTGCGTAATGACTGCTTTCAACTTGCCCATTTCCTCCAGCTTTGCCAGCGCCTTGTGGCAATCGTTCGGCTTGGCATCGGGGAAGAGCAGCGTCTTTTTGTAATATTTGAAGAAAACCTCCGGATTGCTCATAAAAAAGCTGTGGCTCAGGATCACCTCAGGCCGCACGCCATATTCATTGATCGCCTGAAAAATGCCGCCCTCGCTGCGAAAATCGGGAATGCCGCTCTCGGTCGAAACCCCCGCGCCCCCGAAAAATACGATATTATCGCTCCCATCGATCCAATCCTTCAGCTGTCTCCATTTTTCATCCATAAATGTCCCTCCGTTCCTGTTTTCATAAAAAAGGATGCCCGCGGCTCTCGCCGTCCAAGCATCCTTCCATATCTTCTGTGATTTCAGACGCTTATCTCAGCACGCGTCTTGCTGTTACATATGTATTTGCGCTGTAGCCGCTGTTCAGATCCGTCACCGTCACACCGTATGCCTTGCCATCCGTGGAATGGATATAAGTGCCATCGCCGCAATAGATGCCAACATGAGAAATCCTGCTGTTACCGCCGCTGTTAAAGAAAACCAGATCGCCCGCCTGCAGATTCCCCTTGGAGATCTCCACGCCGTTCGCCGCCATATCCGCGGAGGAACGATTCAGCGTGATACCGTAGTTTTTCATCACGGCATATACGAATCCGGAGCAATCCACGCCCGTTTTCAGGTTCGTGCCGCCCCAAACATAGGGCGTACCGATAAACTGCTTCGCATAGGAGATAACCTCAGCACCCTTGCCCGTTCCTGCGGAACGCGTCGTTCTTGTCCCGCTTCTGACGGAAAGATATTCCGCGCTGACATAGCCCTTCTGACCACCATCCGTAACAACTCTGATCCACTCCTGACCCACGCGATCCACATCGACCTCCGTGCCATAAGCCAGAACGTCCAGAACATGAGAGATCGTAGAAGCCTCCTTGCGCAGCTTCAAGCCATCGGAAGCCGTCACAACGCCATAAAGTGCCTCAGCCCCTGTCTCCGCTTCATCCTCCACCTTGGGGACATAAGAAAGCATCTCGCCGGAAACATAATCCTTGCTGACATACGCGGAATCGCCCTTATATTCGATGCGATACCAGCCATCGTTGCGCCCCGTCACCGTCACGCTGTCGCCCTCTGCAAATTTTCCGAGAGAATCGGCGGAGGTCGTTGCGCGCGCTCTCAGGTTGATGTTGGAGCCTGTAATGGTCCCGTCCGCCTTTGTGATTTCAAAATAATCCGCAGAAACGAACGCCTTGCCATCCTGATAAAAGATCTCGAACCAGCCACCGGACTTGCCCAGCACCTGATATTCCGTACCCTTGCTGATCTTCCCCAAAACCGCAGCATCCGTGCTCGCCTCAGTGCGCACATTTACATCGCTGCCGGAAGCCTGTCCCGCGTCAGCGGCAAGAGCCGTCCCCGCAGCCAGAGAAGCAAATATCGTTGTCAAACAAAGCTGTCTGATTATTTTTGAAAAACCCATTGGACTGTCCTCCGTATCTTTTATCTGAATTGTTACAATTCTGTTACATTTAGTATACGAAAGAGTAATACTTTTGTCAACGAATTTTTGCAAATATGTACACATTTTTTTGACAATTTCTTTATTTTTTCCGCAAAGCGATGGCATCGCAGATGATTTTTACAGCCTGCTCCATGCCGCAGGAGGCGTCGACCAAAAGGTCATATTGATGCCGCTCGCCCCATTCGTGCCCGGAAATTCTGCGATAATATGCGGCGCGCGCCTCGTCCGAATGGCGCATATGCTCCCGCGCTTCGTCCTCGCTGTCACCGTAAAGCTCCATGATCCGATGAATCTTATATTCCTCCGGCGCATAGAGAAATACCCGCAGCACATCCGCATGATCCTTCAGCACATAATCCGCCGCACGCCCCACAATGACGCAGCTGCCGTTTTCCGCGATTTTCTGAATGATTTTATGCTGCGCCAAAACGGCGTACTGCACGACCGTCGTGCTCAGATAAAGCTCATGCAGAATTTTTGGAGCATTCTGGTTCAAATCGGAGATAAATTCCCGATCCAGCCCGCTCTCCTGCGCCGCCAGCGCGGTCATTTCCTTGTAATAGAAGGGAATGCCCATGCGCTCCGCAACCAGCTTGCCGATCTGCTTACCGGAGGAGCCATGCTCCCGCGCAATGGTCACAATCACGCCCGGATGCGACGGCTTGATGACAAGCTCCTTCTCCGGGACAGCCCGTTCCTTTTTGACATGCTTGGTGTAGGGATGCGCCAGAAACTGGCGATAGAATACGATCCCCACCGCTGTCGTCACGACCTCCGTCACGGGGAAGGTCAGCCAGAACCATTCCAGCCCGAATTTTGCGAACACATAGCCCAGCGGCACAAACAGCACCACCGTGCGGATGATGGTCAGCAGGGAGCTTTTCAGCCCGTAGCCCGTCGCTTGGAAGAAGACTGGGAAGGTCAGCGCAGTGACCATCGGAATAAAGCTCGAGCCGATCCAGCGGAAGCCGATCCGACCGATCTCCACCACCCGCTCATCCGGTGTGAACACATGCATCAGCTGCACCGGGATGCACTCAAAGCAGAACACGCCGATCGCCATCAGGGCAAAGCCGCCCATGACCGACACAGATAGGGTCCTTCGGCATCGGTCGATGTTTTTCGCCGCATAGTTGTAGCTGACGATCGGCACCATGCAGGTCTGCATCGCCCCCATCGGGATGAAGAAAAAGGTCTGCCATTTGTAATATAAGCCCAGCGCCGTCACCGCCTGATCGGAAAAGGTGGACAAAATCAGATTCAGCCCCAGAATATAGAAGGTATAGGCGGACTGCATCAAAATATTCGGCAAACCCAAGCGGAAAATTTTCGGCAGATAAGGCAGAACGCGATCCCATTTCGGAAAGCCGCGAAAGCCCTTCCCTGCGACCACCACAGCCGCCGCCATCTGCCCGACCACCGTTGCGATCGCCGCGCCCGCAATGCCCAGCTTCGGCAGACCGAACATGCCGAAAATGAGCAGCGGGTCGAGTATGATATTCGTGATTGCCCCGATGATCTGCGCGAACATCGGCGTTTTCATATCGCCGTTTGCCTGCAGGATCTTCGTCCAGATGCTCTCCAGAAACAGCCCGATGCTGAACAGGCAGACGATCCTGCCATATACAACGACCTCCCGAATGACCTCCTCCGAGGGCGTGGACATCCGCGCATAAAACGGCATGATAAACCAACACGCCAACGCAAAGATCACCCAAAGACAAAGCGCAATCGGCGTACCCGTCCTCGCATAGTTTTCCGCTTCCTCCTTCTGCCCCAGCCCAAGCCTGGCGGCAATCGCCGTATTGATGCCAACGCCCATGCCGACCGCCAGTGCGATCATCAAAAGCTGCATGGGGTAGATGATGGATAATGCCGTCAGCCCCGTTTGCGCGTATCGCCCCACAAATAGGCTGTCTACAATATTATAAAGCGCCTGGATCAACTGCGCCAGCATGACGGGCGGCGCCATCTTCAGGAGAATTTTACTGATTTTTTCCGTTCCAAAGGGGTGCGTTGTCTCCATAACCATTTCCTCTCTTGTATTCACACCTTACATCTTGCCATAAAAATATGCCCCTGCCCCCCTATGAGGACACTATCCCAAAAGGATTATACTCCATCGTGCCCCGTTGTCAATGGGGTCGTGAAGTATGTTTGATTTTTTCGTAATACCTTCGACAAACAAGGGCGCACATGGCGGATGGCGTTGTATCGCCAAAAACATTACATCATACAATATATCTATTTTTCACTCTATTTATATATATTTTATATCTTACTTTAGATGTAGAATAGGTATAAGAAAGGTGGTGCTGCTATGGATACGCCTGCTCGTCTCCGGCAATTATTGCAGGAGCGCGGTTGGACAGAGTACAAGCTCTCAAAAGAGTGCGGTTTGGCGCAGTCTACGATCGGAAATATTTTCAGAAGAAATACCGTCCCTTCTGTTGCAACTCTTGAGACAATATGCAGGGGATTCGGCATCACTCTATCGCAGTTTTTTGCCGATTCAGATATGGTCGAGCTAACCCCGGAGCTGCAGGAGCTCTTCGATTTGTGGATCTATCTGACGCCAAGCCAGAAAACCGCAGTCGTTCAAATGCTCAAGGCAATGAGCCATGATCGGGAATAATATAAAAACAGGGCGTTTCCAGAAACGCCCCATTTACTGATTTTATTCCAGTGCCTGCCGCATCTGCTGCAGCACCCTTTTTTCGATGCGCGAGACCTGCACCTGCGAAATGCCGATGCGCTTCGCCACATCCGTCTGCGTTTTATCCTGAAAATAGCGCAGGATAATGATCTGCCGCTCCTTTGCGTCCAGATGCTCCAGCGCCTCCATGAGCGAGAGCCGCTCCATCATTTTTTCCGCCTCTGTGCCGTCGGAGAGCTTATCGATCAGCTGCAAGGGCGCGTCGGACTGCCCACCCGCCGCGGCGTACAGGCTTTCCACCTCTCTGCCCGCCTCCATTGCCAGCACAAGCTCTTCCTTTTCCACATCGAGCGCAGTCGCCAGCTCCAGCAGACTCATTTCGCGATTTTCCTCCGCCATAGCCTTATCCTGCAATTTTTTTGCGCGAAACGCCAGCTCCTTCAATCCCCGGCTGACCTTCACCGCGCCGTCATCCCGCAAAAACCGCTTGATCTCGCCCATGATCATCGGCACGGCGTAGGTTGAAAAGCGCACATCGAATGAAAAATCGAATTTATCAATGCATTTGAGCAGTCCGATCGCGCCGATCTGGTACAGATCCTCCTGCTCGGCTCGTCCCTGAAAACGGCGCACCACGCTCCAGATCAATCCCGCATTTTCCTGCAGGATTTCATTCTTCGCCGCGCTGTCGCCCGCCTGCGCTCGCCGAATGAGTTCATAGATTCGCTCCATCCGCTCACCTCATTCTTTGATGAGCCGTTTCTTCATATAAACCCGCGTACCAGCCCCGACGCGGCTCTCCACGCGGACCTCATCCATAAAGCTCTCCATGATGGTAAAGCCCATACCGGAGCGCTCCATCTCCGGTTTTGAGGTGTAGAGCGGCTCCCTCGCCTGCGCAATGTCCGCAATGCCCTGCCCCTCGTCGGCAACCTCTATGTATGCTGTATGCTCATGATAGGCGCAGTAAAGCTCCACCAAGCCCTCCCGCTTCTCATAGCCATGGATGATGGCATTGGTCACCGCCTCGGAGACTGCTGTCTTGATGTCGGTCATTTCCGCGATGGTTGGGTCAAGCTGCGAGAAAAAGCCCGCCGCAAACAGCCGCGCGAAGCTCTCATTCTCCGATATCGCCCGAAAAAATACGCGCGCCTCGTTATCCCTCTGCATCCAAATCCCTCCCTTCCACATATTCCAGCGCATCCTCCATATTCGCGAAGGATTTCAGTATGGAGGACAGACCGGAGAGCCGGATCAGCTCCTGTATCGTCTCGCTTGCCTGTAATATGGCGACCCTGCCGCCCAAGCTCTCCGCGCACTTGTACCGCCCGATCATCATGCCGATGCCGGAGCTGTCCATAAAATCCACATCCCGTAACTGAAAAATGATGTTCTTCCCTCCGATCTGCGCCAGCATCCGATCCGCCCTCTCCCGAATGATTTTGGATGTATGGTGGTCGATCTCGCCGGAAATCGTGAGGATCAAAGTCGCTTTCTTCCGCATTGCGTTGCATTCCATTTTCATTCCTCCCTTCCCCTCCATCATACCTGAATTCCTCCCCTGCCGCCGCTGCTTTCGACCGCAGTTTTCCCTCTCTTTCGACCTGTCCGCAGAAAAAAGGACAGAAAAATTTTGATTCAGACACGCACAGACAACAACAGACCCCCATACTATAACAGCAGATCGAAAAATCGAAATCGGGGGTGTCACCGTGTTCCCATGCCTTCTTCTCCTTTCCACGCTCTGCCTTTGCGGCTTTTGCGCATCCGGCTCCTTTCCCCTGCCGCTTTCCGCCGAGGAAGAGCGACGATGTCTCTCTCTGCTGGAAAACGGGACCGAAGCGGAAAAGGAAGCCGCCAAGCAGGAATTGATCCTCCATAATCTGCGCTTGGTGGCGCATATCGCCAAAAAATATCACTCCGACCGCACGGAGCAGGAGGAATTGATCTCCATCGGCACGGTCGGGCTGATCAAAGCGATCCTCTCCTATAACAGCGGAAAAAGCACACGCCTTGTGACGTATGCTTCAAAATGTATTGATAATGAAATTTTAATGCACTTCCGATTCACCAAAAAATTCCAGAACGATATTTCCCTCCATGAACCGATCGGCACGGATCGCGATGGGAATGAGATCGTCATGCTGGATGTGATCAATAGCGATACGCCGGATTTTGCCGAACAGCTTGAGCTTGCCATACAATCGAAACGAGTGCTCGTAGCCATTCAGGAACGGCTGACAGAGCGCGAGCAGACCGTCATCCTCCTGCGCTATGGATTGGGGCTGCAGGAGCAACGCACCCAGCAGGAGATCGCAAAAATACTGGGGATCTCCCGCTCTTACGTTTCCCGCATAGAGAAAAAAGCGCTGAAAAAGCTGTATGCCGCGCTTCAGGAATAAACAGGGCTATGCCCTGCTACATATTTTCTTTCTTGCCCTCCATTTTTGCATAAAAAACAGACCTGCCTGAGCAGACCCGCCATTTTCTCTCATTTTCTCCTGTAAATCCAAAACCTTCTATCTCACGCATTTCATCGATCAAATGAACTCGTCTTTTTCAACAAATAACCGCCACTTGCAATGGTGTGTCAAGCCGCCATGAGCATTGCAATATCATCATTCGCGAAGCATTACAGCACTTTATCATCTGTCCCATCAATGATTTTATCCTTTGGACAACTCACGCCGCTCAGAGCCATAGCAAATATGCGCCGAACGATCTGTGAAGCATTTTCATCAATCACAATTTTTTTCGTAGGATGCACCCTACGCACTTTTGATCTTTTGGGATGTGTCCGTTGCATAAATACAGTGAGCGGATTACTTGATGAGGTTTCAGGGATTTTTCCTCCATGTACAACATGGCGCGCCGCCTGTTATGCAGCCCCGTCAAGGAATCATTATAAATCATGTCCTTTTGACTTGATGTAAAAACGATATAACAGAATGTTGCCATGCACATATTTATTTTCCGCATTCACATAAAAGGCCCCTCCGGTCAAAGGGGAAGAGATACATAGAACCGCTGCAATAAGCATAGAAATGTAGGTCAATATCCGCCGCTTTTCTTCATAAAGTCTTTATTGACACATAAGCTGCACATAAATAAACCAATAAAATGCCGCAAAGCAAAGGAATGTGAGCGAAAAAATATTGGATACATCATTGATGCTCCGTGAATCGATCAGGTCAGTATTCTCTGTAATCAGACCAATCATGCCCGCAACCATAAATATAACATAGCTCCGCAAAGAACGTTTCATGATCTTTACCTCAAACTCACTACCCAAGTCTGTCATGATATTCTGATTGATTACGCTCTCAATGACAATGCAGAATATATCAACGATAGATTTCCTTGCTTCTGCATTCAATCTAACCGTTGCGCCCTCCTCAATGACGAGGTTTTTCGCCGCACTGTTGTATGTATTGCTGCTAATGCCGGGCGCGTGGCGTAAGCCTTTGTCATTGTAACCGAGGTCAAGCAAACCGCCTTTTTTAACGCACACTGCGCCGTTTTCGCCGACCGTATTGCCATTGATCGTGACGTCATCCAGCACCAAATGCCCGCCATTTTCTACGGTAAAAATAGTATCGCTGATGCTTGTGCCTTTGATCATCCCTGTGCCTGTCACAATCACGGTTTTGCCCTTCGCGACAGTGATTGCTGGGGAAGGACTAGTGTCTACATTGATGTTCACTATCAGTGTGTCGTTCTTCAAATCCTCACCACTGGGCCAATTTGAGATTTCGAGGCTCGACTGCGCCGCCGCGACAGGCACGGCGGGGAGCAGTCCGAACACCATCGAAAACATCATAACCCATGATGAAATTCGTTTTCTCATGCTTTTTTCTCCTTTCCCATTCATGCTTCGCAAGCTTACGCAAAGAAAGCCGGAGCCCGGACAACATAGGCAAACGGCTTATGTATGCGCAAAAGTTCAGTTTTTCTTACCATCCGCAATCACCCCCTTGTTCACATTCCATGTAAATCCCTTATCAATACTCCACCATTGGACAAAATCAACATTTCGTGGAGCAGAACAAAAATGCCGGATATTCCGGCAAATGGCGAAATCAACGTTTTGTTGATTCCCCGCCGCCCGATTTTCCCCAAGCAAGCTGAATTTTTGGAATTTATTAAAAAATTGCATAAATTTTGCGAAAAGGAATAAATAGATTTCGTGAAAAAGAGCATGAAAAGAAAGCCGAAAAAAATAGGAATTTTTTTGGCTTGTTTGCTATGCAAAAAAATCGTTTATTGCTTGCAATTTTGCATCTCATTTGTTAGAATGTATGCAAATTATGTAAAATTCGTCGAACATTTTTTCATAGAAACAACAAAATGTTGATTTCGCCCTATGAAACCAGTCCCAGCCTTTCCAGCTGCCGCGCCTGCTCTTTTCCGCTAATCATGAGGTAAATCCGCGTCGTTTCGATGCTTGAGTGCCCCAGTACGTCCGCCAGCCGCGCAATGTCCTTGTTCGCCTTGTAGTACGTCACCGCGAATAGCCGCCGGAAGTTGTGCGGGAATATACCTTGCTCACTGCCGCGCGCGCTTTCTCGCAGAGCCGCTTCAGCTCCTGCCATACCTGCCGCCGCGAAATCCCGCGCCCGCTTTTTGTGCGGAATATTTCGCCTGTCGTGATGCCGTTTTTTCTTGCGTAGCGTAATAGTTTTTCACATAGCTTTTTGCTTAGCAAAATTGTCCGTATCTTCCCCTTTAGCGCGATGGTTGCCCGCCGCAATTTCGCCGCCTCTATCGTGATGTAGCGTAATTCGCTGATGCGGATGCCCGCCGCGCAGAGCGTCTCCATAATCAGCGCAAGCCGCACTTTCCCGCTTTCCCGCGCCGCCGCCAATAAACACTCATACTCCGCGCGGCTCAGCTCCCGCGCCTCGTCACGGTATAGCTGCCGCTGTATTCGCAGGAATTTTAACTTGATCCCCCAGCCCATGTGGCGGAAAAAGCCGTTCGCTGCCGCCAGCATGGAATTGATTGTGCAGGGTGCATAGTTTTTCGCCATCAGATCGGACTTCCATTCGGTGAGGTTTTCTCGCGTGGCAGGGCGGTTGTCGAGCCAGTCGGCAAGGGCAAAGAGGTCGCGGCGGTACTTCGCGATCGTACCCTTGGCGTATTCCGCAGTAGTCAGCACGGCGCAATAGCCCTCGATTTTCTCTTGCGTAACGATACTTTCCATTGGATTCCCTCCTAAAAATGCAGTATCGCTAGTTTGCCCGAATCGCAGGAAAAATGACAAGAAAAATACCCCTCGGACAGATTTGTCCGAAGGATCTGAGTCAGCATTCATGATATTGTTTTGCACGCAAAATGGAACTGACACCCGCATGGCTAAGATGTCAGTTCCACTGCTGAATCAAATATAATTTTGCATACAACACTTCGTTATTACATACCAAAAGCAGTTATTGCTGCTTCCCTTTGCACAAAGAGCCAATCAGACCTCCGACAATAGCTGGAACGATCCAGTTCAATCCGAAGGATGCAAACGGCAGCTTATGTAAAAATGCCATAGATACGCCGTAAGAATCAAGCAAAGTAAACAGGCTTACAAGAAAAGCCAAAACAGCTGCTCCCTTATAAATATTGGAATTCTTCAACTTCTTTTTCATAAATGACAGAATGATCAAAACCACAACGATCGGATAGACCAAACTCAAAATAGGTGCAGCAATGCTTATGATTTTACTGAGTCCAAAATTAGAAACCACCATGCTGAACAGCCCGATCAGAACAACAACGGTCTCGTATTTCACTTTTCCGTTTGTAATAATTTCAAAATACTTTGCAGATGCCGATGTCAACCCAATGGCTGTCGTCAGACAAGCTAGGCCAACGATAATGCCGAGCATAACCACACCGGAAAAGCCCAGCAAATCCTGCGTAATATCAACGATCAGGCTCGCCTGATTTACGGTCGTTATATCATAACGCATGGAAACAGTTGCTCCAAGATAAGTCAATCCGCCATATACAAGGAACAGCATAATGCCGGAAAGAATACAGGATTTTGCAGTAACTTGAATTTTTTCCTTTTCCTGTGTATATCCATGCTCCTGCACGCTGCTGATAATGATAATCGCAAAGCCAAGCGCCCCCAGCACATCCATCGCCTGATAACCATTGAGAATACCCTCGCGCACTGTAGAATCAATGATGGGTGCACCGGCTTCTCCCAATGGATGCATAATACCTGCACCGATTAAGATAATCAGAGCGATTACCATGAGCGGCGTAAGAAATTTTCCGACAATATCCACAACCTTACTGGGGCGAATGGTCAGTACGATGACCAATCCAAAAAAGACGATAGAAAAAAGTATCGCATTCACACCGGGCATAAGCGGTGTAATTGTCATTTCATAAGTGGTTGCCGCTGTTCTGGGGATAGCAAGCAATGGTCCGATGCAAACGACCACCGCCGTATTCATAATAAGCGAAGGGATTTTTCCAATAACGCCCGTCACACCGGAAATGCTTCCGTCTCCATTTACCATAGCGACGATCGTTACAAATGCCAGACCAACATCGGCAATGAAAAAGCACATAAAGCCCAAAAACCAGTCTGAACCGGTTTCCATACCCAGATAGGGCGGAAAAATCAGACTGCCTGCGCCGAAAAACATGGCAAAAAGCGCAAGCCCGATCACAAGAAAATCTTTACCGTTTCTTTTTGTCTGCAAGGGAATGCCTCCTTTCGGTAAGGGACTGGGTGAAGAGCAAGCCCGCACATGCCTGTATCTATGGGGCTTGCTCAAGAAGCAGAGGTGCATTGGGATACAGGAATGGGATAAGTATGCCAGATGCACACCGAAATCATTTTCCATTTGGGTATAGCAGAGGTGGCTGAGAAGATCTCAGCCACTGCCTGCTGCTGTAAAGGAGGTTATTTCAAAATCCCCTTTGTGGAAGTCCACAGAGGAAGCTTCACGCCCAATCCCATCTTCAAAGCACGTTCGAAGATGATCTTAGCACACATCATGTCCTCGGAAGCCATACCTACGTTATTCACAACGATAAGTTCATCAGGGTTTTCTCTCCGAGGCACCGTACCTGCTGCCAGCTCACCGGTTTCCCCGGTAATTTTCGGCAGACCATAAGGATAGTAGCCGTAGCCCACCAGAAGCTCATGCTGTTCCTTGCTGTCCACATAATATTTATCCGCTGCTTTGTAAACAGCATCCTCGTACACCGTGTGGCAGTCCAGACATACCAGCGTCTGTCCCTTATGTACCCATTCTTTCTTCACAGGGGGATTCGGGCTGTGAACGATAGGCAGGGCAGAAACGATAACATCACAGGAACGAACCAATTCCTCCAGACTTGCCGCCTTCACAATTTTTGCCTTTACCTTCGGCTGGTCTTCCGCAATCAGCGCATCCATCGCGCTTTCATACATATCGTATACATAAATCGTTTCCAGATTTTTCAGGACATTTTCAACCATTTTTACATTTGATCTGCCCTGAATGCCGCAGCCGATCATGCCGAAAGTCTTTGCACCCGGCTCTGCCGCATATTTGATAGCTACCAGCGCTGTTGCGGGTGTACGAACCTTCGTGATCCAGCTCGCATCCATTAAGGACATCATATGACCCGTCAAAGCATCGTTGTAAATAATCTGGCAATTTGTAGGAATTACGTCGGGGTACAGGGTTTTATTTGTGGGGAAATTGGAGCCCCATTTAATGCCGCACGCATACTGATCAGGCAGGTTTGCAGGCATTGCATGCATCAAGCAGTCTGCCATAGGGTGAATGCCGATTTTTGCGGGCATTTCCAGAATCTTTTTGGAGTAATCAATCATGCCCTGCTCCGTTGCCTGAATGATTTCCATATCTGTTGTACCGGTGTCAATGCAGTCCTGCTCACTCAGATACAGAAATTCCTGACCGATATTCAGGTATTTTTTGTACTCGTTACGAATTTCGTTATTTTTTGCGATCTGTTCCTTTGTGTAAACCATAAACACCTCTCCTTTGTCTCATATGGAATTGTTTGTGTAGCGCCATTTCTTCTGGCTTGTCTATATTCTAGCAAGGGTAGGATTTTTACACAAATTCCGGAGATGTCTTGACAGGAAACTTTTTCTCATGATACTATACTGTTAGTAGATGTTTTACAGAAGATCGTGCGTTTTGTAAATTTTTTTATGCATCAAGATGAATATTCAAAAAAAATGCCTTTTGCGGAAACTTTTCGGTTGTAGGAGGTGAAGAAATGTCGGATTTGTCCGTCCATGTAGGAAAACGCATCAAGCTATATCGTAAAAATAAACAGATTTCACAAGATCGGCTTGCTGCATGCATTCATAAGAGTAAATCTGCTGTATCCAAATACGAGCGCGGTGTCATCCCTATTGATATTGATACCCTGCAGGATATTGCAGATGCCCTGGAGGTTACGCTTGCGCAGCTATTGGATATAGGGACAAAAAAGGTATCCCTGCTTCCCGGTCTGCAAGGCTTTTTCAGCAATGCAGCAAGGCTGTATATCTATTACTTAAATAAAAATTGCTCCCGCATTGTGCGCGGGGTGCTTGAAGTGAATCAAACGGACGATGGGGAATATTCCACAGTGCTTTATGCAGATGTACAATCGTACGAAAATTTATACCAATGCGCACATTTGTATTTTGGAGATTTACATTATTCGGATAGCTATGTCAATATGGTGCTTGTGAATCAATCGAATGATGCAGAACGCGTCTTTTTGAATATTGCCAATTCCTTTAATAATAACGCTACCTTAACAGTCGGGATGCTTTCGGGGATCTCCAGCAAATATATGGTACCTATCTCCCTCAAGGTCTTTATCTCTAAAATGCCTCTGCCGGAAAATGAAGAATTGCGGGAAGCATTGCTGTTTTCTAAAGCGGATTTTGTAAATATGAAGAAAACATTCTGCTTTTCCATTGAGCGGTTAATGTAAGATGAGCGGGAGGAGTCATGCTTGATTTGCCAGACTACAGAAAGCACAATGGCGATACAGGCAATGTGTGTACAAGGGTATTTGCAAAGATTGCGCAAGAAGGTCGAAAATACGGACTTGGGCTTGTCCTGTCCCCGCAGCGGCCAAGTGAGTTATCTCCAACCGTAATTTCACAGTGTTCACAGTGCAACAGTTTTCTTTTGCATAGACTTTCAAATGAGCAAGAAACGCAATCTTGCTTGGTTGGTTGGGCATCCGAACTGCCGGTAAGGGTACGAATGAATTATCTGAATGAACACTTCCGCCTAAAGTCAGGCGATCCGAAATACCAGAGCACATGAACTGAAAGTAATAAGACGGCAAAATGGAATGAAAGTTCAAGGGAATGGCAGGATTATTCCCACGCAGAAAACTGATCCTATGTCAAGATTTAGCACAAAATAAAATGAGAAGTTCTGCCAGCTAAGCTGCCGGCAGATTGCTTACCCTTGAGTGTGTGAATAAAAGTCTGTAAATGTGATCTTCTATGATGCTGATTGGGCTGAATGTTCTTGCATGAGCATTCAGCCCTTGCTTTATTTATAACAGTGTTGA
>CAVGZD010000052.1:0-14615 GCA_963633805.1 Lachnospiraceae bacterium | reverse complement strand
CTCGCTCTCGCCGGCGATGCATACATAAAAAGTCACAAAACACACTATTACAAAAAGGAAGATTGAGGTGCTCTAAAATGAAAAAATTATTTGCGGCTATCACTGCTCTGTGCATGGTACTCCCCCTGGCTGCCTGCGGCGGCGACAACAGCGACAATGTTGACGACAACAACGCTCCCGTAGAGGATGCTGCCGATCTGGCTGATCCTGCCGATCTGGCTGCGGATATCGATGCGCAGGCTTACTGGAACGGCGATTGGTACGGCTGGTGGACGATCGATAACTGCTCCGAGGCATATGCTCCCAACGAGGATGCTCGCTTTGATGCTTTTGCGATCTTCACGATCGATGAGAATAACACAGGTCTGCTGGAAATCTGGGACGAGGATAACTCCCGCAACGAACCCATCGGCTATGTAGAAGTAAGCCTGAATGCGCAGGATAACATCGTTTCCTCCGAAGGCGGCACATTCATGTATGGTGAACTCAGCTCCGGCGAATGGACGATCGACCCCTCTGAATCTCGTTATGATGATATGCTGATCATCGAAGGCGACCATGTGGATGACGACGGTAGCTACTCCTATACACTGTATCTGCGTCCTTGGGGTATGCTTTGGGATGACGTTGCAACAGATTACCCCGAAGCTATGCCTACATACTACAATGACTGGTATCTGCCTCTGGTAGAAGCAGGCGCAGAAATGCCCGAAACAATGGCTGAATAATTCTTCCACCTGTAACAACACAAGCGGGTGCGGCTGCCTATGGCAGCTGCACCCGCTTTTCTTTTGCGCAATTCCATTTCTTGTATACAAAAAGTGTACAAAAAAATCGGAGAGGTTTCCCTCTCCGATCCAGACCATAGGCAAAGTTATTTTCACCTCGCGGAAGGGTTTGGGAAACGAAGAGTTTCCCAACTAGAATCCGCAGCCGGAATTTACTTCCGGCGAGGAAAACAGCAAGTTTCAAGGCTTTTAAGCCGATGGAACTTGCTGTTTATTCCTCTGTCTGAGCAAGTCGAAATCCTGATTTCGACTTAGGTGTCGACTTTGTCGACACCCTAAATCGGAGAGGTTTCCCTCTCCGATCGTTTTATTTTACTGCTGGTTTGCCAGCTTCTTGTAGCTTTCCAGTCTATCCTTTGCGTCTTTCTCTGTCTTTGTGAACAGTTCTTCCGCAACCTCGGGGAATGTTCTCTGCAATGCAGAATAACGAACCTCGCCCAGCAGGAAGTCTCTGAAGTTCGCTGTAGGCTCCTTGGAATCCAGTGTGAAAGGATTCTTGCCTGCTTCCTTCAGTTCGGGATTGAATCTGTACATATGCCAGTAGCCAGCTTCAACCGCATGCTTGATCTCGTTCTGTGCGCCGGACATGCCGCCTCTCAGACCGTGGTTGATGCAAGGAGCGTAAGCGATTACCAGAGAAGGACCATGATACTTTTCAGCCTCTACCAGAGCCTTTACAAGCTGGTTCTTATCTGCGCCCATAGCAACCTGTGCAACGTATACATAGCCATAGGACATAGCCATCATACCCAGGTCTTTCTTCTTCACTCTCTTACCTGCTGCCGCGAACTGAGCAACTGCGCCAACGGGTGTGGATTTGGACGCCTGACCGCCTGTGTTGGAGTAAACCTCTGTATCGAATACCAGAACGTTTACATCCTCGCCGCTTGCCAGAACGTGATCCAGACCGCCGTAGCCGATATCATATGCCCAGCCGTCGCCGCCGAAGATCCACTGGGACTTCTTCACCAGCTGATCCTGATTCATCAGAACATAAGAGATGATATTCTTTGCTTCCGCATCTGCGCCTGCATATGCCTTCAGAGCGGCTACCAGTGCATCGGATGCCTCTCTGGACTTCTCGCCATCGAACATCGTCTCAACCCAAGCGTCAACAACGCCTGCGAAGGATGCATCGATTGCCTTCAGATTTTCCAGCTTATCCTTCAGACCTTCTCTCATCTGCTTTACAGCGGACGCCATACCCAGACCGTACTCTGCGTTATCCTCGAACAGGGAGTTTGCCCAAGCGGGACCGCGACCGTCTTTGTTTACTGTGTAAGGCATGGAAGGTGCGGAACCACCCCAGATGGAGGAGCAGCCTGTTGCGTTTGCAACGTACATTCTATCACCAAACAGCTGTGTTACCAGCTTTGCATAAGGCGTTTCGCCGCAGCCTGCGCATGCGCCGGAGAACTCCAGCAGGGGCTGTTCGAACTGAGAACCCTTTACAGAGCCCTTGCCCATCGGGTTTGCCTTGGGAGCAACCTCGTCGATTGCGAAATCCCAGTTTGCGATCTGTGCATCCTGTGTTTCCAGAGGCTTCATAACCAGAGCCTTATTGGGAGCGGGGCATACCTCTGCGCAGCTACCGCAGCCCAAGCAATCCAGTGCGGAAACCTGCATTCTGTATTTCAGACCTGCAAATGCAGCGCCGCCCTTTGCTTCCACTGCTTCAAATGCTGCGGGAGCCTTTGCCAGCTCATCATCTGTAGCCAGAACAGGTCTGATCGCAGCATGAGGACATACATAGGAGCACTGGTTGCACTGGATGCAGCTTGCAGCGTTCCATTCGGGAACATCCACCGCTACGCCACGCTTCTCATATGCAGCTGTGCCGCAAGGGAAGTGACCGTCTTCTCTGCCTGCGAATGCGGATACGGGCAGCTTGTCGCCTTCCTGTGCATTCATGGGCTCAACGATTGCCTTTACGAAATCTGTTGTCTTTCTTGCCTCTACTGTATGTGTATCCTCAGCATTTGCCCATGCAGCAGGGATCTCAACCTTCACAGCGCCGTCTACACCGCGGTCAACAGCAGCATAGTTCATGTTCAGGATAGTATCGCCCTTCTTGCCGTAGGACTTTGTGATTGCAGCCTTCATGTATTCTACAGCCTGATCGATGGGGATGATGTTTGCCAGATTGAAGAATGCAGCCTGCAGAACGGTATTGATTCTGTTGCCCAGACCGATTTCCTTGGCAATTTCCGTACCATTGATGATGTAGAAGTTTGCCTTCTTTGCAGCCAGCTGTCTTTTCAGCTTTGCAGGCAGCTTTTCATCCAGCTCTTCCACTGTCCATGTTGTGTTCAGCAGGAATGTGCCGCCGGGATTCAGCTCTGTAACCATGTCATACAGGTGTACATACTCCTGCTTATGACAAGCAACGAAGTTTGCCGTCTTTACCAGATATGTAGAACGGATGGGCTTCTTACCGAAGCGCAGGTGGGACTGTGTGATACCACCGGACTTCTTGGAGTCATAGCTGAAGTAAGCCTGTGCGTACATATCTGTGTGGTCGCCGATGATCTTGATGGAGTTCTTGTTTGCGCCAACCGTACCGTCTGCGCCCAGACCCCAGAATTTGCAGGAGATTGTGCCGTCATCGCCTGTAACGTTGATCTCTTCGCCAACCTCAAGGGATGTATTTGTAACGTCATCTACGATACCCAGTGTGAAGTGGTTCTTGGGCTTATCCAGAGACAGGTTTGCATATACAGCCAGGAACTGTGCGGGAGTAACGTCCTTGGAACCCAGACCGTAACGACCGCCGACAACAACGGGTGCTTCCGCTGCTTCGAACAGTGCGGTACAAACGTCCATGTACAGAGGCTCGCCCTGAGAGCCGGGCTCTTTTGTTCTGTCCAGAACAGCGATCTTCTTTGCTGTTGCGGGAATTACCTCAAGCAGCTTTTCTGCTACGAAGGGACGGAACAGGTGAACCTTCACCAGACCAACCTTCTCGCCCTTTGCTGTCAGATAGTCGATGGTTTCTTCGATTGCTTCGCAAGCGGAACCCATAGCAACGATTACTCTGTCAGCATCTGCTGCGCCGTAGTAGTTGAACAGCTTGTAATCTCTGCCTGTGATTCTGTTGATTTCGCCCATGTATTCTTCTACAACTGCGGGCAGAGCGTTATAGAACTTGTTTGCCGCCTCACGACCCTGGAAGTAGATGTCGGGGTTCTGTGCTGTACCTCTGATTACGGGATGCTCAGGGTTCAGTGCACTTCTCTTGAATGTGTTTACTGCATCCATGTCGATGATCTTTGCCAGCTCATCGTAGTCCATGCATTCGATCTTCTGGATTTCGTGAGAGGTACGGAAACCATCGAAGAAATGCAGGAAGGGAACACGGCCCTTGATCGCGGACAGATGTGCCACGCAGCCCAGATCCATAACCTCCTGAACGGAGTTGGAAACCAGCATTGCGAAGCCTGTCTGACGACAAGCCATAACGTCGGAATGGTCGCCGAAGATAGACAGTGCATGTGCAGCCAGCGCACGCGCGGTTACATGGAATACGCAAGGCAGCAGTTCGCCCGCGATCTTATACATATTGGGAATCATCAGCAACAGACCCTGAGATGCTGTATAGGTCGTTGTCAGCGCACCGGCTGCCAGAGAGCCGTGAACTGTACCGGATGCACCCGCCTCGGACTGCATTTCCACTACTTTTACTGTCTGACCAAAAAGGTTCTTTTTCCCATTTGCTGCCCAGTCATCAGTCTTTTCAGCCATGGGAGAGGAAGGTGTGATGGGGAAAATGCCGGCTACTTCCGTAAACGCATAGGAAGCGTATGCAGCAGCCTCATTACCGTCCATCGTTTTCATTACTTTAGACATTTCTTCTCCTCCTTAACATAATTTGGGATTCTTCTATATCTTGGGCAGGGGATTTTCCCCCTTTGCCCTCGCTGCCGCCTGAAATCGACAGCTCCTACTCTGCCCTCATCGGGGATGCAGCTGTGTTGTAGGACAACGCGCCGTCATTTTTATGAGAAAAAAGTAGGTTTTTTACTCGCTTATTATACAATCAAATGAATTTCTTTTCAACAGTTAATTGAAAAATGGCTTGTTATGTTTCTGACAAAATACTTTTTGGCAGTTTTTTCTATCTGCCATGTGTTTTTATAGATACTTTTAGACACTTTTTCAAAATTTGCTTATATGCAACATTTCAAGTTGTTTGACAACATGGAAATTTGTACAAATCTGAGTACATTTTGGATATATGTATGCCAGAAGTTTGTCAACGAAATATCAAATACACTGTATACTGTGTCTTTTTACACTGTAATTTTACAAAAACCCCATCTATTTTGCAAAAAATATGTCCGAAGCATCAAAAAAAATATCCCATTCAAATCGCATTCCCCGCGCAATTCCCCTCATCCTGCCGAAAATTTCCGTCAAATCCCACAAAATCCACCGCAAATAAAAAAGGGACTGCCGTATGGCGCGTCCAAATAAGATTTTCTTATTTGGATCGTCACCCGCAGCTCCGCTCAAGAAATCAAAAAAAATATTCTCTTAAATGAAGCCTGCACAAGCAAACCCTTTCCCGATATCTATTTGAATATCACCTTCAGCTGTTATCCTCCCTGAACGCGTCTTCAGCCGTCTGCCTGAAAATCACCTCAAGCTGTGCTTTGAGAAGTCAGCAAACGAAGTCTCGCTATATTTGCTGCTATGCAAGGCTTTTTACGACGCATCCTCCCCGCCGGGATAATAGCGGCTCAGTCTGCCGTTTTCATCCGTCGTCAGCAGCACGGGCGTACCATCCTGCGCCAGATAGAAGCTCCCCTCCGACCAGCCTTCGCCGCCCGCCATGCGCAGCTCCGTCATCTCCGCCGCATTCACCAGCTCCGACAGCAGAGCCGTTTTCTGCCCGATCAGATCAATATTTTTCGCAAAATACACCAGACGATCCCCTGCCGCACCGTCCCACCAGAAGGACAAAAATTCCTGCGTCACAAGCTCCGTATGCAGCTCCAGCCGCAAAGTCTCTTCCTGCGCATCCTCCGCCGCTTCCCCCTGTAAAAAGTCCTCGCCCTTTTCCAGAAGCTCCTGACGGATGCCGGCATTCAGATTCTGCTCAAACCTCGCATCATTCACCCCGACCACAACAGGCACGGCAATCTCATACGAACGCCCGTCCCGCGTGCCCGTCAGCTGCTTGCTTGCGACGATCGGCACAGTATGATCCTTCGCCTGCAATATGATCTGCCCGCTATCCGTATCCCAGAGAACATCGCCCGTGTAATAGGCGGAAATGATCTCCTCATCCGCATAAAGACAACCGTTGATCATCTCTGCCGCCTTCGGCAGGGTAATTTCGTAGCCATTGAGGGTCGCCTCCGTCTCGCCGGGGCGCAGCAGCAGCTTCTTTCCGCGATAGGAAATCTCGGTCTGCCGCGTTTCAGCATCCCATGTCACCGTGCCGCCCAGCCCCTCCATCACGTTGCGCAGGGGCAGAAGCAGAATTTCCCTATCATTATAATATAATGGAATATTTTCCATATTTTCCAGCGTACGCGGGCTGTCCTCCGCTTGCGCGTCGGTTTCCGCAACCTCCATCTCCATCGCCTGCGGCTGTGTCAGCTTGATGGAAATGCCGATCGCCCCCGCCAGCAGCAGCGCCCCTGCCGCCGCGATTATCGTCACCTTTTTGACTGTCATGCTTCTCCTTCTTTCAAACCCTGTTTCTCTCGATTTCCTCTGCCAGCTCCGTCAGCTCCATCCAGCGCAGCATGCGGCTCTCCAGCTCTTCCTCCAACGCCTCTTTTTGCGATGCAAGCGCCTGCAGGCGGGTATAATCCGTCAGGCATGCCGCCATTTCGGCATCGGTCTGCGCGATCTTGTCCTCCAGCGCGGCGATTTCATCCCCGATGGTATCGTATTCCCGCTGATCCTTATAGCTCATTTTTTTCATGGGCGCGGCAGCCTTTTCCTTTGGCGGCTCTACCCTGCGCGGCTTCTCCGTATCCTTTTCCGTAAGCTGCTCCCGCACCGCCTTGCTGTCCGAATAGCCGCCCTCAAACTGGCGAATCGCACCATCGCCCAGAAAGGCGAAGATACGCCCCACCGTCTTATCCAGAAAATATCTGTCATGCGATACCGCGACCACCGCCCCGCCGAAATGCAGCAGATATTCCTCTAGGATCATCAGCGTTTCGATGTCCAGATCGTTGGTCGGCTCGTCCAGAAAGAGGATGTTCGGCGCACCCATCAGCACCCGCGCCAGATACAGCCGCCGCTTCTCCCCGCCGGAGAGAATCGAAATCGGGCTGCGCTGCACGGACGGCGGGAACAAAAAGCGATCCAGCATCTGCGAAGCCGTGATCTGTCCATCCTCCGTACGGATCAGCTCCGCTTCCTCGCGGATGTAGTCGATCACACGCTGATTTTCGTCCATCTCCATATTTTCCTGCGCGAACACGCCGATTTTCACCGTTTCGCCGATCTCCACCACGCCGCCGTCCGGCTGCAATCTGCCCGCCATGATGTTCAGCAGAGTCGATTTGCCGCAGCCGTTATCGCCGATGATACCGATGCGGTCATCCCGCAGGATAATGTAGCTGAAATCACGGATGTATGTCGTCCCGTCGTACGCCTTGCTGACATTGCGCAGCTCGATCGTCTTTTTCCCCAGCCTGCTGCCCACAGAGGACAGCGTGACATTCTGCTTTTCCTCCGGCGCACGAATCGCGGAAATTTCCTCAAAGCGTTCCAGCCGCGCCTTCTGCTTCGTGCTTCTCGCCTTTGCCCCGCGGCGCACCCATTCCAGCTCCGTCCGCAGGAAATTCTGCCGCTTCCGCTCGCCCGCCGCAAGCAGCTCCTCCCGCTCCGCCTTCATCTCCAAAAATTTGGAATAATTCGCCTGATAGGAGTAAATCTTTCCCTTTTCCAATTCCAGCGTGCGATTCGCCACGCGATCCAGAAAATATCTGTCATGCGTGACCATCAAAAGCGCCTTGGAATATTTTTCCAGATGCTTTTCCAGCCAATCCACCGTATCATTGTCGATATGGTTGGTCGGCTCATCCAAAATCAGAAGGTCTACGGGCGCAATCAGCGCCGCCGCCAATGCCACACGCTTTTTCTGCCCGCCGGAAAGCGTCTCCACCCTCTGCTCGAAATCGGAAATCCCCAGCTTGGTCAATATCGTTTTTGCCTCGCTCTCCAAGGACCACGCCTCCGCCTTATCCATCCGCTCGGTCAGCTCCGCCGCCTGTCGCACAAGCCGCACATCCTGCGGATTTTTCGCCAGCGCCGCCATGCATGCCTCATAATCGCGCACCAATGCCAGCTTCGGGTTCTCCCCGCAGAAAACCTGCTGCAGCACCGTCGTCCCCTCCACAAAAAGGGGATTCTGCGGCAGATAGCCCATGCGCATGCCGTTCATCGTGATAATCTCGCCGCTATCCGCCTGATCCACCCCGGCGATGATGCGCAGCAGGGTGCTTTTGCCCGTGCCGTTTACGCCGATCACGCCGATCTTATCCCCCTCATGGATGCTGAAGGAAATATCATCAAAAATGACCCTTGTGCCGTAGCTTTTGCGGATATGCTCCGCCGTCAATAAAACCATGTTCCACACTCCAATATTCTCTCATTCCGTCCCCTGTTTTGCCGCGTGCTTTCCCTTCCAAAGCAGGAAAACAACCGCCGCCACGATCAGCACCGCCGATAAAAGCTGCGACACCGCAAAGCTGCCGATCAAAAGCTGATCCGTCCGCAGACCTTCGATCCAGACGCGCCCCAAGCCATATCCCAGCAGATACAGCCCGAAGATCTGCCCGTCGAATTTCTTGCATTTGCGGCGATAAATCAGCAAAAACACAAACAGCCCCAGATTCCAGAGGGATTCATACAAAAAGGTCGGGTGAACCTGAATATAATCCACCCCGCCGATATTCAAAATATGCTCCATAATATCCTGCGACAGATCGCTGTTGCGCACCTGCGCAAGCTGATAGCGCATGGCAAACAGCCCGTCCGTATAGCCGCCGAATGCCTCCCGATTGACAAAATTGCCCCATCTGCCCAGCATCTGCCCCAGCGCAAGATAGGGGATGGTCGTATCGGCAAGCAGGAAAAAATTTTTCTTTTTCACCTTACAGTAGATCACCGCCGTCAGCACCGCGCCGATGATGCCGCCGTAAATCGCCAGACCGCCCTCCCGCAGGGCGAATATCTTCGCAGGATTCTGGCTGTAAAAATCCCAGGAAAAAATGACATAATACAGCCTTGCGCCGATCACGGAAAAAATCAGCGCATACAGCACAAAATCCATGTACAGATCCGGCTCCTGCCCCGTGCGCTTCGCCTCCCGCATCAAAAGCAGCAGACCCAAAAGCACCGCAAAGCCGATGAAAATGCCGTACCAATATACGTTGTGCCCGAACAGCGTAAACGCCGTCCGATCCAGATGCGAAATTTCAATCCCCAGATGGGGAAACCATATCTCAGGCATCGTTTTCCCTTCCTTTCGTGCGCCTTTGCGCAATACTGCCATTATACCCGATTGCAGGCGTTTTTTCAAACAGAATCGTCCTTTTGCGGGGCATTTCCGTGGGGCATCTCTGAAAAGTGTTTTTCGTGGTGTTTGCGTTGCTATTTGTGAAGAATTTGCCCAAAACGAATGAGACATAGCAGTTCTATGTTGACCGATCGCACGGTGAATCATAGACAAAATGGGGCTTACAAATCGTGAGAATGACTTTTCAGAAAAGCTCCGGAAAGACCCCAAGTACTGCGGCTTAAATGCAGGGCAGACCATATGCAAAGCAATGATTTACGGTGTTTCAATCGATGAAATCCACTTAGCTTATTTTATTCAAAATCACTTAACGTGATCGCAAGTATATTCTCCATCGGAATCCGCGTGCCATCCGCCAGCAGCAGCCGCTGATGATCCGCGTCTATTTTCTTCAGCGCCCCCGCCGCCGTCACATAGCTGCCGCCGCTTTTCCGCTCATCCGGCTGAAAATAGGTGATGCAGACCTGCGGCTGTTCGTGCAGCCTTGCCGCAAGGTATTGCAGGCGCGCATTCAGTGCGTCGATTTCGTATTCATCCAGCTCGATGCGCTGCTCCGTCTGCCGCGCCGTTTCCGCGATGGCGGCGCTGTGTCCCGTCAGGGCTGCAAAGGGCGCAAACTGCGCCGCCCGCTCCTGCATCGTCATCTGCGCTCTGACCGGCGAAACATGATGCGGCAGGTGCAGTATATCCTCATAGCTTTTCATGCCTGATGCCCCCCGATCTGCCTGTTGCGGCTTCTGCCCGTTGCGCCCTCCTGCAGACTCATGCCCTTAACGATGGCATTTTTACCGAATTTCTTCTGAATGGCGAGCGCCGCCTGCTGCATTTTATGTTCCCGCTCCAGCGCCTCCTGCTCGGCGGCGCGTTTCTCCTCCTCAGCGGCATAATCCGTAAAAAGATCAAGCTGCTGCTCCGGCTGTTTTTGCGGGATTTCCCCCTCCGGCAGTACGTCATTCGCCGTGATATTCAGCCGGCGGATGAGCAGCGCGGGATCGATAATGCGGTCGTACAGCCGCGCCGCTGCGTCCATGATTCTGCGAGAGGAGGAGGTGTAGTCCTCCAGATTTTCCGTGCCGTGGGCATGCTTGGGGATTTTTCTGCCATAGCGATCGGTCACGATCTCGCCCTTGTATGCCCGTTTGCGTGCCGCGTCCGTCAGATTTTCGATGTCGTAACCAATCGTTACCACAATCTGCTTCGTCATCAAGCCCTTATCGACCAGATCCAGCGCAAGCGCGTCCGCCATTTCCCGCAGTACCAGCCGCGCCTTTTCCGCATCGTAGGGACATTGCAGCACCTGCCCCGAGCCGATGCTGCTATGCTCCGGGCGATACGCCTTGACGTCCGCGATTGTGCAAGGCTCCCAGCCCCATGCGTGGTCGATCAGAAGCTCCGCATTCTTGCCGAAAAGCTGATAGAGCAGATCCTCGTTGTGTACCGAGCAGCGCGCCACATCGCCCATGGTATACATCCCGTACTCCGCAAGCCGCTTGGCATAGCCCCGCCCCACGCGCCAGAAATCCGTGATCGGCTGATGCGCCCAAAGCTCCTGCCGAAAGCGCATTTCGTCCAGCTCCGCGATGCGCACGCCGTTTTCATCCGCGGGGATATGCTTCGCCATCACATCCATCGCCACCTTGCACAGGAACAAATTCGTGCCGATGCCCGCCGTAGCTGTGATGCCCGTCGTTTGCAGCACATCCAGTATGATTTTTCGGGCAAGCTCGCGCGGGCTCAGCCCGTAGGTCGCAAGATAGTTCGTCACATCCATAAAAACCTCATCGATCGAATAAACGATCATATCCTCCGGGGCGATATATTTCATGTAAATCTCATAAATGCGGGTGCTGTATTCCATATAATACGCCATGCGCGGCGGCGCAATGAGAAAATCCACCGCCAGCGCGGGATTTTTGGCAAGCTCCGCATAGGAATGGGACGAACCCTCCAGCCTGCGCCCCGGCGCAAGCCGCTGTCTTTTTGCGTTTTCCGCCCGCACCCGCTGCCTGACCTCGAACAGCCGCCCCCGCCCGGAAATGCCGTAGCTTTTCAGCGATGGCGTCACGGCAAGGCAGATGGTCTTGTCCGTCCGCCGCTCATCGGCGACCACCAGATGCGTATCCAGCGGGTCAAGCCCGCGCTCCCTGCATTCCACGGATGCATAAAAGGATTTCAGGTCGATCGCAATATATTGTCTCATTCGTCTCACCCCCGCCCTTGTTTCCTATTGCATATTTTACGGCAAATTACGGCATTTGTAAATGCTATCCTGCCCACAACTGCCCGGCAAAAGCGCCGCACGCCCCTTCTCCCTATTCTGCGCAATATTCTCCCTGAAAATCACGCAATTTCCTATCATCCTGCGCAACGCTTTCCTTTTTTTCGCAGGAAACAAAAATTTATGCTTGACTCTATAACAGTTATAGAGTTTATAATACGACAAAGCAATTTCGGAGGTGACAAAAAATGGAACGAAATCTTACAACAGGCAGTGTATTGAAAAATATGATTCTATTTGCCCTGCCCTATCTGCTCTCTTATTTTTTGCAGACGCTTTACGGCATGGCGGATTTGTTCATCATCGGGCAGTTTGACGGCATCGCGGCGACCACCGCCGTATCCATCGGCTCGCAGGTGATGCATATGCTCACGGTTATGCTGGTCGGGCTTGCGATGGGAACGACGGTCAGCATCGCGCAGGCGGTCGGCGGCGGCAACCGCAGGCAGGCGGCAGAGGCGGTCGGCAATACGGTCACGCTCTTCATGCTGCTCTCCCTCGCGCTGACGGCGATTCTGCTGATTCTGGTGCGCCCCATCGTCGCTGTGATGTCCACGCCGACAGAGGCGGTTGCCGGCACCGTCTCCTATCTGACGGTCTGCTTCCTCGGCATTCCCTTCATTACGGCGTATAATATCATCAGCTCCATTTTCCGCGGCATGGGCGACAGCAAAAGCCCGCTGTATTTCATCGCCGTGGCTTGCGTCGCGAATATCGCGCTGGATTATCTGTTCATGGGGGCGCTTCGGCTGGGACCTGTCGGCGCGGCATTGGGCACGATGCTTTCTCAGGCAATCAGCGTTGCCGTATCGCTGGCGATCATCCTCAAGCAGCGCAGCCTCGGGCTGAAGAAGGGCGATTTTCGCCCCCAGCGCCCCGTCATGCGCCGCCTGCTGACTATCGGCGTGCCCATCGCCATGCAGGATGGGCTGATTCAGGTCGCCTTCATCATCATTACGATCATCGCCAATCGGCGCGGGCTGAACGATGCGGCGGCGGTCGGCATCGTGGAAAAAATCATCAGCTTTGTGTTCCTCGTGCCCTCCTCCATGCTCTCCACCGTGTCCGCGCTGGGAGCGCAGAATATCGGCGCACAAAAGCCCGAACGCGCTCTACAGACCCTGCGCTACGCCATTATGCTGACGGTCAGCTTCGGCGTAATCGTCTGCGGCATCGTGCAGCTTTCCGCAGAGCCGATTGTCGCCCTCTTTACGGATAGCGAAGCGGTCGGCGGGGCTGACGTTATCCGTCTTGGCGGGCAGTATCTGCGCGGCTATATCTGGGACTGCATTTTCGCGGGGATTCATTTCAGCTTCAGCGGCTATTTCTGCGCCTGCGGCAAGTCCGCGCTGTCGTTTCTGCATAATATCCTTGCGGTCATGCTGGTGCGCGTCCCCGGCGCATATCTGACCTCGCAGCTCTTCCCCGATACCCTCTTTCCGATGGGGCTGGCAACGGTGGGCGGCTCGCTTTTGTCCGTGTGCATCTGCCTGATCGCCTTCACAATGATCCGACGCAGGGAAAAGCGGGCGGAGGTGCTGCATGGATAGGAAGAATCTGCTTTCCATCGGCGATGTGGCGCGGCTGTTTCATATCAGCGTGAGCAGCCTGCGGCATTATGAGCGGGTCGGGCTGCTGCTCCCGCAGGCGATCGATCCGCATTCGGGCTATCGCTATTACGGCACGGAGCAGTTTGAGGTGCTCAATACCATCCGCTATCTGCGCGCACTGGACATGCCCCTTCCCGAAATTGCGGATTTCCTGCAAAATCGGGAGGTGGCAAATATTGAGGAAAAGCTGCGCCACCAAAAGGAGATCGTGCTGCAAAAGCAAGCGGAGCTGACGCGCATCGCGCAGAAGATCGACCATCGGCTGACGCAGCTTGCGGACGCCCGTTCTGCGCCGCTGGATGCCATCACCGAGCTGAGCCTGCCCGCCTGTCGTATCGTCTGGGTGGAAAATCCCCTGAAAATCGAGGGCTTTCTCGATATGGAAGCCCCCATCCGCAGGCTGGATCAATCCGAGGCTGAGGCGGTGGTCTTTCTCGGCAAGGTCGGGGTTGGCATCTCCGCGGAGCATCTGCTTGCTGAACGATTTGAGACGTATGACGGCGTATTTCTCGTGCTGGATCAAGAGGATCTCTATGACGGCGCGGTCACCATCCTGCCGGAGACACCCTGCGTCCGCGTGCGCTTTCGCGGCAGCCACGGCGAAGCCCCCGCGCAGTATCGCCGTCTGCTGGACTATATCCAATCGCATTCCATGCGCATCACCGGCTTTTCCAGAGAAATCACCCTGATTGATTATGGCATTACAAATGATGTCGAAAAATTCGTCACGGAAATCAGCATTCCCGTTCGGCGGGATTAAGGCGTTTCTGCAATAAAAAAGCAGGGAACATCTCCATCCGAAGATATTCCCTGCAAAGCCCCTCCCCCGCCGCGCTGCACTGCGTTATGGGAAAGATTTTTATGAGAGTATTGTTGCGCAGCAAGGGGAGCGAAGCCCGCTAAGCGCTTACGCCTTTGCAGCCAGCTTGCCGAAATCGCGGCACTTTTCCAGACCGTCCGCATCGGGCATGCCGTTGAGCATGAAGCCTTCCCTGTCGATCAGGTCAGCCTTTGCATCTGTTACGCGCTTCTCCCAATCGCGCATCCAAGCGCCGTCTCCCCAGCCGTAGGAGCCGAAGATCGCAACCTTTTTACCTGCCAGCTTAGGTTCCAGTGCTGTGAAGAAGGGATCAAATTCGCATTCCTCCAGAACCTCATCGCCCATAGCGGGGCAGCCCAGAATCAATGTATCATAGCCTGCAGCAGCGTCATCGGAAATCTCGGAAACCGTGAAAATCGCGGTATCGGGATTGATCTCCTTTGCGCCCTCCAGAATCGCATCTGCCATAGCCTTTGTGTTGCCTGTGCCGCTCCAATAAATAACTGCTGCTTTACCCATTTCGTAAATTCTCCTTTCATGCAATGAAAAAATAATATGTAAAAACCATACGGTT
>CAVGZD010000051.1:0-14617 GCA_963633805.1 Lachnospiraceae bacterium | reverse complement strand
AATATCGGCGGGCAAGCCGTAATTGAGGGCGTCATGATGCGCGGTAAGCGCGTCTACGCCATGGCGGTGCGCAACCCGCAGGGCGGCATCACCGTAGAGAAGGACGAATGGGGCGGCATCGGCAGAAAGGGGCTGTTTCGCCTGCCGATCTTCCGCGGCATTGCGGCATTTATCGACTCCCTTGTCTCCGGTACGAAGATTTTGATGCGTTCGGCGGAGATCGCCGGGGAGGACTGGGCGGAGCAGGAGATGAGCCCCTTTGAAAAATGGCTGGTGGACAAGCTGGGGGATAAAATCAACGACATTCTGATTTATTTCAGCGTATTTATCTCCCTGATTTTCGGTATGGGGCTGTTTTTTGTGCTGCCGGTCTGGCTGGGAAATTTTTTCAAGACGCTGGTGCCGGTCTGGGCATTGGGCGTGATCGAAGGGCTGATGCGCATTGCAATTTTTCTGGCGTACCTATTTTTGATCTCGCGGATGAAGGAGATCAAGCGGGTTTTTCAATACCACGGCGCGGAGCACAAGACCATTGCCTGCTTTGAGAGCGGCAAGGAGCTGACGGTTGCGAACGTGCGCCCCTGCACGCGGCTGCACAAGCGCTGCGGGACGAGCTTTCTGCTTTTTGTCATGCTGATTTCTATGGTGGTATTCTTTTTTGTGCGCACGGATCAGCTGATTTTGCGCCTGATTACGCGCATCTGCCTTGTGCCCTTTATCGCGGGGATTTCCTACGAGGTCATCCGCTGGGCGGGCAATTCGGAAAACCGTCTGGTGCAGCTAATCAGCTATCCGGGGCTTTGCCTGCAAAAGATCACCACGGCAGAGCCGGACGACAGCCAGATCGAATGCGCCATTGCAGCCATGAAGGGAGTGCTGGAAGATGAACCTGATGAATAAAACGATCGGCGAAGCGCTGGCAGAGGGCAAGGAGCGGCTGCGGGCGGCAGGCAAGGAGGCGTATTGCCTAGAGGCGGAGCTTCTGCTGGAGGAAGCCGCGCAGCTGGATCATCTCTCGCTGTATATGCAGGAGAACGAGGTGCTCCCGCAGGAGGCGGCGGAGCGCTATGAAATGTACTTATTCGAGCGGGAGATGGGTCGTCCCGCGCAATATATCATCGGGCAATGGGAATTTATGGGGCTGCCCTTTGCGGTGGGCGAGGGCGTGCTGATTCCGCGCCCCGATACGGAAATTCTGGTGGAAATCATTCTGCAAAAGCAGAAGGAGGAGCCGCTTAAAAGCATTCTGGACATCGGCACAGGCTCCGGCTGCATTCCCGTCAGCCTGAGCTTTTACGGCACCTTCGAGGAAATCCTTGCCGTGGATATCAGCCAGCTTGCGCTGGCATACGCCAGAAAGAGCGCGATACAAAACGGCGCGTCAATCAAATTCTATGAGAGCGACCTTTTCTCCGATGTGCCGATAGAATACAAGGGCAAGCTGGACGCCATCGTTTCCAACCCGCCCTATATCCCCCGTGCGGAAATCGAAACGCTGATGATCGAGGTGCGCGGCTACGAGCCTTGGGAGGCGCTGGACGGCGGCGAGGACGGGCTGGATTTCTACCGCCGCATCATCCGCGAAGGAAAGGATTGGCTACGGGAGGATGGATGGTTATTTTTTGAAATTGGGTATAATGAGAAGGACGCGGTCATTGCGCTGATGGAGGAAAGCGGTTTTGTCGAGATCAGTGCGCAGAAGGATTTTGCCGGGCTGGATCGCGTGGTATACGGCAAACGGGGCAGGACGGAGGAAGCATGATGTTTGATCGCTTGGCAGAGCTTGCACAAAAGCATGAGGCATTGGCGGAGCAGATCAATGACCCGGACATCATCGCCAAGCAGGCGACATGGCGGGCTTTGATGAAGGAATACAGCGATCTGACGCCGATCGTGGAAAAATATAAGGAATATCAGCAGACGAAGGCTGCCATCGCCGAGGAGCTGGAGCTTCTGGGCGAAAGGCTGGAGGAGGATTTCCGCGAGCTGGTGAAGGAAGAGCTGGCGGAAAACAAGGAAAGGCTGGAGGAACTCAAAAAGGAGCTGACCCTCCTACTTATCCCGAAAGACCCGAACGACGAGAAGAACGTCATTCTGGAGATTCGCGGCGGCGCGGGCGGGGACGAAGCCGCGCTCTTTGCGGGCGACCTTCTGGGGATGTACATCCGCTATGCGGAGCGCCGCCGCTGGAAGGTGGAGCTGATGAACGCCAACGAGAGCGATCTGGGCGGCTTCAAGGAGGTTTCCGTGATGATTACGGGGCAGGGGGCATATTCCCGCCTGAAATATGAAAGCGGCGTGCATCGCGTGCAGCGTATCCCCGTGACGGAAAGCGGTGGGCGCATCCATACCTCGACCGTGACGGTGGCAGTTCTGCCGGAGGCAGAGGAGGTCGATGTGCATATCGATATGAACGACGTGCGGGTGGACGTGTTCCGCGCCTCGGGCAATGGCGGGCAGTGCGTCAATACGACGGATTCTGCCGTGCGCATGACGCATTTGCCGACGGGCATTGTCGTTTCCTGCCAGAATGAAAAATCTCAGCTGAAAAATAAGGCGCAGGCGCTGAAGGTGCTCTATGCGCGGGTATATGAGCGGGAGCGGCAGGCGCATGAGGCGGCGATCTCCGCCGACCGCAAATCGCAGGTCGGCACGGGGGAGCGCAGCGAGCGCATCCGTACCTACAATTTCCCGCAGGGTCGTGTGACCGATCACCGCATCGGGCTGACTCTGCATAAAATCGATGCAATCATGGGCGGCGATCTGGATGAATTTATGGATGCGCTTGCCACGAACGACAGAATGTCGAAGCTGCAAGAGGTGAAGGAAGAATGAAGGAATTATGGACGTTGTTTTCGTCCTTTGCGCGCATCGGCGGCTTTACCTTCGGCGGCGGCTATGCCATGTTGCCGATGCTGCAAGAAGAGGTGGTGGAGAAGCACCACTGGGCAACGGAGGACGAGGTTTTGGATTATTTCGCCATCGGGCAATGCACGCCCGGCGTGATCTTCGTCAATACGGCGACCTTTGTGGGCTATAAGCAAAGGGGCGTTGCCGGGGCGATTGCCGCGACCGTGGGGGGCGTGTTTCCCTCGGTCTGCATCGTGATGCTCATTGCGGCGGTGCTGCAAAATTTTGCCGAGCTGCCGATCGTGCAGCATGCCTTTGCGGGCATCCGCGTGGTGGTCAGCGTGCTGATTTTCAATGCCGTGCTGGGCATGTGGAAAAAATCCATCGTGGATAAGCTCTGCATCGTCATTGCGGCGGTTTCGTTCGCGGTATCGGTTTGGCTGGATGTATCGCCCGTCTGGGTGGTGCTGGCGGCGGCGGTGATCGGCGTTGTTGTGTCCGTTTGGAGGGGGGCGAGGAAGGCATGAGCAGCCTTTTGCTTTTGATCTATGAATTTTTCAAGATCGGTCTATTCTCCATCGGCGGCGGGCTGGCGACCCTGCCCTTCCTCTATCGCCTTGCGGATAAATACCCTTGGTTTTCCTCCTCGCAGATACCGGATATGATCGCCATTTCCGAATCCACGCCGGGACCCTTGGGCGTAAATATGGCGACCTATACCGGCTTTCAGCACAGCGGCGTGCTCGGCGGCATCTGCGCGACGGCGGGTCTGATTTTCCCCTCTGTTGTCATCATCATCTGGGTATCGAAATTTCTGGAAAAATTCCGGGAAAATCCCTATGTGGAGTATGCCTTCTATGGGCTGCGCCCTGCGGTTTTGGGGCTGATTGCGGCGGCGGGCTTCGGCGTGTTCATCGGCGCGCTGTTTCATTCCGCGCAGCTGCAGGAGCTGCATTTGGCGACACTGGGTAGTCAATTCGGCATAGAGGAAGGCATCCTGTTTGTCCTCCTGCTGATTGCGACAAACCGCTGGAAAAAGCATCCCATTTTTTATATCCTGCTGAGCGCGGCGGTGGGGATTGCGCTGGCGTTGTAGGAAGAGCGAAAATCGGCATGTGCGCCCTGTCCCTTCCATATTCTGGTAGAGAGAAGGAAACGGAAGGTGCGCATGGATATGAAGATGATCCTTTGGCTGATCCTCTGCGGGGGATACAGGGGCTTGCTTGGGGCAGCAAAACGGAGACGATCCGCAGGGGCTGCCCTTTCCTTTTTGGACGGGTTCTATCTGGCGCTGCTCTGCTTTGCGACTCTGCCCTGCGCGATGGGGACGGAGCGCTTCTACGAAGCGGCTGCGGCATCGGTTTTGGGCGTGGGCGCGGGCTTTTTGCTGGAAAAGCGGGAAAAATGCTGCAAGGCACTGCGGCTGATTCTCTTTGCCGCATTGACCGCGTTTTACCTCCTGCATACAGGCAGGATCGCGCCGTTTGCGGCGGCCTGGCTAGCATTTTTCGGCGGGATGGGGCTATATCACGCCTGCGCCGGCATTCTGCCGGAGGATGTGCCGCCGCGGGAGCGCATCGCGGAGGCTCTGCTCGCAGGGCTTGGCTTTTTTCTGGGCACGATCTGCTTTGCGGGGCTGATTTGAGATAGAGCCTTTCTGAAATGCTTTAACATTTGCAAAAATCATGTTTTTTTGGTATGATGAGAAAAATTTTTCAGAAGATAAAAACGAGTTGACAGGGGGATCATTATGAGTACGATCGGAATTGAAAAAGAGGAACTGAAGCTGTTGATCCGGGAAAACGTGAAAACGCTCTACCGCAAAACGCTGGAGCATGCCACGGCTGAAGAAATCTATCAGGCGACGGTTTTTGCCATTCGGGATGTGATCACGGATAAATGGATGAAGACCCATGATGAATATTATCAGCAGGATGTGAAGGTGGTTTATTATCTTTCCATGGAATTTCTGATGGGACGCTTCTTCGGCAATGCCCTCATCAATCTGGGGCTGTATGACGAGGTGAAGGAGGTCTTTGCGGAGCTTGGGATTGCGTATAACCGCGTGGAGGATGCGGAACCCGATCCGGGCTTGGGCAATGGCGGTCTGGGCAGGCTGGCGGCTTGTTTTCTGGATTCGCTCTCGACGCTCGCCCTGCCCGCCTATGGCTGCGGCATCCGCTATCGCTATGGCATTTTTGAGCAGCGCATCGAGAACGGCTATCAGGTGGAAGCACCGGATAGCTGGCTGGAGGATGGTGACCCTTGGGGCATCCGCAGGAATGAATACGCCGTGGAGATCAAATTCGGCGGGAATGTGCGCGTACAGCTGAAGGAAAACGGCGAGTACGGCTTCATTCAGGAGAATTATCAGTCCGTCATGGCTGTGCCGTATGATTATCCCGTCATCGGCTATGGCAATAACACCGTCAATACGCTGCGGCTTTGGGAGGCGCGCCCCAAAAACCGTCTGGATTTGAAATTCTTCAATGAGGGCAATTATCAGAAGGCGTCCGAGGAAGAACTGCTCGCCAATACCCTGACGGACGTGCTCTATCCTGCCGATGAACATATCCAGGGCAAGGAGCTGCGCCTGCGCCAGCAGTATTTCTTTATTTCTGCGACGGTGCAGCGGGTGATTGCGCGCTTCAAGAAAAAGCATACGGATTTTCATCTCCTGCCGGAGAAGGTCGCCTTCCAGCTCAACGATACCCACCCCAGCATGGCGGTTGCGGAGCTGATGCGCGTGCTGGTGGATGAAAATGAAGTGCCTTGGGATGATGCATGGGAGATCACGAAAAAGGTTTGCGCTTATACGAACCACACGATCATGTCCGAAGCGCTGGAAAAGTGGCCGATGGAGCTGTTCAGCCGCCTGCTGCCGCGCATTTACCAGATCGTGGAGGAGATCAACCGCCGCTTCTGCATCGAATTGACCGAAAAATATGGCAGCGACCCCAACAAAATTCGCAGCATGGCGATTATCGCCGATGGGCAGATTCGTATGGCGTATCTGGCGATTGTCGGCAGCCATTCCGTCAACGGCGTAGCCGCGCTGCATACGGAGATCCTCAAAAAACAGGAACTGAAGGATTTTTACAACCTGTATCCCGATAAATTCAATAACAAAACCAACGGCATCACCCAGCGCAGATGGCTGGCGCATTCCAATCCGCGCCTTTCCGCGCTGATCACGGAGAAAATCGGCAGGGGCTGGATCACAAATCTGGACGAGTTGGAGGGACTGCTACTCTACGCGGAGGACGCCGATTTCCGCAGACGCTTCATGGAGATCAAGCGGGCGAACAAAATCGCGCTGGCGCAGTATATTCAGGAGCGCAAGGGCATCACGATAAACCCGGACTCCATTTTCGATATACAGGTGAAGCGGCTGCATGAATACAAACGCCAGCTTTTGAATATCCTGCATGTCATCGGGCTGTATAATCAGCTGAAGATGAACCCCGGCATGGATATGGTGCCGCGCACCTTCATTTTCGGTGCAAAGGCGGCGGCGGGCTATCACCGCGCGAAGCTGATCATCAAGCTGATCAACAGCGTGGCGGATTTGGTGAATAACGACCCTTCCATCGAGGGGAAAATCAAGGTCGTTTTCCTGGAAAATTACTGCGTGTCTCTGGCTGAAAAGCTGATCCCCGCGGCGGATGTCAGCGAGCAGATTTCGACGGCGGGCAAGGAGGCATCCGGCACAAGCAACATGAAATTCATGCTCAACGGCGCACTCACCATCGGCACGATGGACGGCGCGAATGTGGAGATTTGCGAGGAAGTCGGCAGGGAGAATATCTTCATTTTCGGCATGAGCGCGGACGAGGTGCAGCAGAAATATCGGGAGGGCTATGACCCTTGGATGGTTTACAATATGAATCAGGAGGTGCGCATGGCGCTCAACTGCCTGATTAACGGCACGTTCGACGCAGATACGAATTTGTTCCGCGAGCTATACGATTCCCTGCTGAACGGCTGCGGCGGCAGAGCGGATGAATATCTGGTTCTGGAGGATTATGCGGACTATGCGCGGGCGCAACAGGACATCGACCGGGCGTACCGCGACCCGGAGCACTGGGCGAAGATGGCGATCCTCAACACTGCGAAGAGCGGCAAGTTCTCCAGCGACCGCACGATTCAGCAATACGCGGAGGAAATTTGGCAGCTGCCGAAGGTGGACATTGGCGACTGCGAGATTCAGCTGGCGCGGAAGGGGTAAAGACGAAAAGACCCTAAGACCTTGGGGCTTTGCCCCAAACCCTAGCAGGGGACTCGTCCCCTGCACCCCATTAGGGCAAACGCATATACATGCGTTTGCGGGTACAAAGCTGAATAAAACAGAAAAACCGCTTGTGAATTGGAAGATATGCTTCTCCTTTTCACGAGCGGTTCTTCTTTGCCAAAATACTTTATTTCTGCCCCTCCACAGGAGCGAGAATCACTCCTGCACAAACGGGTCAAGGGCAGAATGCCCTTGCGGAAGTTTGAGGGCAGTGCCCTCAAGGTCTTCATGCCCCTAAGGTCTTGGTACACCATGCTCTCTGTCCCCGCAGGAGCGCACGCTCCTGCATAAACGGGTTCCAAGGGTATGAGCACCGCCAAGATAAGGCGGCGGCGAAGCCGTCTTCCCGCAGGGAAGATGCTTTGACCAGACCCCCTTGGTGGGGGTATTGGGGGCAAAGCCCCCAAGGTCTTAGGTCTTAGCTCTTTTCCTCCCTTACATCTCCCGCTCAAAATGCAGAATCTCCATCTCCTCCTGCAACGCCTCCCCGACGAATTTCTCCAGCAGCGGCTCCACCGCAGGATTGATCGCTGCCACATGCAGCAGCGTCTGTGGCGGATACTGCCGCCGTATCGCCTGATATGCCGTCCCCAGCAGGGCGGGCATCAGCTTCGGGTTCGTGCAGTATACCCAGCGCAGCTCCAAGTCCGCGCCGCAGGCAGCCAGCAGGATGCAGCCCCGTATCTTGCCCTGCTCCAGCCAGATCATGCTGTCCTCCCGCAAAAGCCCCTCCGCGCATAGCAATGCGCCCTGTGCCTCGCCCAGCTCCTGCATCCGCTGGTCAAAATGTCTGCACTGATACTCCGAAAGCATCGAAATTGGCTCAATATGCGCATCCGACATCGCCAGATACCCCGCATAGGGGCTATGCTCCAGCGCATCCAGCGGAAAATGGAAGGCAGGGCTATCCTCCGTCTGCTGAAAGCCGCAGTTTGTCAGCAGCGCACCCATCGCCGTCGCGGGGCGTTCCTGCGTGGAGGAAACGCAAGCCTGCACCCATTTTGCCCCCGCCTTGGCGGCAAATCGACAGAGCGTCTCCACCAGCAAACGCCCGTAGCCCCGCCCGCGGCAAGGCTCATCCACTGCAAGCCAGCGCAGAAAAACGCCGTCATCCAAGCAATCCGCGATCAGCGCGGCAAATGCCGCCCCATCCAGCTGGTAGCCCAGATAGGCAGGCGTACCGCGAAAGGGCGCGGGGGCTGCCCCCGCCAATAGCGGCGCAAAGCCGCCCGGATTCTGCGGATCAATCGTCACGATTCCTCTCATGCATCCTCCTCTCCCTTCTGCTCAGCCTGCTGCACCGCCTGTCCTCCGGGCACATAATTGCGATCCCCCGGCAGCCTTTTTTCGACCATCGCGCCCTTCGTATCGGAAAGGGGCATCATCTCATCGCTCGGTATGGGATCGTCATGATTATAATAGGCGATCATGCCCTCGGAAATCTGACGATTCATCCCCAGCAGCGCAGCCTTATGCGTATCCCCGCGATACAGCCCGATCGCCCCCTTCGTGGAAAAGGGCGAAACGACAAACTGCACCGTCTCCGCCGCAAATTGCTCTATCGTCAGCTGCATGTCATCCACCTGTCCCAGGTTTGCCGCAACGTGATAATTATATTTCCAAACCTTTGCGCTGGGTTTATAGATCTCGGTATCCTCTGCATTGGTCAGCGCTTCGCCGCGCTCCAGCTTTTTCTTGAGATCCTCTATCTTCTCCCGCTCCTCCTTCGTCCCGGAAAAATGCTCCAGCACATAGTTGACATGCTGCATCTTATGCGCATAATAATGCTCATGCGTATCATAGGAGAGGAAGGTCTGTTCATCCGCCGTCCTCATATGATCCAGCGCGGCGAAGAATGCCCCGTTCGCGGAGCAGGCATTTGGCAGGAACACCTCCCTGCCATCGATATCCATCTCGCGCATCCGCATAAATTCCAGCCTAGCGGCGTCCAGATCGGCATACATGGACGTCACATTCTGCAAAAGCTGCTGCTGCTCCTGCTCGGAACGGCCCTCCTTCTGCATGGCGCTTTTGATGCGCTCCTTGTGATCCATCAGGCCGGGGTTTTGGAATCCGTCCAGTATGCTCTGCATCTCCGCTTGGCTCATCCGCCGCGCATCCACGTCCGCCTGCAGATCCTTGCGCAATTTTTCCTTGGCAACGGCAAAATGGGTGGCATCGGTATCCTCCATGGTCTGCGTAAAGCGTTTGAGTGCATCCAGGATCTCCGTCGGCAGGCAATAGCCGAAAACGATCCCCTGATTGACATAGGGCATCGACGTGATCATGTTGTATACGTCGGCATAGGCCTTGTTCGCATCCCCCTCCTTGGGATACAGTTTCTTCATCGCAGGCAAAAGCACCGCCGCCAGCCGATTCGATACTTTATTCTCATCAAACTCACCACCGCCCAAGGCATTCAGCAGCTTATCCGCAAACTGCACCGCATCGGGCATCAGCGCGCCCTTCTCATCCAGAATGCTGCTTGCGACCGCCTTCATCAGCAGGTTATAATTTCTGCGGAAGGGGATCTGCTTTCCGCCTATCTCCACCGTCTCCGGCAGGGTCGGGCGCAGCTCCACCAGCCCCTCTGCGACCGGCTTCGCATAAAGACAGCCCTTGCTGGCCTCGATGATCCTCTGCGCCTGCTGCTCCGTCACGGTGTAATGATAGCTGGCGCCGCCGTGACGCGCCCAATCCTCGCGGGATACGCCATGCACAACGCCGTGGGCCTCCGTCCGCTCTCTTGCCTGCTCCTGCAAGGCCTCCTGTCGACGCTGCTCCGCCTCCTGCCGACGCTGCTCTGCCTCCGCGTGTTCCCTTTGCAGGCGTTCCTCCTCCTGCTGTCTTCTCTGCTGCTCCTGCTCCCTCTGCTGCCGCTTGAGTGCTCTTTTTTCCGCCTTGGATAAATGCGCGCGCTCCTGCACCCGTTCCTGCGGCACCTCGCCCAGTGCCTGCTGCACATCCGCCTGCGCCATCTCCGCCTGATTTTGGATCAGCTGCGCCATCTGTGCGCCCGTTCTGTGCGCCTGCACGGCGTTCGGCTGCAGCTGCACCGCCTGAAAGGCATACTCCTGCTGCGTCGTCTGCCGGATCGTCTGCTCCATCGTATTCTGCTTGACCTGCTGTGTTCCCGTCTGCCGGCACATATCTGTTCCTCCTTTTTTCCATATATTTCTACACCTAATTTACTACAAAAAATATTTCATGACAATCTTTCCGACTGAAAAAAGCAAAAAAACAGACCGCGCAGGGAGAGTCCCAAACACGGTCTGAGCATGAGCAAGCCTGTAAGCCGGGTTCTGTTTTTCAGACAGCCATCTATCTTGGTCCGTCGTTGCCGACGGCATCATGCGACTTTTTCGAAACGGGACGAGCAGCCCCATGGTTTCTCTTTGTCTTGCTTCGGGTGGGGTTTACAGGGACCTGCGACGTTACCGCCGCAGCGGTGGGCTCTTACCCCACCTTTCCATCCTTACCGCGGGCAAGCCCACGGCGGTTTATTTCTGTTGCACTATCCTTGGAGTCGCCTCCACCGGCCGTTAGCCGGCACCCTGCTCTGCGAAGCCCGGACTTTCCTCACCGACCAAAGCCGGCGCGACTGTCCAACGTACTCACGAACATAAATTATACAGCAAAATCCGCTCCCTGTCAAACCTTGAAGCAGCTACCGCCCACAAATTCCTTGATGAGGGAATTATTCGGGATCTCCAGCCCGGGCGCGGCAAGGAAATAGCCGAGGAATTTCACCAGCCGCTTCGCCGTCACATATTCCGGCATGGCAGGATCGATGGCGAAAAGCTGCGGCTCTGCGTACTGCTTGAGCACGGAAAGCTCATAGAGCGTCGCAGAATTAAATATCGCATCGGCATTCTCCTGGAAGGGGAAGATATTGTCCTCCTCGCCCCGCGTCACCTCATGCCAAGAGGAGATCGTTGTCCGCGCATCTCTCCCGCGGAACTGGAAATCGCGCACCATGCGGCGGATCAGGCGGCTGTCGGAGGTGGAGATGCGGTTGTGGTCATCCAGATTCAGCTGTGTAATCGCGCTGATGAAGATTTTGAATTTATTCTCCGCAGGAATCTCAGCCGTCAGGCGGTCGTTCAGCCCGTGGATGCCCTCCAACACCAGAACCTCGCCCTCGCCCAGCTGCACAAATTCGCCGTTATATTCCCGTTTGCCGGTGACGAAGTTATAATAAGGCAGCTCCACGCGCTCGCCCGCGATCATCGCCTTCAGGTCGTGGTTGAGCTGCTTGAGGTCGAGCGCCTCGATGACCTCGAAATTCTTCTTGCCGTTCTCATCCAGCGGCGTATCCTCGCGATTGAGGAAATAATCATCCAGCGACACCTTATGCGGCGTCACGCCCAGCACGCGCAGCTGGATGCAGAGCCGATTGGCAAAGGAGGTCTTGCCGGAGGAGGAAGGCCCCGCAATCAGCACAACCTTCACCTGATCCAGCTTCTGATAAATCTGATCGGCAATCTCCGCCACGCGCTTTTCATGCAGGGCTTCGTTGATGCGGATCAGATCGCCGAACTGCCCCTTCACAATGCTGTTATTCAGCTCCGCAACATTGGAAACGCCCATCAGCTTGCACCAGTGCATCTGCTCCATGAAAACGCCGCTCAGCTTGGAGACCTCCTGCAGCGGCAGCAGTTCCTGCGGATTCTGCGGGTCGGGGAAGCGCAGCAGAAAGCCGTTTTCATGCGCCACCAGTCCAAACAGCCCCACATCCCCCGTCGTCAGGGGCATATAGCCGTAAAAATAATCATAAAAGCCGTCCATCTCATAGAGATTGATGTTGGAGGCGCGACGGAAACGGAACAGCTCCGCCTTATCGCGCATACCCTGCTTTTTCACCAGCGAAATGGCAACATCCTTGCGGAAGGTGCGCTTGATGATGGGGATATCCGCCGCAACATATTCCTGCATCTTCGCTTCCAGCTTCGCCAGAAGCTCCTCCGTGATCTCGATCTTGGGGTTTCTGATCTCGCAGTAGAGATTGCCCCGCAGGGAATGCTCGATCACCACCAGCGCACCATCGCCGAACAGCTCATGCACCGCCTTGACCAGCAGGAAGGACACGCCCCTGTGATAGACCCGCAGCCCTTCCTCGTTCTGCAAATCAAAAAACGTGATATCATCCGCATCATGGATGACATTGCTCAGCTCCCGCAGAACATTGCCCTGCTTCGCCAAGAGGATCGCCGAGGGAAATTCCCCCCGAAATTCCTTTGCCACTTCCCCGAAGGTCATGCCCTCCGTCAGTTGCATGCTCCTTCCCATCACCTTTACCTGATCCATGCTTCTACCTCCCAAATCTCAAATATGCCAAAAGGTCTGTCCGTCCACCTTGGACGAAACGACCTCGATTTCCCAGCCGTTTTCTGCGGCGATCTCCCGCAGCTTTTTCTGCAAAACAGGCACGATCAATGTCTCGCTGGCGTAATGCGTCACATCCGCCACGGCGATATCCAGCTCCGCCGCCTGCTGCGCCTCGTGATATTTCATATCCGCCGTCAGATAGACATCACAGCCCTTTGCCGCCGCCAGCGCCAGAAAACCCGCGCCCGCGCCCGTGCAAAGCCCCACGCGCTTGACGGGCTTCTCCCCGTTGCCGACCAGACGGATATGGTCAAGCTGCAATTTTTCCCGCAACTGCGCCGCAAATTCCCGAAAAGGCATCTCCTGCGGCAGTTCGCCGATGCGCCCGATTCCCTCGCGCCTGCCCTTCTGCTCCACGGGGTAGATATCGTAAGCAGGTTCCTCGTAGGGATGCGCGGCAAGCATCGCCCGCACGACCGCATCCGCCTTCTCCGTCGGCGCAATCGTCTCCAGACGGATTTCGTCCGCTTCTTCCAGCTTTCCCTGCTCGCCGAGGAAGGGATGCGTCCCCGCCAAGGGCAGAAAAGTCCCCTTGCCTTGCGCGCCGAAGCTACAATGGGAATACGCGCCGATCTGCCCCGCGCCCGCATCGCACAGGGCCGCACGGACTGCATCCTCGTGCCCCACAGGGACATAGACCACGATTTTTTTCAGCTCCTGCGCCCATGTTTCCTCCAAAAGCGTCACGTTTTGCAGACCGACCAGTTCCGCCAGCACATCATTCGTGCCGCCCGCCGCCACATCCAGATTGGTGTGCGCGGAAAAGGCGGCGATGCCGTTTTCGATCAGGGCATAAATGCGCCTGCCGAGCGGGTTTTCGGTGGTAATGCTCTCGATCTTGCGAAACAGCAGCATGGGATGATGCGTCAGGATCAAATCCGCGCCGATTGCCTTCGCTTCCTCGATCACCGGTTCGATCACATCCAGCGCGACCAGCACGCGCCTGACCTCATGCTCCGGATCGCCGACGGCAAGACCGGGCTTATCCCAGTCCTCTGCCAATTTTTTCGGCGCGATGCCCTCCATCGCCGCCATAATATCCTTCACTTTTACAGACATGCCAATGCCTCCCTCATCCAAGCCAGCTTCTGCGCCACCTCCGGCAGACGTTTCCTGGCGTTTTCCGTCGGATTGAGCCGCAGCTTTGCCAAAAGTCGTTCGTATTTTCCCGCTTCGTGCTCCAGAACCTCCCGCAGAACGGGATTTTTCTGCTCCAGCAGCAGCTTGCCGTACAGATAATCGATCTCACGTTCGTAATGTTCCTCGCCCTGTTCGCAGTGCATGAGAACGTAAGGCTTGCCGTCCTCCTTCAGCATATGCTCCTCGCGGATGGAAAAACCGATCTGGTGCAGATATTTCCGCACCGCGCCGAAATCCCGCTGGGGGGAGAGCACCAGCTCGCGCAGGCTTTGCACCACGGCAGGGCTATCCTGCAGGATATGTACGATAAGCATCCCGCCCATGCCTGCCATCACGGCGCAGTCCGCCTCGCCGGGGCGCAGGGGGGTCAGACCGCTGCCGAGCCTGACTTCAATGGCGTTTTCCGCGCCATACTGCGCGATATTCGCCCGGCACTTTTCCAGCGGACCCTTGCGCACATCGCAGGCGTATGCCTTACGGATCTTGCCCTGCTGATAGAGATAGATGGGGACATAGCCATGATCCGTGCCGATATCCGCAACGGTATCGCAGGAGACGAGCGCGGCTACACGCTCCAAGCGTTTCGATAGTTCCACTTATGATCCTCCTAAAAAAGGCAGGCAAACCGTCTTGCCCGCCCTGAAAATGATAAAACCTTGAAAGACCTTGGGACTCCGTCCCAAACCCTGCCAAGGGAGTTCCTCCCTTGGAACCCATTTGCGCAAACGCATATACATGCGTTTGCAGGTACAAGTATGAAATAAAGCAGAAAGAACGACTATCCCGGAGAACGAACGCCCGAATGCAATCCCTTGCCTCTTCCCCTCCGCAGGAGCAAGACCTTGGGAATCTATCTGTCCTATAACTGTCCAGCAGCACCGCTGCTGGCAGCAAACTGCCCTGCAAGGGGACTTCATCCCCTTGACCCCATTTGCGCAAACGCATATG
>CAVGZD010000050.1:0-15147 GCA_963633805.1 Lachnospiraceae bacterium | reverse complement strand
CCTGCGGGAGATTTCCTTGTATCCGCAGTCTTTCCGCTATTTCAGCTCTTGTATGCTTTCTTATCGGGACACACCTAAAGGGGCAGTCTGACGCGCATTTTCGTCCCCTTGCCGACCTCGCTTTCCACAAAGACCCTGCCGCCATGCAGCATCGCCCCATGCTTGACGATGGACAGCCCCAGCCCCGTGCCGCCCTGATCAGCGGAGCGACCTGCATCCACGCGGTAAAAGCGTTCGAAAATACGCTCCTGCTCCTCTTTTGCGATGCCGATGCCCGTATCGGCGACCTCCAGCACAAGCGCGTCCTGCTGTCTTTGCAGGCTCACGCGCACCTCGCCATCGGTGGGCGTATAGCGAATGGCGTTATCGCAAAGATTATAGACCATTTCCGTCAAAACCTGCTCCACGCCCTGCAGCTGCGCCGGCTCTGCGGAAACAGACAAATGAACGCCTTTTTTCTCCGCCTGCGGGCGCAATCTCTCGCAGACCTCCCGCACAAGCGCACCCAGATCGAACGCCCTGCGCTCCAAAAGGCTGTCCCCCTCATCCAACTTGGACAGCTTGATAATATCCTGAATGAGCGCAATCAGCCGCTGCGCCTCATCGTAAATTTTCCCCGCGAAATGCCCCATATCCTCCGGGCGAACCAGTCCGTTTTTCATGATCTCCGCAAAGCCGGAGATGGAGGTCAGCGGCGTTTTCAGCTCATGGGAGACATTTGCCGTAAATTCCCGCCGCAGCTGCTCGCGTTCCTCCTTTTCGGTCACATCGAAGAGGATCAAAATCGCCCCGGCATTCTCACCATCGCGCAGAACGGGGTTGGCGAAAAGCTGGCAGATGCGCCCGTTCGATTCCAGCCGTTCCTCGCGATGCTCCCCCGCCAGCACATGCTCCACGCTGCGGCGAAAGCCTTCGCTGCGGTTCAGGCAGAGGACGTTTTTCCCCTCCTCCACCCGCGAAAGCCCCAAAAGCCGCACCGCGCCCTCATTATGGGAAAGCACATCGCCCTCGGCATCCAGCACCAAAAGCCCCTCCTGCATATTGGCAGTGATGGTGTCAAATTCCTCTTTTCTACGTTTCAGCTCCGCCATCTGGCGATAAATCTCCTTATTCTGCACAGCGATGCGGTGCAAAAGCGGCGTCAGTTCCTCATAGACCTCCGCGCGGTCGGGATGCTTCAAATCAATCTCATTGATGGGCTTTGTAATCATCTTCGCTGTTCGGAAGGCAAAAAAGAGCGATACCCCGCCGACCAGCACCAGAATCAGAACCAGCGGATAGGCAATGGTATGGAAGACGGCAAAAACGCTCAGATCCTTCACGGAAAGGCGAATGACTGTGCCATCATTCAGTCGCAGCGCATAATACCAGGTTTTCTCCAAGAGAGTCGCGGAATAGCGCTCCCCCTCGCCCGTGCCATTTGTCAGAGCCTCCCGCACCTCTTTGCGGTCGGCATGGTTTTCCATCGTCTCCTTTGCGGCAACGGAATCGTACAAAACCGTGCCGTCCGCATCGATCCATGTGACACGGACAGAAGAATCCCCAAGCGCCTTCAGCTCGGAAAGACCATCCCGCTGCACCAGCGCGCCGATATACGCCGCCTCCCTGCGCAGCTCATGATGCCGCTCCACGGAGGCATAGCTGTACATCACGCCCATGATCAGTGTCGTGACCGAAAGCATCACCGCAAAGGCGACCAGAAAAATAGAACGAAAAATACGATTCGTCATAGCCTTCCCCCGATTTTATAGCCAACGCCGCGCACGGTTTCAATATATTCTCCGCAGACGCCCAGCTTCTGCCGCAGGGTGCGAATATGTACGTCCACAGTGCGGTTTTCGCCATCGAAGCCATAGCCCCAGATTTGATTCAAAAGCTGGTCGCGCGTCAGCACGCGTCCCTTATTTTCCAGCAAAAGGCAGAGCAGATCAAATTCCTTGAGGGTCAGCATGACCTCCTTGCCATCCACGCGCACCACATGCGAGGATCGATCCGCGGAGAGCGCGCCAAGCTGATAGCCCTGCGTATCATCCTCTGGCTCTGTGCGGCGCAGCAATGCCTTGACCCGCGCCAGAAGCTCCATCATGCCGAAAGGCTTGGCGATATAATCATCCGCGCCGCTATCCAGCCCGATCACCTTGTCATATTCGCTGCTTTTCGCCGTCAGCAGGATAATCGGCAGCTGCTTTGTCTCCGGTCTGCTGCGAAGCCTTTTCAAAATATGGATGCCGTCCTCCTCCGGCAGCATCAGATCTAATAAAATCAGAGACGGCAGCTTCGTTTCCATTGCATGCCAAAAAGCAGAAGGTCTCTCAAATCCTTCCGCTGTAAATCCTGCACTCTGTAAGGTATAGGCGACCAGCTCGCGTATGCTGGCATCGTCCTCCACTAAGTAAATCAGCATAGTCTCTCTCCTCAAATCAAAGACTGCTCGTTAATCATCAGCTTAAATTGCAGCCCCAGCCGCTCCGCCGCCTTCCTGCACAGGATCATGCGCTCCAGGAATATCTCAAAATAATCCATCACGGAGCTGTAGTGCGTATCGACGGTCAGCTTCAATTTAATCAAACTATGCTCCTGATTGATCTTCAAAACCGCCTTTTCCACGGAATAATTCACGCGGTCATGAATATCAAAATGCTCCTTCTCCTGATTGCGGACGCGGCTGCGGCGCACATCGCTCTTATCCGCCAGAATCAGCGCTGCTGCGATGGCATTGACCGGAACGCCCGTGCCCTCATCATGATTGCCGATCGCCGTGACGATCGTTGCGATATCCTCCGCCGGCATATCCATGCGGTCTAGGATACGAAATGCCATCACCGCGCCGCTTTGCGAATGCTCCGCGCGGTTGACCAGATTGCCGATGTCATGCAGATAGGCGGCAATCATCCCCAGCTCGATCTCGTGCCGGGAAAAGCCCAGTGTTTCCAGAATGTATCTGACGCTGTCCGCAACCTTCATCACATGGGCGAAGGCATGCTCCGTATAGCCGAGCGCCGCCAGAGATTCATCCGCCTTTTGGATATAGGTGCGCACAGCGTCGTTTTGCTTGATTTGTTCGTATGTGATCATTTTCTCTCCTCTTCCGATACCACATGCTGCCCGGTGATGGAAAATTCGACCCATTCTGCGATGTTGGTTGCATGATCCCCGATGCGCTCCAGATATTTGGCGATCATCAGAAGGTCGATGCAGAATTCGCCGTTGGCACGATCGTCCCCGATCAGCCCAATCAGCTCCTCCTTGACCCGATCAAACAGCTCATCCACCACATCGTCATATTCCATGACAGAGCGCGCAAGGTTCAGATCCTTTTTGACGAAGGATTCCACCGCATCGGTCACCATCTTGACCGCCGCCCGCGCCATATCCTGAATATGCAGCTTGCTCTGCGTATCATGATCCTGCAAAAATGCCATGATCTCCGCAATATCCCCAGCCTGATCGCCGATTCTCTCCATATCGGAGATCATCTTCATGGCGGAGGAAATCGCCCGCAAATCCCTTGCCACGGGCTGCTGCTGCAAAAGCAGACGCAGGCAGAATGCCTCAATATCCCGTTCCATGTGGTCAATCTCGTTATCCTTTTCAAAAACGGTATCTACTACTGATTTATCATATTTGATGAGGGCAGAAACCGAAGCGGTAATCGCTTCCTCGCATAACGCCCCCATTTTGATGAGCTCCACATTCAGCTGCTCCAGCTGCGAATCAAAACGACTCCTAACCATAGCTTAGCCAAACCTCCCTGTAATATAATCCTCTGTCCTGCGATCCTTCGGCATGGAGAAAAGCTCCTCTGTTTCGCCGAATTCCACCACCTCGCCCAAAAGAAAGAAGGCTGTGCGATCGGAGATGCGCGTCGCCTGCTGCATATTGTGAGTCACCATGATAATAGTGTACTCTTTTTTCAGCTCCAGCGCAAGCTCTTCGATGCGGGAGGTAGAAATCGGGTCGAGCGCAGAGGTCGGCTCATCCATCAAAAGCACCTCCGGCTGCACCGCCAATGCTCTGGCGATGCAAAGCCGCTGCTGCTGCCCGCCGCTCATGCCCAAGGCATTTTTTTTCAGTCTGTCCTTCACCTCATCCCAGATGGCTGCATCGCGCAGAGCCTTCTCCACGATCTCGTCCAGCTTCACCTTCGAGCGAATGCCGTGCGTCCGCGGACCATAGGCGATGTTATCATAAATGCTCATGGGGAAGGGATTGGGCTTCTGGAATACCATGCCGACGCGCTTGCGCAGCAGATTGACGTCCATGCCGCGGTAAATATCCTCCCCATCGAGCAGGATTTTCCCTGTGATTTTGCAATTTTCCACCAAATCATTCATGCGATTGAGGCTCTTGAGCAGGGTGGACTTGCCGCAGCCGGAGGGACCGATGAATGCGGTAATCTCCCGTTCGGGCAAATCCAGATTGATCTGCTTGAGCGCCTGAAAGTCGCCATAATATAAATCCAAATCGGATACCGAAAATTTTCCTTCTGCCATTACTTTTTTACACCCGCTTTCCTTGCGATCCTCGTGGAGACGGCATTGATCCCCACCACCAGAAAGAGCAAAACTACCGCCGTTGCATATGCCTGCTCCATATAAAGCCCCTCATTGAGCAGGGCATACATATGCACCGCAAGCGTACGCCCGGAGGAGAATAAACCATCTGCCATCTGCGGCGCTGTCCCTGCGGGATACAGGAGCGCTGCCGTCTCCCCAACGATACGCCCGATGGCAAGGATGACCCCCGCCAAGATGCCCGGCACAGCCGAAGGTAATACCACCCGGAATACCGTCCGCAATCTGCCCGCGCCCAGCCCGAAGCTGCCCTCGCGGTACGCATCGGGGATGGCTTGCAAGGCTTCCTCCGTTGTCCGCATGATGATCGGCAAAACCATAATCGCCAAGGTCATTGCGCCGCCCAGAATGGAATAGCTCCAGCCCAGATAGATATTGAAAAATAGATAGCCAAACAGACCAAAAACGATTGAGGGAATGCCCGCAAGGGTTTCTGTCGTCATACGGACCACCTTGATGAAGGGATTGCCCCGCTTGGCATATTCCACCAGATAAATCGCCGAAAAAATCCCCGTCGGCACGGCAAGCAGCAGCGTCAGCGCCGTAATCATCAGCGTATTGATGAGCGCCGGCATCATGGACACGTTGCTTGTGTTATATTTCCATTCAAACAGCTCCGGCTTGAGATTCGGAATGCCCCGAATCAGGATATACAGCAGCAAAGCCAGCAAAACCGCCAGCGTCAGCACCGCAGAGAGCGTTACTAAGACCGCCAGAAAGAGAGAGAAAGGGTTTCTGCGGTACTGCGCCAGCTTTTCCCGCCAAGAGCGTTTATTGATAGCTTCCATCATTCAGCCCTCCTTTTCAGCATGGAAAAGCAGAGGTTAATCAACAAAATGAATACAAACAGCACGACCGCCGTCCCCAGCAGTGCGCCTCTATGCAAATCGGTTGCGTAGCCCATCTCCATGACGATATTCGCCGTCATTGTTCGCACGCCGGAAAACAGGCTTTCCGGCAATATGGGCTGATTGCCCGCCACCATGATGACCGCCATCGTCTCGCCGATCGCTCTGCCAACACCCAGAATGACGCCAGCCAGAATACCCTGCTTTGCCGCAGGCAATACGGCGAAAAATACGCTGCGTTCATGCGTTGCGCCCAAGCCGAGCGAGCCTTCATAATAGCTCTGCGGCACGGCGCGGATCGCACTTTCCGATACGCCGATGATCGTCGGCAGGATCATGATCCCCAAAAGCAGGGAGGCAGTCAGCACCCCCTTGCCGCTGCCGCCCGTCAGATTCTGCATGATCGGCACAAGCACGACCAAGCCAAAAAAGCCATATACGATCGAGGGAATGCCCGCCAGCAGTTCCACCGCCGGCTTGAGGAAGGGATACAGCCTTTTGGGACAGAAGCTCGCCAGAAAGACCGCACACAATATCCCCAGCGGCACGCCGACGAGGATTGCCCCCGCCGTAACATATACGCTGCCGATGATCATCGGGAAAATGCCATATATATTATTCGAGGGCTTCCACGTCTGCCCCAGCAGGAAATCCACCGCGCCGATCTGCCGGATTGCCGGGATGCCGTTGGCAAACAGAAAGACGCAAATCAGCATAACCGCTAAGATCGACAGAGCCGCAGTCAGCGCGAAAACCCATTTCATGACCGATTCCTTCATATGCATTCCTCCCGAAAAGTGCTCGCTTACTGCACTTCAGACCAATCTGTTACCGCGCCTGTGAAAATATCCTTTACCTGCGCACTTGTCAGATCATCTACTGTATTATCCCGGTTGACGATTACTGCGATGCCGTCCATCGCGATGACGGTAGACGTCAAGCCTGCGTCTGTCTCGCTGGTCTTCAGTTCTCTGGACGCCATACCGATGTCGCACAGACCTTCTTTTACAGATGTCATGCCTGTTGTGGAGTCGGACTGCTGCAATTCAATCGCTACATTGCTGTTTACTGCTTCATATGCTTCCTTCAGCTTTTCCATCACGGGTGCAACGGAGGAAGATCCTGCCACAACAACTGCGCCCTCCGCATCACTCTGCGCATACACACCTGCGCCGCCCTGGCTGATATAACCATTCTCCTCTACGATCGCCTGCCCCTCATCGCTGAGGATATAGCTGATAAAATCCTGTGCCGCCGCGCTCACATCATCCTTTGTTGCGATATTGAAGGGTCTTGCCACCGCGTACGACCCAGCCTTGATATTATCCACTGTTGCCGGCACGCCATCGATCGAAAGCGCCTTTACGCTGTCGTTCAAAGAGCCGAGGGAGATGTAGCCGATGGCGTTTTTATTGCCCGCTACGGTCGTCATCATAACGGCTGTGCTGTTTGTGATCTCTGCCGCGTCTGTTGTTCTGTCGATTTTTTCGCCTGCATCGTTCTTTTCCTCTACGCCGAACAGCTCGATAAATGCGCCTCTTGTGCCGGAGCCGTCCTCACGGGATACGACCGTGATCGCTTTTGCTTCGCCAGCAGTATCCGATGCGTTGTCTGCTTCATTTGTGCCGGATGCCCCGCAGCCAGTCAGGAGTGCCATTACCAATCCAAATGCAATCAATTTTTTCATATCGTTCTCTCCTTTGTCTATGCTTTTTCCCTTTTATTTTGTACAAATCGAGTATAAGAAATGAACGTTAAATGAAAAATCCTGTTTTTGTTAAACCTTTGTAAAATATCCCTTCGCAAAAGAAGCAATATACCAAAGGAGGGAGAAATTTCCAAAATTCTTACAAAAAAAAGAAAGTTCCTAGAATAAACGAAAAATGCTGTCGGATTTGTGAAAAAAATGGTACCTTTGATGGACAAGGGAACATACGATGGATCAGACTTCTCAAAGTGCAGTTTGAGGCGATTTTCAGGCAGACGACCGCCGGCGTGCCCAAAGGCACGTCAAGGGAGGATAACGCAAAAATCGTCCAAAATCTGCTTTGAGAAGCGTGTGTGCCCTTGTGCATCGAAGGTAAAATGCGGCTTCAAACGGCATGAAAATCCAATCTGCAAGGAGTTGATTACATATGAACCGAGATATTTTACAAAAGGCAGAGAGACTTTTTCTGTTTTTCCTGCTGACCTCCGTCATCGGCTGGATTTATGAGGTATTTCTGGAGGTCGTCGTCTATCGCTGGGGCTATTCCGACCGCGGCGTGCTGTTCGGACCGTACTGCGTAATCTATGGCGTGGGGAGCGTCTGCCTGCTGCTGGCGCTGCAGGGGCTGTATCGCCGCCGCATCTGCATCGGTAAAAGGAATATCGCCCCCGCGCTGGTATTTCTCTGCATCGTCGCCTTTACCACCCTGCTGGAGCTTGCCGCCAGCTACATCATGGAATGGACGCAGGGCGGCTGGGCTTGGGATTACACGCGCTTTTGGATGAATTTTCAGGGGCGGATCGCGCCGAACCCCAGCCTGCGCTTCGGCATCATGGGCATGCTGATCCTCTATGGGGTCTATCCGCTGTTCCGCCGCGCCATCGACAGGCTCAGCGCGCCTCAGCTTGCGCGGACAGCGGGCGTGCTCGCCGTTTTGTTCCTCGCCGATTGCAGCATGTTTGTCGCGCAGCATCTTCTTCTATAAGGCTTACAGAAAAAGTCGATACCGCTCTGGGTAAGCTGCGGTATCGACTTTCTGCATTTCATGTTCTGATTACGGCGAAATATTTCCTGTCCCCCGCTGCCGCTCAAGGTCAAAGGCGTCACAAGCACGAGGCCGATCCTTCTCAGGGATTTTGCGCCACAGGATCCGCCACGACCTCGCCCGCCTGCACCCAGATATAGCCCCCGGCATAATCCGCATTGGCCGTCTCAAAGCGCTTGGCAACATCCACATTCCAATCCGCTTTTTTCACCAGAAGATGCGGGTTCATTCTCTGTCCCTGAACGATTTTTCTCAAAACGCCCTGACATCTGTTCCACATGGCATCGATATACCGTTCCTCCAGCAAATCGCCGAGATAATATTGCAGATCCTCCTTGGTCAGCGCACGCAGCAGATTCACCATGTCCGCATCCAGCGCCTTCATCAGCAGATTCCCCCTGCGATTTTCAAAGGCGGGAAAATTGGCGCGGCCAAAGGCAACTCTGTCGTAGTCCAAAAGCCCGAAGGAAAGATCGTGGTCAATGCCCTGTACGCCTGTGATGATAAGGCGGTCGCCCTCCTCTGTAAAGGTGACAAAACGGTTGGCATAATGCCGATCGACCTGCCCGCAGACAGCATCCATCAGATACAGGCAGGAGAATTGCCGCATCGCCTCCGCAGAATATACGACCTTCTTGCCCTCCTTTTCCGCGCGATCCATAAGCTCCGCATGCTGCGTCCCCTTCGCCTTTGCCATCGCAATGCCCTTGTCCACCTGCTTGCCGCCCTGATAGAGCGTCGTCACATTGGAATGCGCCACCAGCTCCGGCACCTGTAAGATCACCGCCATGCGGCTAGTCAGAACGTTCCGCTTGGACAGAGATTCGCCCTTTTCAATATCCGCGCCGCGGCAGGCGGAATAGCGCGCGCCCCAGACATCGATGCGCGGCATGACCTCCTTGACGATCTCCCGCACCCTCTGATTTTTCCAATCCAGAGTGAGTCTCTGCCCGTTCATCCGTAGGCCATTCACAAGATTGCCGAAGGCTGCGTCCAACTCTTCGTCCGTTTTGCCGTGCTTCAACGCAGAAACGATCGTCGGATCCGTAGCAAATACAGAATCAAGCGCATTCGATTGCACGACCCGCATGAGCTCCGCATAAATCGCATAGTCCTCTTCATTTTTGGCAGTATCCAGATATTGCCGCTTGAATTCCTCCGGCGCGGTATTCAGAAATTCCTCCGCCTTGAAGAAAAAGGTGTCTCTGCCGGTATGTAGGATCTTTACCTCGCTGGTGGCTGCGCCGCCCCTCTCGATATTCTGCATCTGATCCAGATCAAATTCCGCTCCACGGATCGAGCCGAGTATATTGCCCCAAACATAGTCCGCATGCTCCGCAACTGCGACCTTTTGCAGCTCCACTGCGGTTTTCCGGAACTGCTTGCTCTCCTGCCGCGCCAGATTCAGCGTGCCCTGCACCAGCTGCAATCTTGCCCTGCCCGCTTCCGTTCTGGGCATTGTATGCGTCCTGATATAGTGCTCGCATGCCTGTATCAGCCCCGCGTAGGCATATTCAAACATCTGGATGGATTTCTCCAGAACGGCTGCATCCTGCGGAACCGCCTCCCGCATAGCTCCCGCGATCGCCTGCTGATATTGCTTGACGAGCTTCATTTCCCCGCTGTCCTGATAAGAAATGCCGCCCACCTTGAATTTGCTCTCCTGCAGGGTCTGCGTCCGCTCCTCCATCTGCTCCAGAGCAGATTCATACATCGTCTTTTCTTCCCGGATCGTCTGCGCCGCGTTTTCTTGATTTTTTCTGACCAGTTGATCCTTATTGATACCAAATTCCAGCATACAAGTCCTCCCTTCGCCCTGCATCCATCTTTTTACAGTATATCATACCATGTGATGCGATACAAGGCGCGATCTCCGCATTTTCGGGCTTTTTGCCCAAAAGCGCTTAAAGATTTCTTTAGAAATATGCCATAATGTCCAACACCTTGTCATAATGCGGCAGACATGCAGACGGAATCATCGCGCAGCAAAGCAATGAAAAACTCCGCAGATCCATGCAATGCAAACCACTGCAAGGACTCACGGAGTAAGATCTTTTATTCCGATTCTTTCGCGAAGCCATAGCGTTCCGCGATTTTTTCCGCGACATAAATGCCATCCACCGCCGCCGAAACGATGCCTCCGGCATAGCCCGCGCCTTCCCCCGCAGGATATACGCCCGCATGCTGCAGGCTCATGCCGTTTTCCCCGCGCAGAATGCGGATCGGCGAAGAACTGCGGCTTTCCACCGCAGTCAGCAGGGCATCCGCCCGATCGAAGCCCTTCAGCCTTTTGCCCATCTCCGGCAGGGCTTCGCGGAGGGCTTCCGTCAGAAAGGGCGGGAAAATGCTGTCCAGATTACATTCGCGCACCGCAGGGCGATAGGTCGCCGCGACCTCCCGCGCGTCCATTTCCGTTCCCAGAAAGCTGCCGACCCGCTGTATAGGCGCAGTATAATCGCCGCCGCCCGCCGCAAATGCCTTTTCCTCCAGTTCCCTTTGCAGATACATCCCCGCCAGAGGATGCGCACTGCCGAAATCCTCCGGGAAAATCTGCACCAGCAGGGCGGAATTGGCGTTCTCTCCATCCCGCGCATACTCGCTCATGCCATTGATCGCCAGCCGCCCCTGCTCCGATGCCGCCGCCACCACATAGCCGCCGGGACACATGCAGAAGGTATACACGCCGCGCCCCTTTTTTGTCGTATAAGTCAGGCGATAATCCGCCGCGGGCAGCTGCGCCGCCGCCTCGCCATATTGCGCCGCATCAATCATGCGCTGCGGATGCTCAATGCGCACGCCCATCGCGAAGGGCTTCTGCTCCAGCGCAAAATCTTCCTCATAAAGGCGAACGAAGGTATCGCGCGCGCTGTGCCCCAATGCCAGCACGAGATCATCGGCTTCGATCGTCTTACCATCCGCAAGCTGCACCGCCCGAATGCCGCCATCCTGCCACTCGAATCCATCCACCCGCGCAAAAAAACGCACCTCGCCGCCCAAGCGGATGATTTTCTCGCGAATCTGTTTCACAACCCCGCGCAGACGATCCGTGCCGATATGCGGCTTCGCGTCGTACAAAATTTCCTCCGGTGCACCCGCCGCTACCAATTCCTCCAAAACCTTGCGGCATCTGGGGTCTTTGATGCGGGTGGTCAGCTTGCCATCCGAAAAGGTGCCTGCGCCGCCCTCGCCGAATTGTACATTGTTTTCTGTATCCAGTATACCTGTCTCCCAGAATTGCGACACTGCCTTTTTTCGGCTGTCCACATCGCCGCCGCGTTCCAATAGGATCGGGCGCAGACCCATTTCCGCCAAGAGCAGCCCCGCGAACATCCCCGCAGGTCCAAAGCCGACCACGACAGGGCGTTTTGCAGGCTGATTGCCCCCTTCGGGGAGATGATAGCGCAGATCGGGCGCTTTCGTGAGACGTTTTTCTCGATTTTTCTCCAAAATGCGCCGCTCCTGCGCCACCTCCACATCCACCACATAAACAGAATGAATGTCGTTTTTTCGCCGCGCATCCAGCGACCGCTTGAAAATGCGGTATCCCTTGATCTCTGCCGCTGGGATTCGCAAAATATGTGCCAACCTTTTTTTCAGATCCTGCTCGGTCGCATCCAAAGGCAGCTTGATTTCCGATACACGAATCATCGTCCTTGACCGCCTTCCTCGTTGTCGTAAAAAATTTCGCATAGGCATAGACCGCGGCTCGGCGCGGTAAAGCCTGCGCATTCGCGGTTTTTCGCCAGCAGAATTTCCCGCATCTCCTGCGGCGCACGCTTGCCCTCGCCGACCTCGATCAGCGTCCCCGTCAGGATGCGTATCATCTGATAGAGGAAGCCGTTGCCGTAAAAATGCAGCGTCAGGCTGTCCGCGCTTTCCTCAAAATCGATGCGGAAAATGTTGCGCACCGTGGATTTTTTCATTCGCTTATTGGCGCAAAAGCTGCGAAAATCGTGCTCCCCGACAAATGCCGCTGCCGCCTGCCGCATCGCCGCAATATCCAGCGCCGCCTCGCAGCGGAACACATACTTTCGCCGAAAAACGGGCGGCTGCTTGCTCGTCCATATGGTGTAGGAATAATGCTTGCCCGTGGCGCTCAGCCTGCTGTGAAAGCGCGGCAGCATTTCCTCAATGGAAAGCCCCGCAATGTCCTCCGGCAGTCTCTCATTGAGGGCGTCTAGCAGCTCCTGCGGCGGTTTCCGCCAATCGGCATGAAAATGCATCACCTGCCCGGTTGCATGCGTACCCGCGTCTGTCCGACCGGAGCCATGCACCTCGATCGCGCTGCCGCAGATCTCCGTCAGGATGCGCTCCAGCCGTTCCTGTATGGTATTTTCCGTATTGCCCTGCTTCTGCCAGCCGTTGTAACGCCCGCCATCGTAAGCAAGGACGACCTTGTAATTTTTCATCAAAAATCCCTCTTATTGCTGCAAAGCGTGAAGTACGGCAGGGACAAACTGCTTCTTTCTGGAAACCATGCCGGGCACATAGATCCAGTTTTCCTGCGTCGGACCGAACGCCGCCTCGACCAGCTCCTTCGCGCCCTCCCCGGCAAATACGAGATCGGAGGATTCGGTCAGGATGTTTGTCAGCAGGAAGAAGAGCATTTCCTCCGGCTTGACGATGCTCTCCATATAGGCGGCAAGCTGAGGACGAAGCTGCTCCAAACCCTCACGATCCATGGAGGAAAGCTGCCCTGCACCAAAGTTCTTATCGTTCCCGCTGAATTTTTTGAAATCCGCATAGAAGATTTCTTCCAGCGTTTTATCGGCTAGACTGCTGCCCGCGCGGAACATATTTTCCGCATATTCCTGCATCTGAATGCCGGCAATCTCCGCCAGCTTTTCCGCCACCAAGCGATCCTTCTCGGTGCAGGTCGGCGAGCGGAACATCAGCGTATCCGACAGGATCGCGGAGCAAAGCAGACCCGCTATCTTCGGCTCCAATTCCACGCCGTTTTCCAGGTACATCTCGTAGATGATCGTTGCCGTGCAACCCACAGGCTGATTGCGGAAATAAACGGGCAAAGCCGTTTCCAGACTGCCCAGACGATGATGGTCAATGATTTCCAGAATCTCCGCCTCATCAATGCCGTCCACCGCCTGCGATTTCTCGTTATGGTCGACCATAATCAGCTTCTTGTTGTCCATATCCAAAAGGGAGCGACGGGAAAGCATCCCGCAATAATTGCCCTCGCGATCCAGCACCGGGAAATCACGGTGACGGATCTTCGCCAGCGTCCCCCTGATGTCGCTGATAAAATCCTCGCTGCTGAAGGTGATCAGCTTCTCCTTCCGCATAAAATAGCGCACCGGCGCACTCTGCGAGATCAGCCGCGCCACCATGAAGGTATCGTGCGGCGTACTGATGATCGCGCAACCCTTTTCCTGCGCCAGCTTCTGGATGGTCTTGGAAATCGGCGCACCCGTGCAGACAACGATGCAGCCCGCGTTCATCTCAATGCCGCAAAGCTGATTTTCAAAGCGATTGCCCGTCAGCAGCATATCGCCGTCCTCAACGTAATTTTCAAGCAGATCCGGGTTTGCCGCACCGATCAGAATCTTCCCCTTTGTGATCACTTCGTCCGGATCACCGACGATCATCGTGCCGTCGATGGTATCCAGCACATTGCGGTAGCTCGTGTGGGACATGGTAAGGATTCTTGTTTCATAAATGTCCATATTTGCCGTCGCAATATCCTTGACGGAGATGATGCCCTTCAGCCGTCCCTCGTCCACGATCGGCATGGTCGCCTCCTGCAGGTCGCGCATGGTGTTCCATGCATTTTTGAGCGAAATATTTTCTGTCAGCGCAGGGGTCGGCTTGATGGTAACGTCCTTCACCTGCGTGCCGACATGACCGATAAAAGCGGGCGTTTCCGCGCCGAAATAATCCAGCACATATTTCGTTTCATTATTGACCTCCCCGGCTCTTTTTGCGACATATTTCCCGCCGCCGATTTTATTTTTCAGTGCCGCATATGCGATCGCAGAGCAGATCGAATCCGTATCGGGATTTTTATGACCAATGACATAAATTTCATTTTCCTTCAGCATAGCATGACCTCCCCCAAGGAAATTTTCTATTTTTGTTTGTTTTTATATTTTGTAATAAATCTAAAAGGCGAGAATCGGACTACGCAGTGCGCCGCCATGTGCCATCCTCATTCTTGTACAAAACCGCCTCGTAACAATTCGTATTGCGATAAATTCCGATCATCGTCGTATCCTCAGCCAGCGGCAGGGTAAACGTATTTTTCGCGGCAATGCTGCCGTTTATGCCGCCGAATGCGGAATAAAAATCGATATAGAGATGTCCGCCCTCCTGTTGATGCACTGCCGCCTCTCTGATATAGCCGACAGAGGCTAGTGTCCCGATACTGAGCGTGATCTCCCTGCCGTCCTCCGAAATTTCGTACTTGTCAATGTACACCGAAGCATTTTTCAGGAATCCCGAGCCGATAAAATAAGTGAAAAACACTGCCAAAACGACGATCACAGCAAGTATACATTTCTTTTTCATCCTGTCCTCCTATGGCTTTTTCAAATATGCAGCTACTGCTATCGTATCACACTCCACAGCTTCCCGCAAGTGTCTGCAAAATTGCAAAAAACGGGATCGATAAAGCAAAAAAAGAACGCTATTCCAGCGTTCTCGAAAGGCGCCACCCGGATTTGAACCGGGGGTAGAGGTGTTGCAGACCTTTGCCTTACCACTTGGCTATGGCGCCACATGATCCGTGCGGGATTCGAACCCGCGTTACCGCCGTGAAAGGGCGGTGTCTTAACCCCTTGACCAACGGACCACATACCTCAAGGAGTCAAGGACTCCGAAACTCCTCAAGCGGGACTCGAACCTGCAACCCTCCGGTTAACAGCCGGATGCTCTGCCATTGAGCTATTGAGGATTATCTCTTATGCACCTTCAAAACCGAATACAAACTCAGCAATCTCATCAATCTTCGCGACTCCT
>CAVGZD010000049.1:0-15270 GCA_963633805.1 Lachnospiraceae bacterium | reverse complement strand
GGTGACGGGCATCAACCCCACGCCTGTTACAGAGGGCGAAGCGCGGGAGAATCTATTGGAAGAAGTCGCAGATGTCTACTGCGTTTTGGGGCTGCTGCTGGGGTATGAAGAACATGCCGAGATCTACGACATCATCAAGCGGAAGAAGGAACGCTGGGCGGGGCGGCTAAGCGGCAAGGTTGAGACTTTTTGAGTCTCGCAAAGCAGTATCATAGGGGGGAACGGAAAGGAGGTTTTTGAAATGGCAGCGACATACAGCAAGATTCAGAGGAATTTTTGGGAGACAGACACGGCGCGGGACATGACGCCGGAGGAAAAATATTTTTGGCTTTATTTGCAGACCAACGCGAACGTAAACACGCTGGGCTGTTATATTTTTCGCATGCGCCGGGCGCAGGACGAGACGGGCTACAACCGCGAGACGCTGGAAAAGCTCCTGGCGAAGCTGGAGCAGGGCGGGCGCATTTACTACGACGGGCAGACGGGCGAGGTATTCCTGCGGCACTGGCAGGAGATCAGCTGGGGCAAGAAGACCGCTACGCTGCGGGCGATCGCGGCAGACTGGAAGGAGGTACAGTCGGGCAGGCTGCGTCAGCTCGTAGGGGCATTGCTGGCGGAAAGCGGCATTCAGATGGAGGGCGGCGAGACAAAAACGCAGGCGGCTGCGGAGACGGGCGGCGCGCTTTGTATCGCAGAGGAGGAGAACAAAAAGGAACAGCGGGGAACAAACGGGAACGATCAGGGAACAATCGGGAACAAACGGGGCGAAGAAGGAGAAGGAGAAGGAGAAGAAAAAGAAAAAGAGAAAAAAGAAAAGCGGGGCAAGCCCGCTTTCACACCACCCACTCTGGACGAGGTGCGGGAGTACTGCCGGGAGAGGGGGGGCTGCGTGGATGCGGAGCGATTTTTGGATTTTTACGCGGCAAAGGGCTGGATGATCGGCAAGAACCGGATGAAGGACTGGCGGGCGGCAGTGCGCAACTGGGAGCGGACGGGACAGAACGACCTCCGATGCCAGGGCGTATCGGCGGGCGCGGGGCAGAGGGCTGCTCCGGCGGAGGATCTGATGGCGCAGCGGCTACGCATGGCGAGAGGGGAGTGAGCAAATGGACGAGATGAAGGGGCTTTACAGCCGGGAGACGGAAAAAAGCGCGTTGGGCTGCATGTTTTTATCGCAGGAGGCGGCAGAGCTGGGGCGAAATACGCTGACGGCTGCGGATTTTTACATACCCGCCTACCGCGCGATATTCGAGGCGATGCTGGCGGTGGAGGCGGTGGACGTGGTGACGGTGACGGGGGAGCTGCAGCGGCGCGGCGAGGGCGAGCGCGTGCCCTATGCCATGCTGGGCGAGATTGCGACCTCAGTTGCGACCAGCATCCACATGAAGACCTACGCCGAGCAGCTGGGACGGCTGAGCTTTTATCGCAGGACGCGGGAGCGGGCAAACGAGCTGGCAAAAGCCGCCTTGGGGCAGGACGAGAGCGAAATCAGCCGCATCACGGAGCGGCAGAGAGCCGACAGCTGGGGCGGCGAGGGGACAAAAACGCTGGCGGGCGGCTTCACGCGGCGGCTGGAAAGGCTGGCGAGGATACGCGAGAGCGGCAGCAGCCTGATCGGGCTTTCGACCGGCTTTGCGGACCTGGACGCCGCGCTGGGCGGCTTGCGGGACGGGGACTTGATCGTTCTGGCGGGGCGACCCTCCATGGGCAAGAGCGCCTTGGCGCTGGACATCGCCCGAAACGCCCGCAAAACCCTGAAGGAAAAGGGCGACTGCGTGGGCATATTCAGCATGGAGATGAGCGACGAGGCATTGGGGCAGCGGGCTTACACGGCGGAATATCTGATTGAGAACGACCGCTTTTCCGTCGGCGGGGATGATGCGCTCTGGGCGGCTACGCTGGGCGAGATCGAGCGGAACGCGGCGAGCTTCGAGCGGCTGATGGACGGGCTTTTGATCGACGAGCGCAGCGGCATGAGCATCGAGCGGATGCGCGGGCAATGCCACGCCTGGCGGGCGAAGGGCTTCCATCTGCGGCTGATCGTGGTGGATTATCTGCAGCTGATCGTGGGCAAGGGCGAGAACCGCACGCGGGAGATCGGCGAGATCAGCCGGGGACTGAAGCGATTGGCGAAGGACTTCGATTGCCCGGTGCTGGCTTTATCGCAGCTGAGCAGAAGATGCGAGGAGAGAGCGGACAAGCGACCCGCCCTCTCCGACCTGCGCGAGAGCGGAGACATTGAGCAGGATGCGGATGTGGTGCTGCTGCTCTGGCGGGAGGAATATTATTTCCCCGGCTGCGAGGAAAGCAAGCGGGGCGTGAGCGAGGTGAACATCGCCAAGCAGAGAGAGGGTCCGACCGGGGCGATCCGCCTGCGCTGGTTCAGCCGCAGCACGACCTTCCGCGATCTGGAAAAATTCCACGGGACAAATGCGGCGCTGCCGCCAGAATGGAGGGGATAGCATGAGCCTGGGAGATACGGCACGGAATCTGCGGGAGCAGACGGAATCGGCGGAGCTGCGGCGGCTGCGGGCGATGCGGGCATATGTGGCGGAGAATGCGGACGAGAAATTGGTCGCGGATATGGCAGAGGTGGAGCGGCGCGGCAAGGAGCGGGAATACCGGAGCGCGGCGGGGCAGGAGCAGATCTACCGCGAGGTGATGGAGGTGCTCGAGCGCGGGGCAATCGCCTATCTCTATCAGCTGGTGCTGCGCTATGCGGAAAAATGCGAACGGCAGGAGAAGGGCGGCGGCGCGGCGTTTTATGCCAGACAAAGGGAGCGGATCGAGCGGAAGGAAAGGGGGATACGGGCCTGGTATCGGCGGAAGAAGGAGGTGCAGGTGAGCTTGGAGGAGGAATCACAGCTGTATTCCGGTGCGCAGAGCAGCGAGGGCATTTTTTGCCAGACGAAGCAGAAAACGTAGGGAATACACGCAGTGGTATTTCCGAGGCTTTCGGCAAAGTCTGACGGAAAATGTACCGCTGATATGTGTGCCAGCGAATATAGCTGTGGTTCCTTATGTGAAGATGGGGTGGATGTAAAAGCCGAAGGGGTTGGGGAGGATTTTCTGGAGTAGGGCTTTTCGTTGAAAAAGATGTGTACATCGGGGGGAGAGCGCGGTATAATAAAGCAAAGGGCATTGCGGGAGCGCAGGAAACGGAGGGCGGGAGCTTGCAGATCGAATATAGCAAAAAGGCGGCAAAATACATTTCCGGTTTGGACAGACCGACAAAGCAGCGCATCCAAAAGGCGATCGAGGGTCTGACGGAAGAGCCGCCAAGAGGGGACATCAAGGCGCTGCAGGGCTACACGGACGGGATGCGGCGCTTGCGGGTAGGAAAATACAGAATTATTTACAAAATTATGGAGAACGGAGAAATTCGGGTATTATATATCGTGAATATAGATTCCAGAGGAGACGTTTATAAATGACACCGGGAGGGGATGCAAATGAGCACAGCGACAAAACAGGCGATCACATTGATGGAAATGCTGCCGGAAAGCGACCAGAATTTCGCGCTGGAATTTATGAGGAAGCTTGTCCTTGCGTGGGACCCGGACTATACCAAGCTGACGGCTGCGGAGCGCAGCGCGCTGGAAGAGGCTATGGCGGAGCGGGAGACGGTTTCGCATGATGAAATTGATTGGGATTGAAGGGAGTGGAGCACATGAGCAATCGGGAAATCGCGATCAAGCTGCTGGAGGATATGCCGGAGCATGAGATCGCGTATGTGATCAGCTATATCCAGGGCTTTCAAAGCGCGATGCGCGCCAAGGCGGACGCACACCCCATGAGCGAGAGGGAGCAGGCGAAGCAGATCATCGACCGACTGCCGGAGAGCAAGATGGGCTATATATTGGCATATCTGCGGGGCGTTGCGGCGGACGATGCGCCCTGCGAATGAATTGCGAATTGGATACGGATATGGAAAGGAGCCGAAAGGCTCTTTTTTTTATGCCCGAAAAAAATTTTTTTGAAAATGGGATTATTTGAGACTTTTCTTCGCTAGGATTTTATTACAGGGAGAGAACAGCTGCGGGGAAGGGCTGTCGGCTGCATAAAAATCGTCCATACGGGCGTGGATATGCAGGAAAATGCGCCGGAGGGCGCCGGGTTTTACAAAATGTCCCGCTGTAAAGCGAGGGCGGCGGCGGGAGGAACGCTTCCTATAAATGCGGCGGGAAAAGAAAAATTAACACAATACAGGGATATGTAAAACTCACAGGGAGTGAAAAAAGCCTTGAAAAACCGCGAGATTTCGGGCTTTTCGCCGCGATTTGCATATTCAGGCGGGAAAGTGCATGGAAATTTATGCAGAAAAAAATCGGCACCGAAAACGCCAAAAGTGCCGGAAAAAGGGGAGGTGCCGGAATGGCGGGAAGGAACGAGGAAAAAATCTACAGCAGCATGAAAAGCCTTGAGGAATGGGCGCTTGCGGGCGTTTCGGAAAAGGAAATGGCGGATCTTTTGGGTATGGCGTATTCCACTTTTCGGGATTTGAAACGGAAAATTCCGGCACTTTCGGCACTTTTGAAAAAAAGTGCCGAAAAAAAGCAGGAGCTGCGGAAAAAGCGTGTCGCAGAGGTGGAGAAGACCCTGCTGCAGCGCTGCCTGGGCTACAATGCGCAGGTCAAAAAGCAATTCAAGCTCAAGCGTCCGCTCTTGGACGAGGACGGGCAGCCGCGCATGCAGGGGGGAAAGCTGCTGACGGAGGAGGTCTTGGAGGAGCGCACGGAGGAGCAGCACGTTCCTGCCGACATCGGCGCGATCAAGTTTTTCCTGCTCAATCAGGCGCGGGAGGCTTGGAAGAACGACCCCGACCGCTTGGAGATCGAAAAAAAGCGCCTTGCCAACGACACGAAGCGCACGAAACTGGCGCAGCAGGCGGCATCGGGCGAGAGCAGCGGCAGGAGCATCGAGGAGATCCTTGCCGAAGCGGAGCGAAAAAGCGGGGAGGGCGGCACGGATGGGGCATGACTACGCGATTTTGCGGGATGCGCGGCGATACATGGAGGCATTCCTTTTCATCAAAACGAAGGAGGGCAGGCTCGTCCCCTTTCGGCTCAATTCCGCGCAAAGGCGGCTCTATGACTGCATCGCAGAGATGCAAAGAGAGGGCAAGCCCATCCGCATCATCATACTGAAAAGCCGCCAGATGGGCTTTTCCACGCTGACCGAAGCCCTCATCTACTTCCGCACGGCAACGCGGGCGAACGTGAACAGCCTGATCATCACGCACAAGGACGAGGCGACAAGCAATCTTTTTCGGATGAGCAAGCTCTTTCAGGAGCGGAACGCCGTGCGGCCGCTGCTCAAAAACAGCAATGCGAAGGAGCTGATTTTCGAGAATCCTACGAAGAATGCGCAGGAAAAACGGCGGCTGCCGGGGCTGAAAAGCAGGATCAAATGCGCTACGGCGGGCGGCAAGGGCGTCGGGCGGTCGGACACGCTGACGAACGTACACGCCTCTGAATTAGCTTTCTGGCCGGGAGAGGTGAAGGAGACCTACGCGGGGCTGATGCAGGCTGTGCCGGATACGGCGGGGAGCATGGTCATCATCGAGAGCACGGCGAACGGCTTCAATTTCTTCAAGCAGATGTGGGACGATGCAGTGGCGGGGCGCAATGATTTTGTGCCGTTCTTCGCGGCGTGGTACGAGATGGAGGAATATCGCAGGGCGTATCACGGGGAGGAGCTGACTGCGGAGGAAGAAGCCCTCAAGGCGGCATTTTCGCTGGACAATGAGCAGCTCATGTGGCGGCGCTGGTGCATCCGCAACAACTGCAACAACGACATCGACCTCTTCCATCAGGAATACCCCGCCACGCCCGAGGAAGCCTTCCTGACAAGCGGCGGCTGCATCTTTGACAGCGGGGCGATACTGCTGCGGATTCGGCGCATTGCACAGGAGGAGCAACCAAGGCGCGGACGCTTCACCTATACCGAGAGCCGACCCGCCCTGGACTGCATCAGCCTGACGGAGATACGCTTCACGGAGGATGCGGCGGGGGAAATCCTCATCTTCCGCGAGCCGCAGGCGGGCAGACCCTACACCATCGGCGGGGATACGGCGGGCGAGGGCAGCGATTTCTTCACGGCGCAGGTGATCGACAACATCACGGGGGAGCAGATGGCAAGGCTGCACCGGCAGCACTGCGATGAGGACGAATATGCGAAGCTGCTCTACTGCCTTGGGAAATATTACGGCGATGCGCTGATCGCGGTGGAGACGAATTACTCCACCCATCCGCAGAAGGTGCTGGAATATCTGCGCTACCCGCGGCTGTATGTGCGCGAGGTGATGGACACCTACACGGGCAAATGCCGCCAGAGCTACGGCTTTCAGACGAGCCTGCTGACAAGACCCGTGCTGGTGGCGCGGCTGGTGGAATTTTTGCGGGAGAATCTGCAGCTGATGCACGATGCGGACACCCTGCGCGAATGCCTGAGCTTTATCCGCAACGAGAAGGGACGCGCCGAGGCTGAGCAGGGCGAGCATGACGATCTGGTGCTTGGCTTCGGCATCGCCCTGATGGCGAGGGGGCAGCAGCGCATGAGCGCGCAGGGACAGACGGCGGCGAAAAGAAAGCTGCGCTGGACTGCCGACCAATGGGAGGATTACCGCAGCGCGGGCAAGGCAGAGCGGGAGAGGATGATTGAGAAATGGGGTGTGCCGCAATGAAATACGTTATGCCGATCGAGGAGAGGAAAACCGTGGGCATGATCGCGGATTATTTCCGGGAGAAGAACGAGCGGGACTATGTGCTATTCATGTGCGGGGTTTACCTTGGGCGGCGCATCAGCGATATTTTGCAATACCGCGTGCGCGACCTGCGGGGCAAGGAGCAGATCGCCATTGCCGAGGCGAAAACGGGCAAGACGATACTGCTGCCCGTCAATGCGCATTTGCAGAAGATATTGCAGGCGTACTTCAAGGGCAGGAAGGACTATGAATATGTGTTCCGCAGGAGAGGGAAGGGCAATCTTCCCATCAGCCGGGTGCGGGCGTGGCAGATACTGCAAAAGGCGGCGCGGGAGCTGGACTACAAGGGCAGCTTGAGCTGTCACACGCTGCGCAAGACCTTCGGTTATTGGCTCTACAAGAACACGGGCGGCGATATTGTTTTAGTGCAGGAGCTTTTGGGGCACAGCAGCCCCGCCTACACCCGCAGATACATCGGCATCGACCAGGGGAAGAAGGAAAAGGCGATTAACGAATTACACTTTTAGTGGAGGGATGCAGTTGCGAAAGGAAAAAAGCAGGGACGAGCAGCACAGGCTTGCGCTCTGGCAGGAGCGGCTGAAGAAAAACGAGGCTGCCATGAGCGAGGAATTTGCAAAAATGAAAAAACGCGCCGACCTCTACGACGGCACGCGCAAGATCGACAAGGTGGCGGGGGCAAGCGGCGCACAGGCGGCGGCACAGGCAAGCGGCGTGCGCAATATCGTCGCGGAGCTGGTGGAATCGCAGGTGGATTCCTCCATCCCCATGCCGAAGGTGACAGCGCGGCGCAAGGAGGACGAGGATTTAGCGCACATCTGCGAGGATTTTCTGAAAAACGAGACGGACAGGCTGCCCTTTGAGCGGCTCAACGACCTGGACGAGCGCATCTCACCCGTGCAGGGCGGGGATTTCTTCCTTGTCGAATGGGACAGCGGCAGACATACCCGCCAGACGCAGGGCGAGCTATGCATCAGTTTGCTGCACCCAAGGCAGGTGATCCTGCAAAACGGCGTGCGCGAGATCAACGACATGGATTTCATCATCCTCAACATGAGCATGACGAAGAAGCATGTGCGGGAGAAATACGGCGCGGACGTTGGCGCGCAGGGCGAGAGCGACCCCGACAGCAGGGGCGGAGACGGCGCTGCGGAGGACATTGTGACGGTGCATTTTGGCTATTTCCGCAACGAAAAGGGCGGCATCGGGCGTTATGCATGGGTCAATGATGTGGAGCTGGAATATCTGGAGGACTATCAGGCGCGGCGCACGAAGGTCTGCGCAACATGCGGCGCGGATCGAACGGGCGAGGAAACCTGCCCCTACTGCGGCAGCAGGAGGGCAGAGGAGGGGACGAGCGAAACCTTCCGCCTTTACGAGGACATCCCCCGAGAGGAACGCTTCGGCGGGACGATCACGCAGTATGAGCAGAGCTGGGAATACCCCGAGGGCGTGACGGACGGCATCCTGATCGACCCCTACACGGGTAAGGCCTACGAAGCCGAGCGGCAAAGCGTCTGGAAAAACCGCGAGATCCCCTATTACAAGCCCGATGTGTACCCCATCATCGCGCGTCAGAACGTGAGCAAATGGGGGAAGGTGCTGGGGGACAGCGATGTGGACAAGATCGCCGACCAGCAGAACATGATCAAAAAATGCGACAGCCGCATACAGGAAAAGCTGGACACGGGCGGCAGCGCAATCGTGATCGGGATGGAGACGGAGCTGGAGCGCACAGACGAGCAGTTAAAATTCATCCGCGTCAAGACCCCTGCCGAGGCAAGCATGCTGCAGCTGATGAATCTGCAGATCGACCCGAGCCTGGATCAGGCTGTGGCGCAGGATAATTACGAGCAGGCGCGCAACACGCTGGGCATCACGGACAGCCTGCAGGGCAGACCCGACCCCACGGCGACCAGCGGCGTAGCCAGGCAGATCGCCGTTGCGCAGAGCGCGGGACGGCTGGAAAGCAAGCGCATCATGAAAAACGCAGCCTATGCGGATCTATACCGCGTGATGTTTCAATTCCTGCTGGCCTACAGCGATGAGCCGCGGGCGGTGCGCCACAAAAACATTGACGGCAGCACGACCTACAGCGAGTTCAACAAATACGATTTTCTCAAGCAGGATGCGGCGGGGGAGTGGTATTGGTGTGATGATTTCCTCTTTGGCGTGGACAATGCCAGCAGCTTGGCGGGAAACCGCGAGGCAATGTGGCAGGAGATTCGCATGAATCTGCAAACGGGCGCATTCGGCGATCCGAACAACATTGAAACGCTGATCATGTTCTGGAACATGATGGCGGGGCAGCATTATCCCTTTGCCGCAGAGGTGAAGGAGCAGCTTGAGCAGCAGAAAATGCAGCAGATACAGCAGCCCATGCCGATGCAGCAGCCACAGGCGCAGGAGGCAGCCTTGCTGCAGACGGGCGCGGCGGATACGCTGACGCAGGACGGCGGCGGGGATGCCATGAACATGCTTGGAGGAATGATCTAAGGAGGGATGCGGCATGAAATGCCCGAAATGCGGGATCGATGCAATGATTACAGATAAGAAGCTGGGCTTCGAGGGGGACGACGACCCCGAAAAGCAGACCAGGGCTTTTTATACCTTCACCTACGGCTGCCGCAATCAGGCGTGCAGCGAATACGGGAAGGAAATCGACAAGACGAAGGTATATCTCTGAGGGGAGGTGAGCGGAATGAGCAAGAACGGACTGAACATCAAGCGCAGCGGCTCTGCTGTGGTGAACGCACCGAAGGGCGAGGAGCAGCACAAAAAGCCTGCCAAGCAACAGGGCGGCGATCTGAGAGCGAAATAAGGAGGGGCAGAGATGGAAGAGATGGAAGGCATGGAGCAAAACAATGCATGGGAGGATATCTTCGAGGAGGATATCCCGCAGGAGGAGGGCGGGACGGACGCGCCGCAGGATGAGCCGCAGGACAGCCCCGCCGAGCAGCCCCCGCAGGAGGGGGACGAAGCGCCGCAGGAGGGCTTTTCTCCCGAAATGCGGGCAGCCATTGACAGCGAGGCACAAAAGCGCGTGGATGCGGCGATTGCGAAGCAATTTGCGGGGGTGCTGAACCCCTACACGGGCAAGCCCATCAGCACGGAAGCCGATCTGCGGGACTATGAGAGATATTACGCCGAGGAACAGCAAAAGGCGGAGCTGCGCGAGATGGGCGTTGACCCCGCAAGGCTGGATGCGCTCATCGGCAATCTGCCCGTCGTCAAGCAGGCGCAGGAAATGCTGGAAAGGCAGCAGGCGCAGCAGGCAAACGAGCAGCTGCAGCGCGAATTTGACGCGCTCAGAGAGGAATATCCCGATTGCGGCTTTGCGGATATGCAGGGGATGTATGCGGATGAGGCGGGGCGCAGGGTGCTGGAGCTTTGGCGGGATTCGCCGCGGCTGACGGTTGCAGATGCGTATTTCCTGCTCAATCGCGGCAGCATTTTGGAAAAGCAGAGCGCGGCAATCAAGCAGGGCATGCGCAATCAGATGAGCGGCAAGCAGCACCTGCGGCAGACCAGCGGCGGCGATGCGGCGGGCAGGGAGGTCCCTGCGGAGGCGCTGGATGCGCTGGGCGAATATTTCCCGGAGAAAACGCGCGAGCAGCTCATCGCAATGTACTGGAAAAATCACGAAAACGACAGGAGGTAGAGGAAATGTTCAAAATCAGGGACAGGCAGATCACAAGCGTAGAGCCGATGGTGTACTTGCCGCCTACGACGGGCGAGAGCTACGCGCTGGGCGAGGCGCTGCAGCTTGGGCAGACGGCAACGAAATGCGCGGCGGCGAAAAAGCCTACCCATATCTGCATGGGCGCGGCAACAGACAGGGGCGTTCCCGCCATTCCCGTCCTTGCGACGACGAGCTTCGCGGCGGATTACACCGCCAAGCCCACGGCGGGCACGAAGGTGACGCTGCACACGGACGGGCTGCAGATCACGGCAACGGCGGGCGGCGCATTTTTGGTCGAGGGCGTGGACGAGAGCGCAAAAGTCGCCTACGGCAGATTCGTTGAACCGGATGCAGCAAGCAATGCAGGGTCGTAAGAGAGAAGGAGGAAAAGCAAATGGGTATTCTTTTTTCACAGGCATCGGGCGTGAATGATTCGATCTTCGGCAAATCGCAGGAGCCGATCCGCGCCATCATCACGGAGCAGGTGGAGAGCTTTCAGGCGGTCAGCCTGATCGACAAGCTCTTTTACATGGATCGCTCCAAGAATTTTTCGGAGAAATACACGATCGAAACCAGTCTGGGCGATTTTGAGCCGGTAGGCGAGAACGGCGCATATCCCAAGACATCCATGCAGGAGGGCTACAGCAAGATCATCGAGCCGGAGACGTGGAAATCCTCATTTGAGGTGACGCAGGAGATGATCGAGGACGCAAAAATCGGAAAAATCAAGAGCCGCGCGCGCCAGTTCACGACCTCCTACAACCGAACGAGGGAGAAATACGCGGCGAGCCTTTTGGCGGCGGGCAGCGGCAGCACCATGAAGATCGGCGCAAAGACCTACAACATCACCTGCGCGGACGGCAAGCCGATGTTCTCTGCGGAGCATCCCAGCAAGACGCGGGGGGCGAAGCTGACGCAGAGCAACCTGTTCAAGGGGGCGTTCAGCCAGAAGGTGATGGACAAGGTGCAGGAGAGCATGCAGAAATTTACGGATGATGACGGCAACATCCTCAATGTCATGCCCGATACCATCATCATCCCCAACCGGGGCGATCTGAAGCGGGCGGTTTATGCGGCGGTCGGCTCGGAGCTTGATCCCAATTCCGCGCATCACGCATGGAATTTTCAGGTCGGGATGTGGAACGTGCTGGTCTGGAATTATCTGCCCGATACCATGGGCGATGCGGCATATTTCATGATGGCGGATTCCAAATTTTTGCAGGACTACATGTGCATGCCCTTCGTGGACCGCGTGCCGCTGACCGTCTCCAGCTATATTGACGAGAACACGGACGCGAACGTATTCAAGGGCAGAAGCCGATTCGCGGCGGGGCTGAACAACTGGCGCGGCATCGCCCTTTGCGGGCTTGGCTGCACGGCCGGCACGGACCTTACCTCTCTGTAAGGCGGGATGAGCGATGGCAACGACATGGAAGGAGCTGCAGGAGAATTGCCTGCGCAAGCTATTCAGTCTGGATGGGGCGGCGCTGGTGCGCGACAGCAACACCAATGCCTACCTCAACAGCATGCCTGCCGCAGCGAACGAAGCCATGCGCATACTGACCACCATCGGGCGATACTGGCGCAAATGCGTCACGATTACACAGGGCGGCGAGGAGGAAACCCCGCCGACCCTGCGCCTTGGGGCGTACAAGGGCTACGACTTACCGACGCTTGCGGGAAATTTTTACTGCATCCGCGAGGTGCGGCTGGCAGCATCAGAGAGCTACGCGCCCTATCCCGCCTATCAGATGGAGGGGGACGGGCTGCTGCTGCTCCCGGCGGGGCAGGAGGGGGAGTTTCGCGTTTGGTACGACGCTTACCCGCCCGTACTCACCTTGGAAACGCCGGATGATTTCGTGATCGATCTGCCGGATGAGGTGGCGGGGCTGATCCCGCTTTATATGGCAGGGCAGCTTTACAAGGATGACGATATCAGCATCGCGCAGATCTACATGAACGAATTTACGGCATGGCTGGAGGAATTGAAGCAGAGCGCAGCGCGCGCAAGCGGCAGGAATACGGGCAGCGGCTGGACTTCGGTAAAAAATTGGTACTAAGGGGGTAAGAGGATGGCGAAATTTGCAGTGCCCGCCTCTCCCGCGCGCAATGTGGCGAAGATCGAGACCTTCATGGGGGTGGACTTAAATTCCTCCCCATCGAACGTGGAGATCTTCCGCAGCCCCAATGCGCCGAATATGATGCGGGATGTTCCGGGGAAGGTGCGCAAGCGGCAGGGCTATGAAAAGCTGACGGCATACGAGGGAGGGCGCATCAACGGCGTGCATCGGCTCAAGGAGGCGGACGGCACGCAGAGCCTGCTCATCCATGCGGGGGACACGCTCTATCTGGGGACGGAGGCACTCTACACGGGCATGGCGGACGAGCGCAGCGTGGGGCGGCAATTCTACGGAAAGCTGTTCATTTTCGACGGGAAAAAGGCGCTTTGCTACGGCGAATTTGAAAAGGACGCGGGAGGGCAGGTCAAGACGCTGGAGGAGGCGGCATATGTGCCGACCATCATCGTCTCCCGCAACCCCAGCGGCGGCGGCACGATACTTGAACCGCTCAATCTCATCGGGAAAAAATGGAAGGAGAGCTTCCTGAGCGACGGCACATCCACGGTCTATCAGCTGACCACGGAAAAGCTGGACGCAGACGCTGTGACGGCGCGGGTGATGGAAAAGGAGGGGACCTGGACGGACAAAACGGAGGGCACGGATTTTACGGTCAACCGCGAGACGGGAACCGTGACCTTTACCAAGGCCCCCGCCGCATCCCCCGTAAAGGGCTACGACAATGTGGAGATCACGGCGGCAAAGACCCGCGAGGGCTACGCCGAGAAGATCAACAAATGCCGCATCATGTCCCTCTTTGGGGTCAATGGGGCGATGGATCGTATTTTCATCAGCGGCAACCCGGATTATCCCAATCGGGATTGGTATTGCAAGCTGGCGGACGGTTTTTTCTGGGGCGACCTATGGTACAGCACGCTGGGGCAGGACGGCTCCGCCATCGTGGGCTACAGCATCATCAATGACCGCCTTGCCGTGCATAAAAGCGATGCCGAGGAGGGGCGCAATGTCATCCTGCGCAAAGGGGAGCTGGAGACAAAGCAGACCGCCACAGGCGCGACCACCACAGAAGCCGCCTTTCCCATCATCGGCACGCTGAGCGGACGCGGCGCATTGGGCAGCCACAGCTTCGGCTATCTGGGCAGCGAGCCGCTTTTTCTGACCGACATCGGCATTATGGCGATCACGGCGGCAGACCTGACGGGCGAGAAATACAGCCAATCCCGCAGCTATTACATCGACAATGCGCTGACTGCGGAGAAGAACCTTGCGGACGCCTTTGCCTATGTTTGGCGGGATTTTTACCTCATCAGCACGGGCGCGGGGCGGGTCTATCTGCTGGACGGGCTGCAAAAAAGCTACGACCGCAACAGCCCCTATTCCAACTATCAGTACGAATGCTACTACTGGGAGAATGTCCCGGCGCGGGTATTCTGGGAGGATGAGGACGGGCGGCTTTGCTTCGGCGATGCGGCGGGGAATATCTTCCGCTTTTACGATAACGTCGGCAGCCAGAAAAGCTACAACGACAACGGCGCGGCGATCTGCGCCCGCTGGGACACGCCGGAGCTGATGGGCAAGCTGTTCTACAAAAACAAAAACTTTCGCCGCATCGACTGTATGCTTGCGCCCGCCATCGCAACGGGGGTGCGGGTGTTTGCGCAGGTCAAGGGCGTTTGGCGGGAGATCTTCGACAGCGGCGCGAAGGCGATGTACTTCGATTTTACCTATATCAACTGGGAGCGCATCAATTTTTCCACGGATGCGACCCCGCGCGCGGTCGGGCAGAAGATCAAGATTAAGAAGGTCGATAAGGTCTGCTTCAGCCTGCGCAATGAGCAATATAACGAGCCCTTCGGCATCTATATGCTCGCGCTGGAGTACACCGAAAACGGCAACTATAAGGGTTAGGGGGGGATTTTTTTGGAAATTGACGCATTGCGCCTGACGGAGGCGGATTTCAAGGGCAAGGGCGTGAGCGCACAGGCAAACCCGATGGAGCTGCCGGAGGATGAGGCGAAGGCGGTGTTCGACCAGCTGGTGAAGGAGGTCCTCACGCCGCGCTTTAATACGCTTTTGGAGACGCTTGCCCCGCTGGATCTGACGGAGGACGCGGAAAAGCCCGTATCTGCCGCGCAGCAGGCGGCTTTGGACAGGAAGGTAGACCGCGCCAAGCGCACGGGCAGCGAAACGGAGGAAAAGGTGCTCTCCGACAACAATTATGACGATACGGAGAAGGAAAATGTGCGGCTGAATACGCAGAAGCGCCACGCGCACGACAACAAGGCGACACTCGACAAAATCACGGCGCAGGATATCCAAAACTGGAACGGCGGGAACGTGCTGACAAAGGACAATGAAACGCCCTTTGCCCCGACCGGGGAATATCAGCCCGCAACGAAGAAATATGTGGATGAGCGCGTGGTGGATATCGGCGCGGCGGATATGACGCAGACGGTCTACGACCCGAAGGGACGGCGGGAGGATATTTTTGCGGCGATCGACGATGCGAAATACCTGACGGACGATGCGAGCGGGGAGCGCTTTTATCTGGGTGTCAGCGGCGGTGCGCTCTTTGTGGCGCGGAAGGAGGATGCAGGTGAGTGAGAAAATTTTTATCGCAAGGCAGGATACGCTGGAGGAGGTAAAGACTGCCGCAGCGGATAACGGCGGCAAGCTGGCGCAGGTGCTTGCATGTCTGGGCACAGGCGAGACAGGCGAAAATGCGCTTTCCGGCGCGATCATTCCCGCGCAGCTCTTGAACGACTACAAGCTCTACGGCGTGGACA
>CAVGZD010000048.1:0-15446 GCA_963633805.1 Lachnospiraceae bacterium | reverse complement strand
CGCCTGCGCCGTCGCCTACACTACTTTCTTCACCGTCTGTGTCGTCGACTTTACCACTTTCTGCACCCGTGACGTCTTCTGCACCTGCACCACCTTCTTCGCCTGTGTCGCCTGCTTCACCACCTTCTGCTTCTGTGTCGTCGTCTTCACCACCTTCTGCGTCTTTGTCGCCGACTTCACTACTTTCTACCTCACTGCTTGGTGCGTCTGCGTCACCCGCCAGCGCGGTCGTCGGCACGGATGTCACAGCCAGGGATGCAACCAAGGCATATGACAGAAGTTTCTTTTTCATACGTTATAACCCTCCTTTTTCTCATATCACATCCTGTTCCCGACCCTTGTCGGGGAAGCTCTGCTTCCGGAAGTACGCGCCTCCGCGGCGTATCTCCCTATCGCGCCCAAAGCGCAGGAATGCAGCATTCTTTGCTTTCGCATAAACCTCACCCCCTTTTATTCCATTCGGCGGCATACAAGGCGTACATCCAACGAAAATGCTGCGTCTTCATGCCGCCCACCTTTTGGTAAAAATATATAGCAACGACCGATCCGAAGCAGATCGAATCGTTATCTATCTTCACAAATTTTGATAATCTGCAGGACTCTCTCCACCCCGCATCGCCCATGTCACGGCGAAAAGCCCTGCTAGATACGGCAAGCGCGCCCCATGCCAAAAAAGTACGTTCGGCTCATTTACAGTAAAGTGTACTTTTTTGTAAATTGAAAGATCCCGCACAAGTATACATACACAACAAGTAAAATTTCGCATTTTTCTGTAGACTTTTCACAGAAAAACTGCTATAATAATCGTGAAGATAGGGATATGCCGATTTACAAAAAAGTACACTTTTTTGTAAATGCATCTCTTCCCCTTTGGCGCAACCAGGATTCCTGCTGTCAGCTTAAATGCCCACCTACCAATCTCCTATTGCTTGTAAGTAAACTACATTGCCCACTTCCCCTCGGCACGTTTAGTGAACATAATAATCCGAAACAGCAACGCAACGACATCCCAAACCGTGATCCACCTTTGGTCCGAACTGGAGCAGCAACGAGGAGATTTCTGCACGGCTATATTCTTGTCCTTCATAATAACCAAAAAACTAGCGCTGTACATCCTCCGACACCTCCAGTTCTCTGCAATCAAAATGCTGATGATCCGCACATGTCAGCCCCGCCAAACGAGCCACCTCCTCATAAAAGCCAGGCAAATCCCACTTCATCTCCTCCGGACAAATCACGATCTTCAACAACGAACCGCCCGCAAAGCAATACTTCACCTTAAAACCCCCTCAAGCAACATAAAGAGGGAAGGTAAAAGTCCCTTTCGACTTTTACCTTCCCTCACAAATTTAACGCTCACAAGACTGCAATACTCCCAGCCTGGCCAACAGCATCTCATATTCCGTTTCTCTGTCGGCAAACCAGCTCTTATCGATCTCAGAAATTTGGTGGAGACCAATCTTTTTTACTCCCGCCAAGGCAGCTTCCTTTTGCGTCATGCGCATTGGGAGCGCTGTCTGGAAATTTGCAAACAAGCCTGTAGGCATGCCTATACAAATTCACCTCAGCAAAGGAAATCGTCTCTCCCTCCGTACGAACCCAATAAGCATCCGTCAGGGTCAAACACCTGTAGGATAGGGCTATCCCTGCGCGGTCTCTATCCGTAAAGGATTGTGAAGCTCCGATGCTGTTTAGAATAGCCTTTGCATACTGACGATCCAGGGACAAAACCCTGCCTGCACACCAATGATAAAAGTTGGTGATGTTGTTTACCAGGGTATCTATATCATCGTTGGCTTCCTTTAAGCATAAACCAAATGGCAGGAACGCTTCACAGTAGATTTCGCAACGCCCCTGCGTATCCACTCTGGCAACCCTTCGATCTCCATGCATAATTTGATACACCGTTTTCACGCGCTTCATTCCTCCCCTTGTCCGAAGATTATAGCACACCTCGCCCACAAATATCTACCGCAAGCGGTAAAAAGCCAAGCGGAATTCGACAGTCCCACCCACAGGGGAATTGACAACTAGGGAAGTATCTGCCATACTCTGAGGGAGGGCGATAACAGCCCCTCAAACATTTTAGTTTGGTAGCTCAGCTCTTCAAGCTGGATTGGGTCATGCTCAGCGTGATTATTCTGGCTATCGCCGCTGCAGGGATGTACCAAGGCATTGCCCTTCTGGAAAAGAAGTTTTTGCAGTGGCAGTCATAAAAGAAACTTGTAAACGGAAAAGCCTTCCGACTCTGCAAATGATCGCCGCAAAGCGACGCACAGAGCCGAAAGGCATTTCTGTTTTTCTCCATTGTAATCCGATCTTGTATGAGATAACGACAAAAATTGCATGATGTCTTCACGACCTGCGCGGTCTATGCAATTCCCATCGGGTGAGCCTGTTGATCGCGCTCTCCTACTCCTCCATCGCCGCAAGGATCTCCCTCGGTGAAGACGCGATCCTTTTCGCCCCCGCCTGCAACAGCGCATCCCGCGTCCGAAAGCCCCAATCCACAGAAATGCAATCCATTTCCACATTTTTCGCCGTTTCGATATCGACCTCCGAATCCCCGATATACACGGCTTCCTCACGCGATGCGCCCAGCTGCGCAAGCACGGCGTTGACAGTATCCGGCGCTGGCTTTTTCCGAACCCCTGCCCTTTCCCCGGCAACTGCATCGAAGGTATTCGGAAAATACTTCTCGCACAGAGTCTGCACCGCGAAATCTGCCTTATTGGACACGACCGCCAGCATATAGCCCCTCTCCCGCAGCGCGGCAAGCAGTTCCTCGATCCCTGCATACGGCTTTGTATGATCCGCACAATGCAGACGATAATGCGCGACAAAATCCGCAAAAACGCGCTCCGTAACCGCGTCCGGTGTCCCGCTCGGCACGCCGCGTTCTACCAATTTTCGTATCCCGTTGCCCGCAAAGAGGCGCACCTCATCCCTGCTTCGCGGCGGCAAGACAGAGCATTCCAGTGCCGCATTCAGGCTACCCGTCAAATCCTCCAATGTATTCAAAATTGTCCCATCCAAATCAAATATTGCCAGTTTGTATTTCATCTCATTCTCTCTTTTCCGTCCGCCTTATTTTTGTATGCGCACAATACAAAAAGGTAAAAATTGGCGCACCCCAAATCGTTTTTGATTCGGAGCACACCCCATTTTTTCAGTAATTATGCAAAAACTGCATCTATATCCCGCAAAAGCTGCGCAACATTTTCCTCGCTCGTCGCCCAGCTGGTGCAGAAACGAACTGCCGTATGCTCGTCGCCCTCCTTGCACCAGAAGGAAAATGCATATTTTTCCGCAAGCTGCGCCATTTTGTCATTCGGCAGTATGGGGAATTGCTGATTCGTCTTGGAATCGAACAGCATCCGCACGCCCTTTGCCTCGAATGCGCGGCGGATCTGCATCGCCATGCGGTCTGCGTGTCTTGCGACCTCGAAATAAAGGTCATCCTCGAAAAGCGTCTCAAACTGGATGCCGAGCAGCCGTCCCTTTGCCAGCATACCGCCTCTTTGCTTGATCAGATAGCGGAAATCCTGTTTCAGTGCCGGATTGACGATCACGACTGCCTCCCCCATCATCGCGCCGACCTTTGTCCCGCCAATATAAAAGATATCCGCAAGATTTGCAATATCCTGCAGGCTATGGTCGCAATCCTCCGCAGCCAGCGCATAGCCCAATCGCGCCCCGTCGATGAATAGCAGCAACCCGCAGCTATGACAGGTTTTGCTGATTTCCTCCAGCTCCTTTTTAGTATAGATCGTCCCATCCTCTGTAGACTGCGAAATATAGACCATCCCCGGCTGGACGATATGCTCATGCGTATCATCATTCCAATGCGCATCGTAAGCGGTCTGAATCGCTTCGGCGGTCAGCTTGCCATCCTGCGTGGTCGGCAGAATGATGACCTTGTGCCCGGTCGCTTCGATCGCGCCTGTTTCATGCACGTTCAGATGCCCTGTATTCGCGCAGAAAACGCCCTGATGCGGCCGCAAAACCGATGCGATCACCGTCATGTTCGCCTGCGTGCCGCCAACCAGAAAATGCACATCCGCATCCTCTCTGCCGCAAGCCTTGCGGATCAGCTCCCGCGCCCTCTCGCAATGCGGATCAACGCCATAACCGGCTGTTTGCTCCATGTTTGTCTCCACTAATCTTTGCAAAATCTGAGGGTGCATCCCCTCCGCATAATCGCATTCAAAACGGATCATTTTTCTCCTCCTCAAAACGCACGAAAAGAGAGATCCGACGTACGCAAGCAAAATGTCCCCTTGCGTATCGTTCGCAGCTCCCTTTTCGTAAAGTCAATATTTATTGCATTGTAATTCTATATCCTGCCGCCAACAAGGCAAGCTTTTATTATTTGTAATAGCGCACCATGGATTCAAATAGTTTCATATCGTAATTGCCCGGCACATTCTGATACAGCCCCGCGCCGATTCGCTCCGCATGCCCCATCTTGCCCAGCACGCGCCCGTCCGGGGACAGCAGCCCCTCAATCGCATAGGCAGAGCCATTGGGGTTGAACTGAATATCATTGGTAGGCATACCGTTTTCATCCACATATTGTGTCAAAATCTGCCCCTTTGCCGCCAATTCCTGTACCAGCTCATCACGCATCAAAATACGTCCCTCACCATGCGAAATGGGTACGCTGAAAATATCGCCCGCCTGTACGCTCGTCAGCCAAGGGGATTTCTCCGTTGCCAGCCGTACGCGGACAATTTTGGATTGGTGTCTGCCGATCGTGTTATAGGAAAGCGTCGGGCAGCTCTCGTCCGTATCGATAATTTCCCCGAAAGGCACCAATCCCAGCTTGATCAGGGCTTGGAAGCCGTTGCAAATGCCGATCATCAGACCATCGCGCTCCTGCAAATGCGCCGTCACAGCCTCCTTGATTTCCGGATTGCGGAAAAATGCCGTAATGAATTTGCCCGAACCATCCGGTTCATCGCCGCCGGAGAAGCCGCCGGGGATAAAGATGGTCTGGGAACGCTTCACTTCCTTGGCAAAACGCACGATGGAATCCGCAATGCCTGCCGCAGAAAGGTTATTGATGACGAAAATATTCGCTTCTGCCCCCGCCCGCTCGACCGCCTTCGCGGAGTCGTACTCGCAGTTCGTGCCGGGGAATACGGGAATCAGCACGCGCGGCTTCGCAACAGGCGTTTTTGCGCGATAGGCTGTCTCTGCTTTTGTCGTAAAGGTCGGAATTTCCGTCGTTTCCGCAGCCGTCGCAGGATGTATCGGATAGATTTCCTCCAGCTTTTTCTCATATGCGGCAAAAATATCCGCCAATGCGATACGCTCCGCGCCATATGTGATTGCATCGCCGCCCGTCGTGCCGAGAGGCATGCCGATTTCCATATCCTCCGTCAGCTCTAAAACGAATGCGCCATAGTGATAGCCAAACAGATCTGCAAGGCTCACATCGTCACGATATGCAAAGCCGATTTCGTTCCCCATCGTCATTTTCAGAATTGCTTCCGCAACGCCGCCCAGCGTAGGGGTATACGCCGCCGCAACCTTGCCGCTGCGCATCAGCTCCGTCACCTGCACAAAGAGTGCCTTCAGGCTGTCCGTTGTCGGCAGACCATCCTTGTCATATTCCGGCTTCAGCAGCACAACCTTGTGTCCCGCCGCCTTAAATTCCGGGGAAAGGATATGCCGAATGTCATCTACCGTGACAGCAAAGGAAACCAGAGTCGGCGGCACGTCAATGTGCTCAAAGGAGCCACTCATGGAGTCCTTGCCGCCGATTGCCGCAATTTCCAGTCCCTTTTGCGCCATGAATGCACCCAAAAGAGCCGCCAGCGGCTTGCCCCAGCGCTTCTCGTCCTTGCCCAGCTTTTCAAAATATTCTTGGAAGGAGAGATAAACCTCCTTGAAGTCCGCGCCCGTCGCAATCAGCTTCGCAACAGACTCCACAACCGCCAGATATGCGCTGTGGTACGGGCTTTTCTCCGCGATAAAGGGGTTGTAGCCCCACGCCATCAAAGAGCAGGTCGTCGTGTCCTTCTTCTCCACGGAAACCTTATTTACCATCGCTTGGATCGGCGTTTTCTGTGTTTTGCCGCCGAAGGGCATCAGGATCGTGCCCGCGCCGATGGTGGAGTCAAAACGCTCGGAAAGCCCGCGTTTGGAGCAGATATTCAGATCCTGCGCCAAGTCGAAATAGCCCGTCCTGAAATCCGCGGGAATTTCTTTCGCAAATGCCTGCGGTGCGGCGGGAGCGACCGTGATATGCTTTTCCGCGCCGTTTGAATCCAAAAATGCGCGGGAAAGGTTAACGATCTCCTTGCCGTTCCAAGTCATGATGAGTGAGGGTTTTTCCGTTACCCTCGCAACAACGGTTGCCTCCAGATTTTCCGCCAACGCCAGCGCTTGGAATGCCTCAACATCCTCTTTTGCGACCACGACCGCCATTCTCTCCTGCGATTCAGAAATGGCAAGCTCCGTGCCGTCCAGCCCTTCATATTTTTTCGGCACGGCATTCAAATCAATTTCCAGACCATCCGCAAGCTCGCCGATGGCAACGGAAACGCCGCCCGCACCGAAGTCATTGCAGCGTTTGATGAGTCTGGATGCAGTCGGATTGCGGAACAATCTTTGCAATTTTCTTTCCTCCGGCGCATTGCCCTTCTGTACCTCCGCGCCGCAGCTTTCCAGCGATTCCACGGTATGCGATTTGGACGAACCCGTTGCGCCGCCACAGCCATCGCGCCCCGTTCTGCCACCCAGCAGAATGATGCGGTCGCCGTCCCGCGGACGTTCTCTGCGGACATTTTCTGCGGGAGCCGCCGCAATTACCGCGCCGATCTCCATCCGCTTGGCAACATAGCCTACATGATAAATCTCATCGACCTGCCCCGTTGCCAGCCCAATCTGATTGCCATAGGAGCTATAGCCCGCCGCCGCCGTTGTCACGATCTTTCTCTGCGGCAGCTTGCCCTCAATCGTTTCGGAAACAGGCGTCAGAGGGTTCGCCGCACCCGTCACGCGCATCGCCGCGTATACATAGGAACGTCCGCTCAGAGGGTCGCGAATCGCGCCGCCCACGCAGGTTGCCGCGCCGCCGAAGGGCTCAATCTCCGTCGGATGATTATGCGTCTCATTTTTGAAAAGCAGCAGCCATTTCTGCTTCTCGCCCTCAACATCTACATCGATTTTCACCGTGCAGGCGTTGATCTCCTCGGATTCATCCAGACCATCCAGCTTGCCCTCCTGCTTGAGCAGCTTCGCCGCGATCGTGCCAATGTCCATCAGATTGATAGGCTTTGTTCTGCCAATAGCCGCCCGCGCCACAAGGTATTCTTCATAGGCATTTTGTAATAAATCATCCTCGAAGCGGATGCTGTCGATCGTTGTAAGGAAGGTCGTGTGGCGGCAGTGGTCAGACCAATAGGTATCAATCATTTTGATTTCCGTGATAGTCGGATCTCTCTGTTCCTCCACGAAATAGTTCTGGCACAGCTTGATATCGTCCAAATCCATCGCCAGATCCATTTTCTGTATCATTGCATCCAAACCGGCTTCATCCAACGTGATGAATCCATCCAGCACAACCACCTCTGTCGGAATTTCATACTGCACATCCAGCGTATCAAAGGCATCCAGCGATGCTTCTCTGGCTTCCACAGGGTTAATCAGGTGCTTTTTGATGGTGTTGACCTCGTTCTCCGTCAAATCTCCGTAGAGCACATACACCTTCGCCGTTCTGACCGTCGGGCGCTCCTGCTTGGAGATGATCTGAATGCATTCCGCCGCGGAATTTGCCCGCTGGTCGAACTGCCCCGGCAGATATTCCACCGCGAAAACCGCACCGCCATCCGTCGGGATCTCCTCCCGCAGATCATCCAGCTGCGGCTCGGAGAAAACTGCCTTTTTGCAATACCGGAACAAGTCCTCGTCCATATGCTCCGCATCATAGCGATTGAGCAGACGCAGCCCACTCAGATTTTTGATCCCGAGCAGATTGTTGATCTCCGCACGCACGCCGTCCGCCTCTGCCTGCAGTCCGGGCTTTTTTTCAACATAAATTCTATAAACCATACGCTTATCCCTCCGCCGCAAGGGCACTCTGCCCAATATCCTTCCGATAGTATGCGTTTTCAAATGTCACGGTTTGCACAGTTTCATAGGCTCTCCGGATCGCTTCGGGCAGGCTCTCCGCAAGCTCCGTCACGCCCAGCACACGACCGCCGTTTGTCAAAAGCTTACCATCCTGCGCCTTCGCCCCTGCCACAAAAATCAGGCTGTCCTCCTGCGGCAGCGTGATTTCGAAGCCCTTTTCATAGCTCTGAGGATAGCCCGCAGACGCCATGATGACGCAGCAAGCAGATTTTCCGCTGAATCTGACCTCGACCTCCGCCAGCCGTTCCGCCTGCACTGCCTGCATGATCGTCAGCAAATCGCTCTCCAGGAGCGGCAGAACAACCTGCGTTTCAGGGTCGCCGAAGCGGCAGTTATATTCGATCACCTTGGGACCTGTCGGCGTGATCATCAGCCCGAAGAACAGGCAGCCCTTGAACGTGCGCCCCTCACGATTCATGGCATCCATCGTAGGCAGGAAAATCCTCTCCATGCATTCCTTCGCGATCTCCTCCGTGAAATAGGGATTGGGCGCAATCGTCCCCATGCCACCCGTATTCAGACCTTTGTCGCCATCCAGTGCGCGCTTGTGATCCATCGCGGAGACCATCGGCACCATCGTTTTGCCATCCGTAAACGCCAGAACGGACACCTCCGGCCCGGTCATAAATTCCTCGATCACGATATGGTCGCCGCTCGCGCCAAAGATACGATCCGCCATCATGGATCGCACTGCGTCCTTTGCCTCCTCCCGTGTCTGCGCGATGATAACGCCCTTGCCGAGCGCCAGCCCGTCCGCCTTGATGACCGTTGGAATGGGCGCGGTTTCCAGATAAGCCAGCGCCTGCTCCATATCGTCAAACACCTCATATGCAGCAGTTGGGATGCCATATTTTTTCATAAGATTCTTGGAAAAAACCTTGCTCCCCTCCAGAATCGCCGCTTTTTTATTCGGTCCGAAGCAAGGAACGCCGATTTCCTCCAACGCGTCCACCATGCCCAAAACCAGCGGATCATCCGGTGCAACGACCGCAAAGCCAATCTGATGTTCCTTCGCAAATGCCACAACCGCGTCAATATCCTTCGCCGCAATATCCACGCAGACCGCATCCCGCGCAATGCCGCCGTTTCCGGGCAATGCGTACAGCTCCGTCACTGCGGGATTTTCCTTTATTTTCTTGATGATGGCATGCTCTCTGCCGCCACCGCCGATTACCATGATTTTCATTCTTTTTCTCCCCTCAAGCTTAGTGATGGAACAATCTCATGCCCGTAAACGCCATCGTGATACCATGCTGATTGCAAGCGGCGATCACGTTATCATCACGGATCGAGCCGCCCGGCTCCGCAATATAGCTTACACCGCTCTTCGCCGCCCGTTCGATGTTATCACCAAAGGGGAAGAATGCGTCAGAGCCGAGCGAAACGCCCTTGATCCCCGCCAGATAAGCCCTCTTTTCCTCTCTTGTCAGCGGTTCGGGCTTTTCGGAAAAGAGCGTCTGCCATACACCCTCCGCCAGCACATCCTCATGATCCTCTGAAATATAAACATCGATCGTATTATCCCGATCCGGGCGACCGACAGTCGGCAGGAAGGGCAGATGCAGCACCTTCGGATGCTGTCTGAGATGCCAGATGTCCGCCTTATTGCCCGCCAGTCTGGTGCAGTGGATTCTGGACTGCTGTCCCGCGCCAACGCCGATCGCCTGTCCGTCCTTCGCAAAGCAAACGGAGTTGGACTGTGTATATTTCAGCGTGATCAGCGCGATAATCAGGTCGCGTTTGGCTTCCTCCGGAAGCTCCTTGTTTTCTGTCACGATATTTTCCAGCAGCTCCCTGCCGATCTTGAAATTATTTCTGCCCTGCTCGAAGGTCACGCCGAAAACCTGCTTGATCTCCTGCACCTCAGGCACATAGTCGGGATCGATCTTTACAATATTATAGTTGCCGTTGCGCTTGGTTTTCAGAATCGCCAAGGCTTCCTCCGTATAGCCGGGGGCAATGATGCCGTCGGAGACTTCGCGCTTGATCAGCCTTGCCGTCGTTTCATCGCAAATATCGCTCAGCGCGATCCAGTCACCAAAGGAGGACATTCTGTCCGTCCCTCTTGCGCGCGCATATGCCAATGCCAAAGGGGAATCGTCCAAGCCCTCAATATCGTCCACAAAGCAAGCCTTCTTCAGCTCCGCGCTCATCGGCGTACCCACAGCCGCAGAGGTCGGCGAAACATGCTTGAAGGATGTCGCGGCGGGCATACCCAGCGCCTCTTTGATCTCCTTCACCAGCTGCCAGCTGTTGAAAGCGTCCAGAAAATTGATGTAGCCCGGTCTGCCGGAGAGAATCTCAATAGGCAGTTCGCTTCCGTCGCGCATATATATCTTTGCAGGCTTCTGATTGGGGTTGCAGCCATATTTCAGTTCAAATTCCTTCACTGTTTTCTCGCTCCTATCATCAATCGTTCCCATTCTCCATCCAATCTCATTACAAATTTTTGTTTATCATTCTATTTTCCGCTGCGCCCGTTTTCAGGTCGATAAAGCGCACATAAATCGAAATTTTATTCTGCTCGTTCAGATTTTCCCAGATCTCCTTCGTCCATGCATCAATATCATTGGGGATGCTTGTCCGCTCCGGTTCACCGCAGAAGGTCGGCAGGGGATTTCCATCGCCCATGTAGGTATGGATAAAATGTCCCGTTCCCGCCAGCGCATGATAGGAATATGTGAAGCGATTACAAACCGCCCCCTCCGCATCCGCGCTTTTCAGAATGCTCATTTTATAGGTAAAATCGCCATCCGCAAAGGTCAGCATGCCGCTGATTCTGGGCGTCCAGTTCGGACCGTCCGGTTCAAATTCTCTGGTTTCAAGCGCCGCCTCGAAGGATTCCCCTCTCAGCACAAAATCCCGAATGGTATCCGTCTGATCGCCATTTGTGACAATCAGCTTGCCATCCAGCTTGCGCAGCGGCGCATAGATGATCAGGGAAGGGTCTTCCACCTTGGAGGCATCGAAGGGATAGATCATCACATCCTCGCCTTCCTCGCGAAAGATGCGGTTGCGGCTGTTCTCGCTTCTGCCCATGATAAAATAGGCGATCGCCGCCTTTGTGCCGTCCTCCGTTTTGCCGATGACAATGCCGCGCCCCACATAGGGGTTATCCTTTACCAAATCCCGCATGGTATCTTTTTTGTATACGTTCATCCTCTTATCCTTTCTCCCTTTGCAGTCTGTCCGCCACCAACTCCACCGCCTGCGGCAGCAAGACCCATTCCGCCTGCTCCATTACGCGCTTTTGCAGCGTTTCCGCTGTATCCCCCTCCAGAACATCTACAGCCTTTTGGAGAAGGATCTCCCCGCCATCGGGGATTTCATTTACATAATGCACCGTTGCGCCCGTCACCTTCACGCCGTACTGCAGCGCCGCCTCATGCACCCGCAGTCCATAATAGCCCGTGCCGCAGAAGGCTGGAATCAGAGAGGGATGCACATTCAGGATGCGCTTTGGGTACGCCGAGGTGAAATATTCGCTCAGAATCGTCATAAAGCCCGCCAGAACGACCAGATCTATCCCCTTCTCCTCCAAAATCGCCTTGACTGCATCCTCATAGGCAATCTGGTTCGGAAATTCCTTGCGCTTTACAACGCAGGTGGGGATATTGTTCGCCGCTGCGCGCGTGAGAGCATATGCCTTATCATTGCTGGAAAGCACCAGCGCGATTTCCCCTGCGGGCAGCTCGCCCCGCTTGGAGGCATCAAGCAGAGCCTGCAAATTTGTGCCGCCGCCCGATACAAACACGGCAATTTTAATTTTCTCAGACAATCGTAACACCTTCCTCGGAAGCAATGATTTCACCAATAATATACGCATCCTCGCCGTTTGCCTTCAGCGTGGCGATCGCCTTTTCGGCATCCTCCTTCGCCACGATCGCCGTCATGCCGACGCCCATATTGAAGGTATTGAACATATCCCGTTCTGGAATATTGCCCTTTTCCATGATCAAATCGAAGATCGGAGGTGTTTTCAGAGCCGCCTTGTTGATTTTTGCGCCAAAGCCCTTGGGGATGGATCTGGGAATATTTTCATAAAAACCGCCGCCCGTGATGTGCGCCACAGCCTTGACCTTCACCTGTTCAAACAACGCCAGCATAGGCTTTACATAAATTTTTGTAGGCGCAAGCAGAGCCTCGCCGATGGATTTTCCGCCAAGGCGTTCCAACGGCGTTTTGATGTCCGCATGCTCCACATCCAGCACGCGGCGCACCAGCGAAAAGCCATTGGAATGCACGCCGCTCGAGGGCAGCGCCACGATCACATCGCCCGCCTGTATGCTCTTGTTATCCAGAATTTTATCCTTATCCACAACGCCGACCGCAAAGCCCGCCAGATCGTATTCGTCCTCCGGATAAAAGCCGGGCATTTCCGCCGTTTCCCCGCCGATCAGTGCCGCGCCGGACTGCACACAGCCCTCCGCTACGCCGCTGACGATCGCCGCAACCTTTTCCGGGAAATTTTTGCCGACTGCGATGTAATCCAGAAAGAACAAGGGCTTCGCGCCTACGCAGATAATATCGTTGACGCACATCGCCACACAGTCGATCCCGACCGTATCATGCTTGTCCATCAGGAAAGCGAGCTTCAGCTTTGTGCCGACACCATCCGTGCCGCTCACCAGAACCGGCTTTGCGATGCCCGTCAGATCCAATTCAAACAGACCGCCGAAGCCGCCGATATCCCCCATTACGCCGGAGGTCATGGTCTTGGCGATATGCGCCTTCATTAGCTCCACCGCCTGATAGCCGGCTGTAATATCCACGCCGGCAGCCTTGTAGCTCTCACTGTAGCTTTTCATGATTTTGCTCCTTCCTTCTCCCATCCGTGCCGATTTTATCTCTATCTGTCAAATTATTTTGCATATTTTGCTTCCAGTGCCGCGTTTTTCTCCAAAACCTTTGCCGCAGCCTCCGCTCTTGCCTCATCCAACTTGACCGACAGAGCGACATCCTCCACCGCAAGAATCTGAATCGCCAAAAGCGCCGCATTTTCCGCCCCATCGATGGCAACCGTTGCCACGGGCAAGCCGCCAGGCATCTGCACCGTGGAAAGCAGCGCATCCAGCCCGTCCAGCGTGGAGGATTTGATGGGAATGCCGATGACGGGCAGTGTCGTATTCGCCGCCATTGCGCCCGCCAGATGCGCCGCCTTCCCCGCCGCCGCAATGATCGCGCCAAAGCCGTTTTCCCTTGCGTTTTTTGCAAACTGACTTGCCGCTACGGGCGTTCTGTGCGCAGAATAGATATGCGCCTCAAAGGGTACGCCGAATTTTTCCAATGTTGCGATCGCTTTTTCCACTACGGGCAGATCGCTGTCGCTGCCCATGATGATACCAACCTTTTTCATGGATTTCCTCCTAAATTCTTTTCATCCCAAAACAAAAGGACAGTCCTACTCCCTCATTCAGAATACAGGACTGCCCAGACGGTCGACAAAAAGCAGCTCTGCACTGCTTTGCTTCCGATTTTTTGCTTCCCTGTGGTTGCCCACTCCTTCCGTCAGTCGCAAAAAACCGCACAGATTTAGGTGTGTCCCAATAAGAAAACATATAAGAGCTGAAATAGCGGAAAGGTTACGGATACAAGGCAATCTCCCGCAGGCATCCTTTGACTTAGGCTGTCAAGGGAGATTAACGCAGTAGCCGCACCTTTCAGCATTTCAGAATTTATGTTTTCTTATTCGGGCGCACCTTTACACATCCAGTCTATCACATTGTATTTCTCGTGTCAATAAAATCCAACCATGCGCGATTTTGCAGAAAATCATTCCGGATTTTTCCGTATTTTTGTCTTGACAGCGAAATTTTGTTTTGATACAATATCGAAGATTTAGGTAAAATTACAGTTCAGACATACGGATAAGCGAAAGGAGCGGTGACTTTGGACTACATTCTGGCGAACGCAAACGTATACATGCAGGGCGATTTTATCAAATCCAATGTATTTATCGCCGATGGTTTGATTTCTGAAATTTCCGACCGCAGCCCCGCGGGCGAGTGCCCCGTCTTTGATTTGGACGGCTGCTTTTTATTTCCCGGTTTCATTGATGTTCATGTGCATCTGAGAGAACCGGGATTTTTTTATAAGGAAACGATTGCAAGCGGCTCTCTTGCGGCGGCACATGGCGGCTATACCACAATCTGCTCCATGCCGAATCTGGATCCCATCCCGGACTCCCTGGCGCATTTGGAGCCACAGCTTGCCGCCATCCGCAAGGGCGCCTGCATCGAGGTCGTGCCCTATGGCGCGATCACCGTCGGCGAAGCGGGTAGGCAGCTTGCCGCCTATGATGAAATCGCGCCCTATGTCTGCGCTTTTTCGGATGATGGGCGCGGCGTGCAGGACAGCACGATCATGCGGGAGGCGATGCGGCAGATCAAGGGCTATGGCAAGATCGTCGCCGCCCATTGCGAGGACAACACCCTGCTTTTCGGCGGCTATATCCATCAGGGGGAATATGCGGCGGCGCATGGACACAGGGGCATCTCCTCCGAGAGCGAATGGCGGCAGATCGAGCGAGATTTGGGCTTGGTCTGGGAGACGGGCGTGAAATATCATGTCTGCCACATCTCCACGAAGGAAAGCGTCGCCCTGATCCGCAAAGCAAAGGCGGAGGGTCTGGATGTAAGCTGTGAGACCGCACCGCATTATCTGACGCTGGATGATTCCATGCTTGAGGAGGACGGACGCTTCAAAATGAACCCGCCCCTGCGCGGCAGAGAGGACAGAGAAGCGCTGATCGCAGGCGTTCTGGACGGCACGATCGATATGATCGCTACAGATCATGCGCCGCATTCCGCAGAGGAAAAAAGCCGCGGGCTGGAAAAAAGCCTGATGGGCGTTGTCGGGCTGGAGACTGCCTTCCCCGTGCTGTATACCGCGCTGGTGCGCCCCGGCATTCTCCCGCTGACAAGACTGATTGACCTGATGCACAATAACCCCGGCAAACGTTTTTCGCTGGGTACGCCTCTCTCGGTCGGACAGCCCGCCAATCTGACGGTATTCGACCTTGAGAAAAAATATAAAATCGACCCGGATACCTTCCTGACGAAAGGACGCGCAACCCCCTTCGCGGGAAATACAGTATACGGCGCATGCAGGCTGACGATGTACCGCGGGCAGATCGTTTGGCGCAGTGAGGATATGAATTGATTGATATGTTTAAGGAGGAAATTGTATGCCTAAGAGAAGTGACTTGAAAAAAATCCTGATTATCGGCTCCGGTCCTATCGTGATCGGACAGGCCGCCGAGTTCGACTATGCCGGCACGCAGGCGTGCCTTGCCCTGAAGGAGG
>CAVGZD010000047.1:0-16018 GCA_963633805.1 Lachnospiraceae bacterium | reverse complement strand
CAGCCGTCCTCCCTGCATACCAAAGGCGAATGGAATTGTCTCAATCAATAATCATCTATCGCACGGTATAACTCATTCGCCCAAAACCCTTTCTCTAGGTCAAGTATACACTCAAGGGCAAAAACGTGCAACTCATAAATATGCGGGCGATCCGGCGCGCCCATGCCGCCATAGCAGCAGCAATCCTCCCGCGGGAGACTGCCGCCCTGTATGCTAGGCCAGCTATTTAAGCCCTGCACAAAATCATCGCTCGTCTGGCTTTCATTTTCCCGTATCTCACTGCGCGTAATATTGCAAGCCGTCCAATGAATCCATGCAAAACCGCCTGTTACGGGAATCGCATCCTTATCCTCCAAAACAATGGCGAAGGATTTTGTTCCCTGCGGCGCATCCAAAATGGTAAAAGGCAGGGAATAGGTCGGTACGCCATATGCATTCTTCTGCGTACCCCTTTTTCCGTATTGATCCAAAATCTTGCCGTTTTGGATACCGCTGCTGATTATTCTCATCAATCGATCACCTTTTTCTTTTTGGGCGTTTCCGAAAACTGCTTTTCCTATAGGGAAGAGTCTGTGCTACACTTTGCGGAGGATTCACCCCAAGCGAGGGGGTATCGCAACGCTACGCAGATCGGTTACGGAGTAAATCCAGCGCAAAGCGTCAAACACAGATTGTGGGAATACGTTTTCAGAAACACCCCTCTGCGGGAGGAACGGAAATCCCGCTCCCCCCACGCAGTTCTATCACAGAGCCTTCGCAAACATATCCTTGATTTCCTCGGATGTCAGGCGATAGGTAGAGTGATTCATAACTCTTGTTTGTGTATTCGTTTCTGCAACCAATGCATCCAGATCCGCTTCCGTCGCGCCGAATGTACGCAGAGGACGCAGACAGCCAACGTCTTTCACCAGTGCCGTAATCGCTTCGGAAACCGTATCCAGCGCTTCCCGATCGGACAGCCCCGTCAGATCCAGCTCCATTGCTTCGCCGATTCGGCGTACCTTCTCCAGTTCAGCCAGCCCGACCACAGGGAAGGTATAAGGCAGCATCACTGCATTTGCCAAGCCATGCCCAACATGGAATTTTGCACCGAGAGCGAATGCCAAGCCATGGTTTGCAGCCGCGCCATCCGTCAGATTCATAACAAAGCCGCCGATGGTGCTTGCATAGCTCATCCAATATCTCGCCTCTTTATTGCTGCCATCCGCAACTGCCTTGCGCAGATATTTCGCGATCACGCGGATGCCCTCCAAGCAGATCGCATCGCAGAAGGGAGAAGCATTCACGGAAATGAAGCTCTCAATATGATGACAGAATGCATCCAGACCTGTCGCCGCTGTCACGCTCTTGGGTACGCTTGCCGTCAGCAGAGGGTCAACCAGAGCAATATTTGCGGAAATGTTCTGGTCTACCACGCCAGCCTTGGAACCGTTTACCAGCATGATGGAGAATACGGAAACCTCGGAGCCTGTGCCGGAGGTGGTAGGCATCAGGATCAGCGGAGCGCAGCGCTTGGGTACCTTATCAATGCCGGCAAACGCCTCATATGTACCCTCATTCGTAGCCAGCATAGCCACTGCCTTGGCAACATCGATGGAGCTACCGCCGCCCAGACCAACTACACCCATGCAGCCGCCTTTTTTATAAATCTCCAACGCGCTGTATACGTTTTCCACGGGAGGCTCCGGCAGTACGTCCTTGTAGATCTCAAAGGAAATGCCGTAGTTTTCCTCTGCGGTTTTCATCACATCTGCTGCGATCCCCAAATCATAAATCACGGAATCTGTCACCATAAGTGCCTTTTTTACGCCCAGCTTTGTCAGATGCAGCCCCAATTCTACCGCAACGCCATTTTCCAGCACCAAAGCCGTAGGGCTTTTGAAAATAATTTTTGCCGCTTTATCCATCCGATTACCTCCTTAATGTGTTTTATCTATCTTCGTTGCGTACCTTCGATGGACAAGGGAACATACGGCGGATGCTGCTGCATTTGCCGTTCTGCTGTGTTACTCTCGCTCGACGTACCTTCGGGTACGCCTTCACTCGAAAGCCTTGCATAACAGCAAATGCAGCAAGCCTCCGCTCGCAGACTTCTCAATGCGTAGTTTGATGCGATTTTAAGGCAGACAACCGCAGTCGTGCCCAAAGGCACGTCAAGGGAGGATAACGCAAAAATCGTCCAAAATCCGCTTTGAGAAGCGTGTGTGCCCTTGTTCATCGAAGGTATCTCTTTTTGATTTCTTTTGTATATTGTGCGGATAATCCGATCGGCTATGCCTGCATCGTTCCCGTCTGCTTCAGGCGGATATGCCAAGAAAAGGCTTCCTCCAGAAGCTGGGGATGATGCCCGCCGACCTGCGTCTTTGCCCGCTCCAGATAATCCCGCAGCGCATCCTTGAAATGCAGTCCTGCGCAGTGCTCAATCACCGCTTCGGCTCTCTGTACATCGTCCAAGCCCCGCAGATCCGCAAAGCCATTCTCTGTGATCACCACATCAATGTCATGCTCGCAAATATCCTGATGGGATACCATCGGCACGATCGTAGAAATCGCACCGCCCTTATTTTCAGAGGGCAACAGCAGGATAGAAAGCGCTGCATTTTCAGCAAAATTTGCACCGCCGCCCAAGCCGTTGACGATCTGCGTTCCGGCGATATGGCTGCTGTTCACATTTGCGTACAGATCCATCTCAACCCCGCTTGTCAAGGCGATGATCCCCATGCGACCAATCGTTTCCGCCTGATTGGTGATTTCACCATTGCGCAGGATGATCTTGCTGCGGAATAATTCCGGCTGTTCCTCCAAAAGCTGTACTGCCCTCGGCGTCATCTGAATTGATCCCGCGGAAACCGCCCGTACCTTTCCGGCTGCGATTAGTTCCAGAACCGCCTCCGTAATGCCGCCGCAGAAGAAGGTCAAATCCGTGAAATCCGATTTTCCCAATCCTCTTGCAATTTCTACCGCCAGATTGCCGAAGCCCGTCTGCAAGGGTGGTAATTTCCCAGCCGGCATATGGCTCACCTCTGCCTGCAAAAACCCGACAAGATTTTCGGCAATCCAAACCGTCTGCTGCTTGCTTTCGCCAATGGGAGCCGTTTGATCCAGCTCATCGCTTTCTACGATGGCGTAAATCTTATCCAAATCTACCTTAATATATGGCTTCCCTATTTTCTCCGCCACATCCGTCAGCGGAATCGGCTGCTGCCTTTGCGGAAGATAAATATCGTGCATCCCATACAATGCCATGGGCTGCGCCGTATTGATCTCTACAATGATTTTGTCCGCCTTTGCCAGAAAATTCGGCACCATGCCCACGGAGGAGGTGGGAACAATCCCACCCTCCTCTGTGATGCAAAGGGCTTCTACCACTGCCACATCGATCCGCCCGAACACGTTCTGATCCAGCCAGCGCGGCATCTTATTCATCTGCTGCTCTACATAGTGAACCTCACCGCGATTCACCTGCTTCGCGATTGCCTTGCTCTCCAGCATGGGTGCGCGCCATGTAATCAGATTTACTTCGCTGAGCATGGTATCCAGGGGACCTGTGTTTGCGCCTGTCAGCATGCGAATGCTTAGATCAGGCTCCGTTTCCTTCCGTTTGACCAGCTCACGGGCGATTTTCTTCGGATAACCGGAGGAAGTATAGCCCCCAAAGGCAATCAGCATGTCCTTTTGGATGATTGCCGCCGCTTCTGCCGCCGTCTTTTTTTTCTTTTGCAATTCCAAGCATTTGATTCTGTTTTCCATACAATCACCCATCAATGAAACGTTTACTTTTCGGGTACAAAGCCTGCCCAAAGCTCCTCATCCGTAGGCTCAAAGCTGGGAATTTCGCGAATTACCCATGTATTGTTCATGTAATGCTTCAATACGATATTTTCAGAGCAGATATTGCCGCCCCATGTGCCGCAGCCCAGAGAGCTTGTTGCGGGCATACCGGAAACCCAGCTGCCTGTATTGGTCAGTGCGTTCGGCAGATTTACCGTAACTCTCGTAGTATAGGTAGACAATGCATATTTCTCAACATTCTCAGGCGTATTGCTGTAGATGCCGCAGGAGTGACCAGCACCGGAATAAGCCAGATTTTCGTTTACGATACGAATCGCATCATCCAGATCCTTTGCTTTATAGATTGCGATGGTTACGCACATTTTCTCGCCTGCGAAGGGAGATTTGCTGCCGGAAATCGTTTCCTCAGCCAGAAGGATGCAGGTATTTTCCGGAACGGGGATGCCTGCCAAATCTGCGATGAACTGTGCGGGCTTCGCTACAACATCCCTGTTGATCACATGGTTATCGGGCCATGCGGGCCAGATGGTATGCAGCAGCGTTTCCTTTTCCTCTGCGCTTACCTTATATGCACCGACCTTTGCAAACTCTTCCAGCATCTTGTCATATACATCCTCCATGATGATAACCGCGTTATCGCAGGAGCAGCCTGCCGCAAGGTCGAAGGTTTTGCTGTTTTTGATCTTTGTTGCTGCCTCCGCAAGATTAGCCGTGGAATCGATTACAATATTGGCATTGCCGGCACCTACGCCGAATGCAGGTCTGCCGGAGGAATACGCCGCTCTTACCATCGGCTGACCGCCTGTTGCGATAACCAGATCGCTCTGCGCCATCAGTTCGTTTGTGATTTCCACCGTAGGTTCGGGGATGCAGATTACCAGATCCTCAGGAGCACCGTATTTTTTCAGAATGCCGCGGATAATATCAACCGTCTTTGTGCTTGTTTTTTTGCCGCGGGGATGAGGGGCAAAAATGATGGCATCTCTTGCCTTCATCGCATTTACGGTCTGCACGATGGGATGCATTTCAGGCTGTGTACTGGGTACCAGAGAGCCGATGACACCAACGGGCTTGGAGATTCTTACCAGGCCCTTCTCCTTGATTTCCTCAGTAATGCCGACCGTCTTTACATCTTTCACGTCATACCACATTGCGCGGCATTTCCCGGTCACCTTGCCGATCTTGGAGGGCACATCGCCCAGCTCTGTTTCTTCATACGCAAATTCAGCCAGTTCCCGAATCAATTCCTTGTTATGATAAATTTCGTAGCAAACTGCACCTGCCAATCTGTCCACCTGTTCCTGTGTGTAGCCCTCTGCTACCTTCTGCGCTGCTCTGGCTCTTGCAATCAAGTCCGCGATGTATTTTTTGGTATCCATTTCGCTCATTCTGTCTCCTCCGTTCTTTTGCTCTTGATTTTCATTTGTTCAAAGAATATCCCGCTTCTTTTTCTGTTTTACACTGTATGTTTCATCTTGCAGAGAAAACGTTTTCTTGATGTCATATTAACAACAAATCAATCATTTTGCAAGCATTTTCTCGACTATTTCTTCGATTCAGCAAATATATCCAGTTTTTCGCTTGTTTTATATGCAAAAATAACAACAAAATTTCGTCTTGTTTTGCATTTCACACATAATACCCAACGCCATTATATGAAAACGTTTACACTTTTGACGAAACTGCTTTTTTGCAAAGAATCAAATCCGGAATAATTGATTTTTTTCAGAGAAAGTGATATGATAAGAATAGCTTTTGCTTTTCCGCAAAAATAACTTTTCTATACTTTTGGAAACAAAAACGAGGAGGACTCCATGGCAAAAATTTCAACTATAAAAGATGTTGCGCGCAAAGCAAACGTTTCCATTGCAACTGTCTCCCGCGTCATCAATAACAGCGGGACGGTCAAGCCGGAACTGGAAGAACGCGTGCTGCAGGCAATCCATAATTTGAACTATTCACCGAATATCGTCGCAAGGAGCCTGAAGACCTCCAGCACCTCCACTATAGCCTTTCTGGTATCCAATATTTCCGACCCCTACTTCATCAAAATCGGTCGCGGCATTGAGGATTATATCAAAGACTTCGGATACAACCTGATCGTTTGCAGCATCGACCACTCCAAGGAGAAGGAGGTTTCCTACCTTCAGCTGCTCAAGGAAAAAAAGGTGGATGGCATCATATTGAATACGACCGGCTATAATGATAAGCTGATCAGCGAGATCAGCCAGTACATCCCCATGGTTTTGAGTAACCGCCGCATCAATTCCGCCTATTTCCGCGGGGATTTCGTTGACAGCGATAACATCGGCGGCGTCAACGACCTGACAAAGCATCTGCTTGCCTGCGGGCATCGAAAAATCGGCGTTGTCAATGGTCCTCTCCACCTCAGCACGGCATCGGAGCGCTACCGCGGCTTCTGCAACGCGATGAAAACCGCCGGGATCATGGTCGATGAAGGCTATCCCTATATGTATGAAGGGCTTTTTGAAAACCAGAGCGGCTATAACGGCGCGAAAGCATTGCTGGAGCGGGACGATCCCCCCACTGCCCTTGTCCTGATGAGCAGCGAGATCGCCTTAGGCGCGATGCAGTATCTTCACGAAAGCAAAATCGCCGTGCCGGAGGCAGTCTCCATCGTCTGCTTTGGCGATATACAAAACCGAGAAATGCTTTACGTCACCCCGACCATTGCATCTACCAACACGCTCGGCATGGGCACAAAAATGGGCGAGCTGCTGCTGGAACGCATTCAATCCAAGGATGATGTATCAAACCGCGAAATCTGCTTTACGACACAGATGCATTACGGAAACAGCGTTAAGGCGATGGGATCTTAAACAGATTTGCATACTATCAAAAAAGTCTTCTGCATTGCAATAAATGCGGCTATTTATTGCAGTGCAGGAGGCTTTTCTGCATAAAAAAGGCTTCCATGCTGTCTCGATGCATGGAAGCCCTTTTTACTAATTTACTGCGTCATCAAAAGCAGCTTTTATTTTGAATATTCATGTGATGGCCGCTGAAAACGCCGTCCGTAATCACAGTTTTTTCATGCTTGGATGCCTCCAGCAGCACATCGAAGTCCACGCCGGTATAGTAGCCCATATCATTGAGCATGTATACAACATCCTCCGTCGCCAAATTTCCGGATGCACCCGGCGCAAAGGGGCAGCCGCCCAGCCCGCCCAGCGTTGACTGAATCCTGTCCACACCTGCCTCGATCGCCGCCAGTGTGTTCACCATGCCCATATTTCTGGTGTCATGAATATGTACCTGCAATGTCAGCTCCGGATACGCCTCCCGAATCGCATGAATCACCTCACGCACCTGCTTCGGATTCGCAACGCCGATCGTATCGCATAGGTTGAACTCCTTCACGCCCAGATCAACATACGGCTCCATAAATGCCACAACCTCCTCTGGCGATTTTTTCCCCTCGAAGGGACAACCGAATGTCGTCGCCAGATCAATGCAGACCTCCATCTGCGGGTATGTTTCCATAATTTTGCGCAGTTCCTCGTAGGATTCCTCGTGTGTACGGTTGATATTCGCCTTGTTGTGGCTCTCGCTGAGAGAAACAACATAGGAAATCTTCCGAATCCCAACCTCCCAAGCAATCTTTGCCCCACGCAGATTCGGGACAAGCGCCAAAAAATCAACATTCTTGTATTTTTCCAAGCAAGCCTTCGCAACATCTGCCGCGTCCTTAAGCTGCGGGATAGCCTTCGGGCTGACAAATGACGTGATCTGAATATGCTGAATCCCGGATTGCACCAAATCATCGATGATTTTCAGCTTTTCCTCCAAGGGAATATAGGTTTTCAGGTTCTGAAACCCGTCTCTGGGACCTACTTCGTATATCTCAATTTGTTTTTTCATAGCATTCTTTTCCTTTCTGATATAAAAATCCATTTCTCAGATAGAAAAAGAAGCGGGATATTCCTCATTATACTGTACTTTTCCGCGAAACACAATCCTTTCTTTGCTGAAAATCCATTTTTGCGAAAACGTTTACAAAAAATGGAAAGGAGAATTGAATTTCCCTCGCAAACGCATCACCCCCATTAGCGTCCGGAGCAAACAGACTAAACCGCGCAGAAGAAGCGCATAGCTAGGGTCGCTATGATTTTGATGTTTGAACATTGTCTTTGCATACAAAAAGCTGTGCAAATGCTTTTCCCATTTACACGGCCCTTGTTTTGTACCTTTTATGGGGCGAAGCCCTATTCGCTCTGCAGCTTTGCGCCCTTTTCCGACAGCATCGAAGCGACGATCACGCCCATCAGAACCAGCGCAGCCCCCAGATAGCCCTTGATATTCAGCATCTCATGCAGGAAAAGGAACGCCAGCACGGCAGAGCTGACAGGCTCTAGGGAAAACAGCAGGCTTGTATGCTCCGGGGTCGTATATTTCTGCGCAATGGGCTGCACAACGAAGCCGAAGGAGCTGCATATCAGCGCCAGCCCCAGTATCGCGATCCATTCCTGCGGGCTGCTCGGAACTTTCGGCTGCTCAAACAGCAGCGTGCAGACCAGCCCATAGAGCGCAACGAACGCCAGCTGCCATATGCCCAAAAGCAGCCCATCGTCCTCCTGCGCCAGCTTATCCGTCAGCAAGATATGCGTGGCATACGCCGCTGCGCCGCCCAGGCACAGCAGATCCCCGCTATGAAAGGAAAGAGAATCCTGCAGCGTCAGCAGCCCGATTCCCGTCATGGTAATGAGCATGCCCAGTATGATCGCCTTTTCCGGCAGCTTTCTTTGCAATACCGCATGGAAGATAGGCACCAGCACGACCGTAGTGCTCGTCAGAAAGCCTGCGCTCGAAGCAGAGGTCGTCTCCAGCCCATGCATCAAAAAGGCAAAAACCGTAAAAAGCAAAACACCCAATATCGCCGCATGCCCAAGCATTTTCCATGTCGTTCTTTTCAGCTCCTTCCAAAAAAGCAGGGCTACCGCTGTAAAAGCGATCCCAAAGCGCATGGCAACGAGGGAGTACGGCGGAATGGAATCCAGCCCTATTTTCATCAGAAGATAAGAGCTGCCCCACGCGACCGATATGAGCGCGATCATGCCATCTGCCCTTTTTCGACTCCACGGCTCATGCTTTGCCTGTAAATGCAAGTGCTTTTCTTCCATTCCTGCTCATCCTCTTTCCCATTGATTTTACTTGTTTTATTTTGTATTATAATAGCAAAAGGAAATTTGAAAAGAGAATCTTATGAATATATTCCATTCACAAAAGTTATGGAGGTATCTATGAATCTGAACCGATATGAAATCTTCCTGAAGGTATCCGAAATTGGCAATATCACGAAGGCTGCCGATATCCTGCATTATTCTCAGGCGGGCATCAGCCATGCCATTGCGGCTCTGGAAAAGGAAACGGGCGTGTCCTTATTCCTGCGCAGCTCAAACGGCGTTACGCTGACGGAAAGCGGTAAAAAATTACTCAATCCCATTCAGGCGCTGGTCAATGAGCAGAATAATCTCTCGCAGACCATCTATGAATTAAACAACGTAATCGCAGGCACGCTGCGCGTAGGCACATTCACCAGCGTATCCGTTCACTGGCTGCCGGAGATCATCCGTCTCTTTCAGGAAAAATATCCGCAGGCGAAATTCGAGCTGATCGCCGGGGATTATGATGAGATCAAGGAAGGCATTCGCTCCGGCAAGCTGGATTGCGGCTTTCTGACGGAATCCGTCGAAAAAAATCTCGCGTTTTTTCCGCTTTATGATGATCCCATGATGGCGCTTTTGTCATCCTCGCATCCCTTGGCGGAAAAGGAGAGCATTTCCCTCGCTGAACTGGTAAAAGAGCCTTTTATCCTGCCGACAAAGGGCTCTGACAACGATATTCTCTCCGTATTGGGGAAATATCGCCCCTCCGTGCGGGTCGCATATACCCTGAATGACGATTTTTCTGTTATCGCCATGGTCGCAAAGGGGTACGGCGTTACGATCATGCCGGAGCTGATCTACAAATATCTGAATATAGACATCGTGCCAAGACCGCTCGTACCTATGACGTACCGGACGATCGGCATCGCAGCACTGCCCATGAACCAGATCAACACGCTGACAAAGGCATTTATCCGCTTTTTGACGCAGGCTAAGGCAATATTTTATGAAAGCGTTGCGGCGCGCGGCTAACGGAGAAGCCGGATGCCCATCGAGAAAACATGCTAAACAAAAGCCCCTCGGACAGATTCATCCGAGGGGCTTGCATACGACGGCAAGGGCATTGCCTGTCCCAATCCCGCGACATAACAGCATACTGCATTTGATGGCAGTCCTGCCAATTCCGCTGCGATACAGCGCAGAATTTCATCGCAAGACAAAGCCTTGAAAACAACAATGCATGGCGATAAAAGTCGAACCAAGCAGCGTTAGGAATAGCTAGGACTGCTGTAGCTTCAAAAAACCTATCCCCGTTTTCGACGGCTTCCATCGGCGTAAGCAGCATGACTCCTTGGCGGGATTCCGTACCCAGAATGCGAACCTCACTTTTTACGCTCCCGATGTGCATAGGCTCAAGGTTGATGTAGCAAACAAGCTGCTTTCCCATCAGATCCTCCGGCTGATAAAGCTCCGTCAGCTGGGCGGAGGATGTTTTTCGCCAATCTCCGCGCCGAAATCCAGTGTGATCTTATACGCCGGCTTTCTGGCTCTCTTGTTGATGGAAACCTCCGTAACCATCCCTACACAAATCTGTACCTTGTCAAAATCTTCTATACCGATCATCATTATATCCACCTCTTCTTTCAGGCTAAAGTGTAACATAGCCATTGCATTTTGCGAAGAGAGAATGTATGATGGGGGTATTAGAAAATCTTATCACGGAGAAGCCTATGGACGATTACAAAATTCGAATTTTATTGACTGCACTGCGCACGGGCAGCTTCCGCAAAGGCGCCGCCGAGCTGAGCTGCACACAATCCGCTGTTACGCAAGCCATGAACAGTTTGGAGGACGAGCTTGGATGCAGGATACTGCAACGCGGCCATAACGGCATCCGCCTGACGCCAGCGGGGGAAGAACTCCTGCCACTTGTAATCGAAGCGGACGCATCCCTGACGCGCCTTGCCAAGCGGGCACGGCAGGTGAGCGCGGGTATAGCCGCGCCGCTGCGGATCGGCGCATTTTCCAGCATTGCGAGCACATGGCTGCCGAAAGTCTTGCAGGAATATCATACAAAGAGAAATAAACGGACATCTGCAGACGCAAAGCTCACCACACCTGCATTGCGCCGCCTTCCTCCGGTGGTCTGCACGTTGCGCCATACAATGCCACGACACCGCGTTTGATCTTCTGCTCCGGGCGCTGCCAATGCTTTCTTCTTCTCTCCAGTTCCTCATCAGAAAGCAGCACATCCAGCTTGCCTGCCGGAATATCATATGCGATTTGATCGCCATCCTCGATCAGAGCGATATTGCCGCCGACATATGCCTCCGGTGACAGATGCCCGATGATCGTTCCGTGATTAAAACCAGAAAATCTGCCATCGGAAATCAGCGCAACCTTCTCCTGCATGCCCTTTGCGATCAGGCTGTCCGTCGCCTTCATCAGCTCATTCATGCCAGGCGAGCCCTTGCAGCCCTCATAGCGGATCACAATGACCTCGCCATCCTTGATCTCATCATTCATGATAGCGGCGGCAGCATCCTCCTCCATATCAAAGGTTCTTGCAGGACCGCAGAATTTCCACATTTTCTGCGGTACGCCCGTCGGGCGGCACACTGCGCCATTTTGGCAGATATTCCCCTTCAGGATCTTCATGCCGGGAATATCCACATGCGGCTGCTCCAGCGTTTTGATCACATCATTTTCCGGCACGATGATGCTGTCCAGCATTTCCTTCCATGTTACGCCAAGCAGCGTTTTTTCGCCCGTGTAGAGCTTCGATTCCAAGCGCTTCATCACGGCAGGAACGCCCCCTGCGTTGTAAAGATCCACCACGTTGTAGCTCCCGCTGGGAACGACCCCGACGATGCACTTGATCTCCTGCGCAATCCGGTCAAAATCATCCAGCGTGATATCCAGCCCCAGCTCCCTGCCGTAAGCCAGAATATGCAGCACCGCATTGGTAGAGCCGGCGATCGCCATATCCAGCATCACGGTATTGAGCAGCACCTCTTTCGTGATGATATCCTCCGGGCAAACGCCTTCCTTCGCCAGATCCACGATCAGCCTGCCCGCCTCGATGCATTTGCGCAGCTTCATGCTGTCCCCAGCCGGAATCGTTGCCGTTCCGGGGATCACCAGATTGAGCGCCTCCCCTAAGATCTGCATGGTATTTGCCGTGCCCATAGAAGGACAAGCGCCAAAGGACGGACAGCCATATTCCTCCGCGATATCCAGAAATTCCTTGTCCCCGCGCAGCGATGCCACATCGATCTCCGCCTGCACGATAGGTCTGCCCTTGCAACTGCCGGCATACATCGGACCGCCCGTCACAACGATCGTCGGCACACCCGTACGCAGTGCAGCCAGATATGCACCCGCAATGATATTATCGCAGGAAGCCAGAATCACCACCGCATCGAAGCGATGCACCCTCGTCACGTTCTCGATGGACATCGCCACGACATCCCGCAAAACCAGCTCATAGCGCAAGCCATTCGAGCCGGTCGCAATATTTCCGCAGGTTGCGGGCACACCAAATTCAAAGGGTACGCCACCGTTCATCCAAACGCCCTTTTTCACGGATTCTGCCAGCGTTCTCAGATGACCCGTGCCGGGAGAGCCTTCGAAAAAGGTGTTGGCGATGCCGATATGAGGCTTCGCTTCGATGTCCTTCCCGTCATAGCCTGCCGCCTTGTACATCGTTCTGCGGTTTGCAGCCCCGGTGCCCTGCCAATAGCTCCTTGCCTCCTGAAAATCATACATAAATAAACTCGACCTCCAATCCTTCTCTGAAGCTGCTATTTTCGCCACCATTGTACATGAGCCGCGCATATCTGTCCATATTTCGGATTGTTGACCGCATTGCACTTCTTGCCATCTGGCTTGCCGAAGCATACATTGATATTCCCTGCCGCACGAGACTGCCTGCCTTCCGCCGCCGCGATTCTCCCTTTGCCGACCTCTGGACCTGCGATGTTAGCTGTATCCCAATCAGAAAATATATAAGAACCAAAACTGCAGCCGTGGCTTTCAGCATTTCAGAATTTATGTATTCTGATTCGGGCGTACCTTTTGACTGTTTTCCTATTTGGACACACCATACAAGCGTCCGGCTTTTTCATAAATCTCTACCCGATACCGAAAGCTCGACAGCGGCATGCCGCATATCCCCGCTGCCGCCGTCCCCGTGATCTCGCCGTTTTTCCAGCGCCGATATGCCCTGTAAAAGTTTCTCGGCAATGGCTTCGGCGGTCTGCCAAAGCGCACCCCGCGTGCCTTTGCTGCGGCAATCCCCTCTGCCTGTCTTTGTCGGATGTTCGTGCGCTCATTCTCCGCCACGAAGGACAGCAGCTGCAGCACGATATCGCTCAAAAACGTCCCCATGAGGTCCTTGCCGCGGCGGGTATCCAGAAGCGGCATATCCAAAACCACAATGTCCACGCACTTTTTCTTCGTCAGATACCGCCATTGCTCCAGAATCTCCTCATAATTTCGCCCCAGACGATCGATGCTTTTGATATACAGCAAATCGTCCTTTTTCAGCCTTTTGAGCAGCCTGCCGTACTGCTTGCGCTTGAAATGCTTCCCCGTTTCCTTGTCCAGATAAATATTTTTCTCGTCCAACCCGGCCTCCTTCATGGCAATCCTCTGCCTCTCTTCATTCTGATCCTTTGCGCTGACCCGCATATATCCATACGCAACCCCAGACAAAAGCGCACCTCCTTGCTTCACCTGCCAGCCATAAATATAAAAACAGGACGCCTTTGTAAAACCCTACAAAAGCATCCTGTTTATCATACACCATGCAAAATCATTACTATAAATTTTCTTTTTGCGCATGGAGCAAAGCGGCAAGCGATACGCCTGCGGCCGCTCTCTCCCGAGATGTCATCCTCGGCAGCCGAGCCGCGAAACGCGGTCATTTCCTTGCTCTTCCCACATGCTCTCATTTTCGCCGCTTTTCATTGACCGCTGCCCGTTGGCATTTTTTCCGTAATACCTGACTATATATCTGACTTGAAGCTTTTTCGCATTTTTCCGTTTTTTTATCGCCCGTTTGCGTTATCACAAGCGTAAAAAAAGAAAAGAAAAAAGGCGCAAACCCTGTAAAATCCAGCAATTCCGCCTTTTATCAACCCATCGAGGCGACAAGATTTGAACTTGCGACCTCTACATCCCTAATGTAGCGCTCTACCAAGCTGAGCCACGCCTCGATATCTCCCGGCTCTTCAGCCGACCTGTTCATTCTAGCACAGGCTTTGCATTCTGTCAAGCAGAAATTTCGAAAATTTCCAAAATCCCACCCTCTTCTATCCGCAGCGGATCAACAGAAAGGCATCCGCCGTGATTCTTCGCAAAAGGGGGCTGCAACCCCCGCGGATTCGCAGCCCCAAAAGCATTCCTTTCGATCTTATTTATACTGATGCAGCACATGATCCACGATGCCGACGATCTCGCCATTTTCTTTATAAACGCGAGGTACGCGCTTTGCCAGCACGCAAGGCAGCTCATAGTTGATCGTCCCCAGAATTTCCGCCAGATCCTCAAACGTAACGTGCTTATCGCCATCTCTGCCGACAACGATAACCTCCGTACCCATCTTCACATCGGGAATGCCTGTTACATCGATCATCAGCTGGTCCATGCATACGCGACCAACAACAGGTGCATAGTGACCGTTTACGATCATCTGCGCCTTATTGGACAGATTTCTGTTATAGCCATCCGCATAGCCGATGGGAACGGTTGCGATCACCTTTTCGGTATCTGCGGTATAGGTTCTGCCGTAGGAAAGCTGAGAGCCTGCGGGAACGGTCTTCACCAGACCAATGGCAGACTTCACGGTCATCAGCGGCTTCAGGTCGATCATCCCCTCGCATTCGGAGGAAGGCAGCATGCCGTATGTAATGATACCGGAGCGGCACATATCGATCTGTCTTTCCTTATAAGCGATGGTGGTTGCGCTGTTTGCGCAATGGCGCAGACCAACATTCACGCCTGCCTCCTCCAGTGCCTTCACCATCTTATCGAAACGGGCAAACTGCATCTTTGTGAAATCGGGGTTATCGCCTGTGTAGGAGTCTGCAACTGCATGATGCGTAAAGATACCCGTGATTTTCACGTTCGGCATTTTGTCTACCGCAATGATATCAGCCAGAGATTTCTCGAAACGCTCGTCATCTGTTTGGAAGCCGATGCGCGTCATGCCGGTATCCAGCGCGATATGACCTTCTACCACAACGCCTGCCGCTTCTGCCGCCTTCTGGAGAGATTCTGCATGCTCCATGCCAACGATCGCATTTGTGATGCTGTATGTGTTCATGAGCTTCACGCAATCTGCGGGGGTATAGCCCAGAACCAGAATAGGCTTTGTGATGCCTTCATTTCTCAGGCTGATGCCTTCCTCAATATTGGATACGCCGAACCAGTCAAAGCCGCCTGCCTGCAGCTTACGAGCCACGAAGCCATCGCCATGACCATACGCATCCGCTTTTACAATGCCCATCACCTTATGCTTGGGCGCCATTTTAGACTTAATGCTCTTGATATTGTAATCCAATGCGTCCAAATCGATTTCTGCCCACGTTCTCTTGATAAAATCCATATACTCCGCTTCCTTTCCAAGAAAAATCTCTGCCGCCTCTTTTCTGCATCGAGCCGCGCAGGAAAACGCCCCTCCGCATCTTCACGCGCCACTCCCGCATTTGCACCTAGAGCAACCGAAGCGATCCATGCACCCGCCCGACCATTGCCGCCCAACTGCACCCATCGACTGCTTTGTTCTAAATATAGCACAATCTCTTTCATTTGGCAATATGTACCGAAAAAATCGCCTGCAAAGATACGCAGACGATACAAATTCCCCTATTCCTTTCCTTATGTACCTCCCCCGCCGAAACGGAGTGCCCCCAGATAAGAAAACATCTCATTCGGCTATTGCATCATGCCGTAATGCTTCCTTATCTGGAATGCCGCTCCCGGATGGGGACAGTGGATCTGTCCGATCATCCTGTTATTTCGGGATTAAGAGACTTTATACTTAACCCTGATTCTTTTCCGCCATCATTTTTTCCTGTGCTTCAATCATCTTTTTC
>CAVGZD010000046.1:0-16378 GCA_963633805.1 Lachnospiraceae bacterium | reverse complement strand
TTTCGAGTGTTAACGAGAAAAACCTTCACTTTTCAAAGGATGCCTGCGGGAGATTGCCTTGTATCCACAGCCTTTCCGCTATTTCAGCTCTTATATGTTTTCTTATCGGGACACACCTAAAGACGCCCCCTCCCTTGCTGTGTTATTGCACTGTGTTGTTTTCCTCGGTCTGCATGGGTGCGGCTTCGCTCTGCTCGCCCGCGCTTGCATCCGTCAGCATGGCGGGCGCATCCTCTGCTGCGGCGCTTTGTTCGGCTTGCGCCTTGGCTCGCGCTTCCTCCATTTTTTGCTGGCGCGCCGCTTCCTTGCGCATATTGCTCCAGCGCAGCATGAAGCAGAGAACCAGCATGAAGAGAATCAGATAATGAAAGCTGTTCATATTCGCCCAGTCGACACGGACCATGACCAAAACAGCCAGAGCAATCAGAATCATATCTCTGATCGCCATCTTCTTTTTCTGAGGGGCTTGATTCGGGGTTTGATTTTTCATCTTGTGTTTGTTGGGCAAGGTGCTTGCCCTTCTCCTTTCCGTTTCTTCGTCTGCATAAGAACAGTATAGCATCAATTCGTCGATTTGTAATGCTTTTTTTCGATTTTGGAGGCAGGAAAATGAAAAAAGATTCCATTGTACACAAACAGCTTTGGCTGTATATCTGCACGATCTCGGTCTGCATGGCTTTGCTGGGCTGCGCCCTGACCTTTGTCTATACCAGACACTACATGACAGAAAAAAAAGAAGAATTAATCCGACAGGGGCAGAAAATTTCGCTGCTTTTTTCCGAAAGCTACCGCACCGGCAATCTGAATGATCTGGGGGATGTGCTGCAAATGCTGGAAAGCTACATTGGCGCGGGCATTCTGGTCGTCAATGAGGACGGCGTGATCATCATGGCTTCGCCCGGCTTCCGCAGCCCCGTTCTGGGGGAATCACTGCTGAACGAAGAGCTGGTGCAGAGCATGCTGGAGGATGAGATCGTCGTGATGCAGGGAAAATCCGGTAAGCTCTTCGATACCTCCATGCTTCTGGTCGGCTATCCGGTCGCGGTCGGGCAGATCGCAGGCGTGATCCTGTGCAGACCTCTGCCGGAGATTGAAGCATCCCTGCTGGAGATGTATCAGATGAGTATCGTCAGCCTTGGCTTCGTTTTCCTGCTGGGGCTGGCGGTCAGCTATTTTACCATCAAGCATATTGCGCTGCCGCTGATGGCGATGAATCGCGCGGCGAAGGTCATCGCAAACGGCAATTTTGACGAACGGGTGCAGGTGATGAGCCAGGATGAGCTGGGCGAGCTGGCGGAGAGCTTCAACCATATGGCGGAGAGCCTGTGTGAGCATGAAAAAACAAGGCGCGACCTGATCGCGAATATCTCCCATGACCTGCGTTCGCCGCTGACGAGTATGCAGGGCTTTTTGACAGCCATGCTGGATGGGACGATCCCTCCGGAGCGGCAGGAAAAATATCTGCGCATCGTGCTGGAGGAAACGCAGCGGCTTTCTCGCATGACGGAGAGTATCGTAGATCTGAGCCGAGCGCAGAGCAGCAGCATCTTGCTGGAGGAGACAAATTTTGACGTCAACGAACTGATCCGCAGCAATATCACCGTGCTGGAGCCGCAGCTGACGGAGAAGCAGGTCAGCATGCGGGTTTTGCTGGCACAGAAGGAAACCATCGTGCGCGGGGATGAGGACAAAATCTCAAGGGTGATACAGAATCTCTTGAGCAATGCGGCAAAATTCTCCCCGGAAAACGGCGTAATTCAGGTGGAAACGACACTGACGGAGAAAAATAAGGTTCTTGTCTCCATCAGCGACCAAGGACCGGGGATCAGCGCGGAGGATCAGAAGTACATCTTCGACCGCTTTTATAAGGCGGATGCGACCCGCAATCAGGATAAGGAGGGCAGCGGGATCGGGCTGGCGATCGTGCGGGAATTTTTGCAGGCGCATGGGGAGAATATCACGGTGAAAAGCGAGGAAGGGCAGGGGAGTACCTTTACTTTTTCTTTGAAGCTGGGGGATTGATGCGCGATAGGGCATCCTTGCGTTTCACCGCATGGATTTTTTTGGCAATGTCCGGCAAAACTTTCCTGCAAGGTTTGCCATGATGGTTGTTGCATATGGCTTGCGCGATAGTTGCGCCATTTCATATTTCAAATATAGGTTTCATATAATTTTACTTGATATTTCATTAAGGGATAGGGTTTTGGATTTTCAAAACCTTATCCCTTTTTTGATGCAATGAAGGGCTTTTATGAGATGTGTTTTAAGTGGTTTTTGCGCATAGCGGAGGAAGCAACGCAAATATGAAAGGCGCAGCCACGCAATGCAGATCAATTCCGGGGCAGATCGAAAGTGACATTTCAGAAAGGCATCAGACCATTAGGTGTGTCCCGATAAGAAAACATACAAGAGCTGAAATAGCGGAAAGGCTGCGGATGCAAGGAAATCTCCCGCAGGCATCCTTTGACTTAGGCTGTCAAGGGAGATTGACGCGGTAGCCGTACCTTTCAGCGTTTCAGAATTTATGTTTTCTTATTCGGGCGCACCTTTCTTACGAGCAGAACAAGAGAGGCAGGCTGTGACTTTTGTCAATTCCGGTCGGCTCTTTTTTTGCGAAATTCAGCGAAAGCGACAGATTTTTCTCTGCCGCCTGTCTATAATAAAAATACGGGAGGGGACATATGGAAGCGGTGCTTTACATAGATATTGTATTTTTTGTGACATGGGGCGTGGACACATTTCTGCTCTGGGCGGCAGGGCAGCTGACGGGACTGTGCGCAAAAAAATGGCGGCTTGCGCTGGGCGGATTGCTGTCGGCGGAGGCATACTGCCTGTGGCTGTGCTTTTTCCAAAAAAACGGCGGGCTTTTGCTGTCTTTTCTGCTGCTGCTCATCGGCATTGCGGCGGCTTATGCGCCGAAGCGGAGCAAGCTGCTGCTGGAGCTTATGGGCGCAAGCCTTCTCCTATCCTTTTTGCTGGGCGGCGGGATGCTGTTGCTCCTGCGCATGACGCAGGCGCAGCAATTCTTCGGCAGGGGGATGCTATTGCAGCAGGTCTGCCCGTGGTGGTTGCCGATTTGGTCGATTCTGGCGGCTTATCTCCTGCTGAAAGGCGGCGGAAGGTGGCTGGAAAGCCACATTCAAAGAAGGAAGGAATATTGTACGGCACAGGTGCATTGGAGGGGCAAAACGGCAGAGGGCTATGCGCTGATCGACACGGGGAACGGCTTGCGGCAGGATGACGGGCGCGGGGTAGTCGTACTGGAAATTGCGACGCTGCTCCCGCTTTTTACGCCGGAGGAAAGCGTTCCCCTGCTCTCCGGGGCGCGGGAAGGGCTGGAGCATCTGCCTTTCACCAGCCTAGGCAACCCGGATGGGCGGCTTTGGGGCATCCGCGCGGATGAGCTGCTTCTCTGCTTTGGGGAAAAGCAAATCCGCCATCGGGCGATTTTCGTCGGCATTACGTTTGATGCATTTACAGGGGCTTATGAGGGCTTGGTGCCGCCCTGTTTATTAAAGGAGGGATCAGAATGAAGGAATGGAAATATCTGCTTTTTCTGGCAAAATACCACGGCGGGCGATTGCTCAATCGTTTGTTGAAAAGGGGGGAGGGCGTTTTTTACATAGGCGGCAGCGATGTGTTCCCGCCACCCCTGAAGCCGGAAGAAGAGGCAGTTTTGCTGAATGAATTGGGCGGTGAAAATGATGTGACGGCCAAGTCTGTATTGATCGAGCGAAATCTGCGTCTGGTCGTCTATATTGCGCGGAAGTTTGAGAATACGGGCATCAATGTGGAGGATCTGATTTCGATCGGGACGATCGGACTGATCAAAGCGATCAATACCTTTAAGGTAGATAAAAAAATCAAGCTGGCGACCTATGCCTCCCGCTGTATCGAGAATGAAATTCTGATGTATCTGCGCCGCAACAGCAAGACCCGCTCGGAGGTTTCCATTGATGAACCGTTGAATGTGGATTGGGAGGGAAATGAGCTGCTTTTGTCGGACATTCTGGGGACGGACGGGGACGTGATCTACAAAAACATTGAAGACGAGGTGGATCGCGAGCTGCTCAACCATGCGATGCAAAAGCTGTCCGGGCGGGAGCGGCGCATCGTGGAGATGCGCTTCGGCATTCTGCCGGAAACAACGGAAAAAACGCAGAAGGAGGTCGCCGATACGCTGGGCATCTCGCAGTCCTATATCTCCAGATTGGAGAAGAAGATCATGAGCCGCCTGCGGAAGGAAATGAATAAGCTGATGTAGGCTGAAATGGGAAAACTCCGTAAATCCATGCAATGCAGTGCATTGCAGAGACTTACGGAGCTTTTGTATGCAGGAGCATTACTTTTTTGATGCAGAGCGCAGAACGTCGAAGGAATGATCGCGCCCCAGCATGTACGACATTTTTACAAGGGACTTTTCCTCGTCGGTCAATTCTCGCGCAAGCTGTTCCTTGACATAGGCAAGCAAGGCCTTCGTGTTGGTGCGCAGACGCTTGGGCTTTTTCGCCAGCATCGTCAGGGGGCGGAAAGTCTCCGGTTGGATCTTCTCCGGATGGACGATGCGGAAGATATTTGCCGTGTAAACGGCATCGTGCAGGGCATTATGGTAGCTTGCCGTCTCGGAAAGGTCAAGCTCCGTAACGGCATTTTTCAAACCGATGGATTGTCCCGCCTCATGGTTTAAGTAAGCGGCGGCAAAGGGCTGAATATTCAGATATTGATCGGTCATGGCGTCTGTATCCAGATTATGATAAAGGATATTGCGATAAAGAGATTTGATATCGTCCCCGCCCCATGTACACAATATGGCAGGCTCTTTGCCGATAAATTCCAAAAAAGCAGGATAGACCTGCGGAAAAGTGGGCTGACCCACTAAATCCCGCTGCGTAATGCCGGTGATTTTTTCTACATAGGGATGGATGCGGGGGTAGAGCTGGGGGGAGATCATGCGGTCGAAGCTGTCAATTTCCTCAAAATTTTCGTTCAGCTTCACCGCGCCGATCTGGATGATCTCAAACGGACACTCCGGGTTTGTCTCGGTTTTCGTCCCTGTCTTGAAGGGGAAGGATTGATTGAATTCCAAATCCAGTACAATATAAAACATTGGTTGTACCTCCTTTTATCGATTTTGATTATACCATGAAATGCATCGGCTAGGAAGAAAAAAACGAAAATTCTTGTATCTGTCGGGATGGGATGATAAAATCAGAGAAAAGAACGGAGGGATCAGGCAATGAAATTGGTTTTTACGGAGGATCAGATCAAAAATGAGCTGAACAAATTTTATTTGGAGGAGGACGACCTCCTGATGGAAGGCGATTTCGTGGAGGGCGAAGGGAAGAATTACGTTATCACGGGCGTTGCGACCATCGAAGGGGAGAGATACCACAATTTTGAGATAGAATTTGAGCTGGTCCGTGAACCGGAGGAGGAAACGCTTGAGGCGATCATGGCTGAGGACTGGGAATGGTATGACTTTTTGTGCTGATCAACAAAGGAGGGAATCATATGGATGGATTTCGTTTTTTTATGCCCGTAGACGCGCATTTTGGCAGGGACTGCATTGCGCAGAACAAGGAAGCAATGGCGAAGCTGGGCAAGCGGGCGATGCTGGTAACGGGGCATTTCTCGGCGAAGAGGAATGGCGCGCAGGCGGATATGACGGCGGCGCTGGACGCGCTGGGAATTTCCTGGATCGTGTTCGATGAGATCGGGGAGAATCCCGATGTGGAAACGGTGGAACGGGCGGCAGCTCTGGCGATTAAAGAGAAGGTAGAGTTTTTTATCGGCATCGGCGGCGGCTCTCCGATGGATGCATCCAAGGCGATTGCAGTGATGGTGGCAAATCCCGAAAAGGGGACGGATATCCTCTGGGACGCAAGTGCCAAGGCATTGCCCGTGGTGGCTGTGCCGACGACGGCGGGGACAGGCTCTGAAGTGACGCAGTATGCCATCGTGACGCTGCATGCAAAGCGCACAAAATCCAGCATTGCGGCGCATATTTTTGCGACTGTGGCTTATCTCGATCCGAAATACATGGACACCCTGCCCGCGCGGATCACGAATAATACGGCGGTGGATGCGCTGACGCATTTGATCGAGAGCTATCTTTCCGCGAGAGCAAGCTATCTGAGTAGAAAAATCGCGGAAATGGGTCTGTCCATTTTCCGGGAATGCATCCCTGCGCTACGTGCGCGGGAATATTCCCCGGAAATCAGGGACAAGCTGATGCTGATGTCGGCGCTAGGCGGCGCGGCAATCGCGCAGACCATGACCTCGCTCCCGCATGGCTTGGGCTATTTCCTGACGTACGAGAAAAATCTGCCGCACGGCATGGCAAACGGCGTGCTGACGCAGGCATATATGGAGCAATTTCCCATTGGAGATATTTATGTTGCCGGCGTGCTGGAATGCCTTGGGATGCAGAGCACGGCGGAGCTGGGGGCATTTCTGGATGAGGTGCTGGATCATCAGGCAAGCTATACCAAAGAGGATATTGCATACTACACGGAGCGCGCTATGGAGCAGCCCGCAAAGCTGGCAACCTTCCCGCACCCTCTGACGAAGGACGATGTTTATCGCATTTACGAAAAGAGTCTGCTGAAATGAGACAGGCACGATTTTCTTTTTTCTCCATACTAATGAAGGAAAAAGGAGAATCGATCTATGCCGAGAATCTATTTGAGTCCATCCCTGCAGGAATTTAATCCCTTTATCAATGGCGGCTCGGAGGAGGAGGTCATGAATCTGATCGCCAATGCGATGGAGCCATATCTGCTGGCAAGCGGCATTGATTTTGGCAGAAATCGCCCGGAAATGACGCTGGGAGAAGCAATCGCGGATTCCAACAGCGGGGACTATGATTTTCATTTGGCGATCCATTCCAATGCATCGCCTGCGTCCATCGCGGGGAGCAGGCAGGGACCGGTCGTGTATTATTACAGCACAAGCCCCTACGGACGGGAGATGGCGGAGCTGATTGCAGACGAGATGCGCGAAATCTATCCCGATCCAAGCAAGGTGCAGGTTCTGCCGACGACTACGCTGCGGGAGCTGCGGCGCACGGAAGCACCGTCCGCGCTGGTGGAGGTTGCCTATCATGATAATCCGGAGGACGCTGCTTGGATCAAGGAGAATATTCAGCCGATCGCAAGGGCGCTGAGCGGCGCGGTGGCGACATATTTCGGTCTGCCGCTCGTTGAGCCGACGGCGGAATAGGCGGAAATTCCGATTGATTTTTTTCGCCGGATGCGAGTCGTTTCTGCGGAGAAAAAATAATTTTTTAGACTAATAAATAAATTTATTTTATACTGCGGAAGGGGTTGGGAAACGAGTTTTCATCACTTTGCTTCGCAAAGCGGGCTTTGCCCGCCGCCCCGTCTTGGGCGGTGAGTGGTTTCCCAACTGGAATCCGCAGCCGGAATTGATTTCCGGTGAGGAAAACAGATATGCACGCCGAAGATAGACGGCGCCGCCGCAGGTGGCTTTGCGCAGCAAAGTGCTGACAAAGTTTCAAGGCATTTATGCCGATGGAGCTCGTCTGTTTGTTCCTCTGTCTTAACAAGTCGAAATCCTGATTTCGACTTAGGTGTCAACTTTGTTGACACCTAAAAAAATATAAAATTTTTGAAGATATCACTTGACATTATATATGTTAAGTGATATCTTATGTATATGAATTAGCACTCAATCAAAGTGAGTGCTAATAAAACAGAAAGGAGGCGGCGGTATGGCACTCAATGACAGAAAAATTCAAATTTTGCAGGCCATCATCCATGATTATATCGAAACGGCGGAGCCCGTCGGCTCCAGAACCATAGCAAAAAAATATAATTTGGGCATCAGCTCGGCGACCATTCGCAATGAGATGAGCGATCTGGAGGAGATGGGCTTCATCCTGCAGCCGCATGCTTCCTCCGGGCGTATCCCGTCCGATATGGGCTATCGGCTGTATGTGGATCATCTGATGCAGCAGAAGGAGCTGTCCGAGGAGGAGCAGGGCTATCTGCGCAGCATGATTTCCAGGGATATCGGTCAGATCGATTATCTGATGGAGGAAACGGCGAAAGCGATTTCCGCGCTGACCAATTATACGACATTTATCTCCGAGCCGGTGGGTCAGAGAGCCAGAATCAAGCAGCTGCGGCTATTGCCGCTGGACAGCACTTCGATTCTGCTGGTCATCGTCACGGGTGATAATTTCATGAAGAATCATGTGATCAAAATGGCAAACGTGCCTTCCGAAGAAAAGATATTCAGTATCGGCATGGGTCTGAATCATGCCTTGCAGGGGAAGACCCTGCAGGAGATTGATGGGGCGGCGATCAGCAGAATGCAGCAGGAGCTGGCGGGTTATGCAGACATATTGCAGCCGATTCTCAAGGCGATTGAAATGACGATGCGGGCGGCAGAAAAGGTGCAGGTTCATATGAGCGGCGCGAAGAACATTCTGACCTTCCCGGAATTTTCCGATATCCAGAAGGCAAAATCCCTGTTCCAGACGCTGGAAGAGAAGGATGTTCTGGTGACGCTGCTGGAGGAAAGCAAAAGCGATGATATGCAGATTTTGATCGGCAGCGAAAACACGGTGCAGGGCATGAAGGATTGCAGCGTGATTACGGCGACCTACAAAATGGGCGAAAACACCAGAGGGACGATCGGCATCGTGGGACCGACGAGAATGGATTATTCTCAGGTCATATCGGTGCTGAACGGCATGGTGCGGAATATAGAAAATGTATTACGGAATTTATCCGATGGAAACCATAAACTATCCGATGGGGATCAAAAAGATACTTAGAGAAATGAGGGAGATTTGTGGAGGAAATGAAAAAAGAGACCGCTCCGGATGTAAATGCAGAGCAAATCGCAGAAGCGACGGAAGCGGCAGAGGTTGAAAAAACGGAAGAAGAAATTCAGGAAGTGATGGACGAAACAGAAGCAAGGCTTGCGGCGCTGGAGCAGCAGGCGGCGGATAATCTGGACAAATATCAAAGATGCCTTGCGGAATTTGATAATTTCCGCAAGAGAACATCCAAGGAAAAAAGCAGCATGTACGACGATGGTGTGAGAAGCACGATCGAAAAACTGCTGACGGTCATTGATAATCTGGAGAGAGCCGTTGCGGTGCAGGAGGGCAAGGCAAGCGAGGACGATGCCTTTTTCAAGGGCGTGAAAATGACATTGACGCAGTTTCAGGATGTGCTAAAGAGCATCGGCGTGGAGGAAATCAAGGCGGTCGGCGAAAAATTCGATCCCAATCTGCATGCGGCAGTTGCGCATGAGGATGATGAGAACTACGGCGAGAATGAGGTCATGCTGGAAATGCTGAAGGGCTACAAATACAAGGATAAGGTGATTCGTCACAGCATGGTAAAGGTAGCAAATTAAACGAAAAACAGACAATGCAGATTGTATGAATTTAGGAGGAAACGATTATGAGCAAAATTATTGGTATTGACTTGGGTACAACGAACTCTTGTGTAGCAGTTATGGAAGGCGGTCAGCCTGTAGTTATCGTAAACAGCGACGGCGCAAGAACCACTCCCTCTGTGGTTGGTTTTGCAAAGAATGGCGAAAGACTGATTGGTGAGACGGCAAAGCGTCAGGCAATTACAAACCCTGACAACACCATCTCTTCCATCAAGAGCCATATGGGTGAAAATTACAAGGTAAACATCGAGGGCAAGGGCTATTCCCCGCAGGAAATTTCCGCAATGATTCTGCAGAAGCTGAAAGCGGATGCGGAAGCATATCTGGGTGAATCCGTAACAGAGGCGGTTATTACCGTTCCTGCTTACTTCAACGACTCCCAGAGACAGGCAACAAAGGATGCCGGCAGAATCGCAGGGCTGGATGTAAAGCGTATCATCAACGAGCCTACATCCGCAGCACTGGCTTACGGCTTGGATAACGAGAACGAGCAGAAAATCATGGTATACGACCTGGGCGGCGGCACATTCGACGTATCCCTGATTGAGATCGGCGACGGCGTTATCGAGGTTTTGGCTACAAACGGTAATACACATCTGGGCGGCGATGACTTCGATAAGAGAGTGATTGATTATCTGGTGGCTGAATTTAAGAAGGCTGAGGGCATGGATCTGTCCAAGGATAAAATGGCGATGCAGAGACTGAAAGAGGCTGCAGAGAAGGCTAAGAAGGAGCTTTCTACCGTAACCTCCACAAACATCAATCTGCCCTTCATCACCATGAATCAGGATGGTCCCAAGCATCTGGATATCACACTGACAAGAGCAAAATTCGATGAGCTGACGGCTGATCTGGTGGATGCAACGATGGGTCCCGTAAAACAGGCTCTGGCAGACGCGGGTCTGACCACAAATGAAATTGACAAGGTTCTGCTGGTTGGCGGTTCTACCAGAATCCCCGCTGTACAGGATGCAGTTAAGAAATTTACAGGCAAAGAACCCTTCAAGGGTATCAACCCCGATGAATGCGTTGCAATCGGCGCGGCAATTCAGGGTGGCAAGATGGCAGGTGAGGAAGGCGCAGGCTCTATCTTGCTGCTGGATGTAACACCTCTGTCTCTGGGTATTGAAACACTGGGCGGCGTAGCAACAAAGCTGATCGACAGAAATACGACCATCCCTACCAACAAGAAGCAGATTTTCTCTACAGCAGAGGATAATCAGACAGCGGTAGACATCCATGTTGTACAGGGCGAAAGACCTCTGGCAAAGGATAACAAGACGCTGGGTCAGTTTAAGCTGGATGGTATCGCACCCGCAAGACGCGGTGTTCCTCAGATCGAGGTTGCATTCGATATTGACGCAAACGGTATCGTTCATGTTTCCGCAAAGGATCTGGGCACAGGCAAGGAGCAGAAAATCACAATCACCGCTGGCTCTAACCTGAGCGAGGAAGAGATCGATAAGGCTGTAAAGGAAGCAGAGCAGTTCGCAGAAGCAGACAGAAAGAGAAAAGAAGCGATCGATGCGAAGAATGAAGCAGATTCCCTGATCTTCCAGACAGAAAAGGCACTGGATGAGCTGGGCGATAAGCTGGATGCTGCTGAGAAATCCGCTGTTGAGGCAGAGCTTGGCAAGCTGAAGGATACCGTAAAGGATCTGAATGCAGAAACGATGACAGAGACGGATGTTGCAAACGTAAAGGCTGCAACGGAAGCACTGACACAGGAATTCTACAAGGTGTCCGAGAAGCTGTATCAGCAGGCACAGGCTGCACAGGGCGGCGCAAGCGATAACGGCGGCGATAATGGTCCGGATGTAGTGGATGTAGACGGCAAGGAGATCTGATAAAGGATGCCCTGCAGGGTAATTTCGAACAGATATTTGAATGAAAAGTGATTCTTGAGAGAGACCAAAAGGGAGAGTTTTTTTCAAGGGAACCTCTGATTAAATTCGGTGCGCAGAGCAACGGAGGGAATTTTTTGTCAGGTTTCACAAAAACCGCAGGGAATACCCGGGAGGTATTTTCGAGGATTTTGGTGAAATCTGACGGAAAATTAACCGTTGATGTGCGTGCCAGCGGTTTATTCAGAGGTTCCCTAAGGAAAAGCTCTCCCTTCGGGGGTTCTGAGGAATTCGGCGCAGAGCCGGTTTCGCTCAGGGCTTTCTTTGCCCCTTTTTGATGAGAGGGGGAAATGGGAAAAGGGTGGTGAGGAAGTTGGCAGAAAAAAGAGATTATTATGAGATTTTGGGCGTAAAGAAGGATGCGACCGAGGCGGAGCTGAAAAAAGCTTACCGCAAAATGGCGATGAAATATCATCCTGACCAGAATCCCGGAGATAAAACGGCAGAGGAAAAATTCAAGGAAGTCAACGAGGCATACGAGGTTCTGAGCGATGCACAAAAGCGCGCACAGTACGATCAGTTCGGTCATGCTGCCTTTGAGCAGGGCGCGGGCGGCTTTAGCGGACAGGGCTTCGATATGGGCGACTTGGGCGATATTTTCAGCAGCATGTTCGGCGGCGGCTTTGGCAGTTTTGGCGGCTTCAGCGGCGGCAGTGCAAGAAGAAACGGTCCGCGCCGCGGCAAGGATGTAAACGTCAATATTCAGCTGACCTTCGAGGAAGCGATTTTTGGCTGCAAGAAGGAGATTTCTGTGGCGATCAGCGATGAATGCGACACCTGCCACGGGACGGGCGCAAAGGAAGGCAGTCACCCCGAAAGCTGTCCGAACTGTCACGGTACGGGACAGGAAAGGGTTGTGCAGCAGTCCATGTTTGGCTCTGTGACATCTGTAAGAATCTGCTCCAAGTGCGGCGGCACGGGCAAAATTGTGAAGGACCCCTGCAATACCTGCCGTGGTACAGGTAAGGTTCGCAAAACGAAGAAATATGAGGTCAGTGTACCGAAGGGCATTGATAACGGGCAGACCATTCGTCTGGCTGGCAAGGGTGAGATTGGCGAAAACGGCGGCGGCTACGGCGATCTGTTGGTTACGGTTTATGTGCAGCCGAATCGCGTATTTATCCGTAAGGGATTTGATATTTATTGCGATGTTCCGATTACCTTTGTGCAGGCGGCGCTGGGCGGAGAGATCACGATCAAGACGATTGACGGTGAACAGAAATACACCATTAAGCCCGGAACACAGCCGGATACGGTTGTGACATTGAAGGGCGTTGGTGTGCCGAATCTGCGCAATCCCAAGGTGAGAGGGAATCAGATCGTTACGCTGAAGGTGAAAATCCCTACCGATTTGAGCCAGCGACAGAAGGATTTGCTGCGTCAGTTCTATGGCGATGCGCCTGCGACCAGTCACACAGAGCCAAATAAAGAAGAAAAGAAATCCTTTACGGAAAAAATGAAGGATTTGTTTAAGGATGATTGATACTTGCAAAAAGCCCCTGAATGGAGAATATACCCCACTCGGGGGCTTTTTATCTGCGACTATGCGACTATTCCACCTCAAATTCCGCCGCCAGATAATGCGGTGTCCCGTCTTGCTCTCGCATTTCTAAAGTTACACGATAAAGACCCGGCTTTAGGCATGTGCCGTAGCCGGCATATTTTTGCACAATGCTTCCCGACAAGCCGGAGCATTCTTCCGCGCCCAATGCAAATTCCATCGTTGTAAAGGGAGATGCATCTTGCAAATAGCCCAAACGAAACCATTGACCATTCACATTGCATTCAAGATATTCAAAGGTATTGGGTGCTTCGCCATCCTGCACGAAGTAATATACATCGTCAGATTCAGCAGCCACCTGCCATCTGAGGGTATAGCCTCGAAAGGGAGAAAAGGACGGCTTTTCCATGCCCAGTTCAAAGCCTTCAACCTGATTGACGGGATAGGATACCGCTTCGCCAAGAGGGGGATATTCCGCAGTGACGCGGGAAATTGTCCATACGCCACCGATGCAGACGAAGAGCAAAGCAAGCAAAATCAGCAATTTGCGACACCGTTTCATTGAAAACCTCCTGTTAAGTCGAATTTTGTAAAGCCTTTCGTTCGTTATAGCAATCCAATCAATTCGTGCTGCTGAAGGGCACAGAATTTTATCGCAGGACAAGGAGTTGAGACGAAGTCGTACCAAAAAGGTACGTCGAGTCGAAAACGACGCCGGATTGCGATAAAAGGCAAGGCGAGCAGCGGTAGGAATTGCTTGGATTGCTATAGTGTACAGTATAATGGAAAAAAGCAAGGAGGGATCACCGCAAATTGCATCGGGGCCTCGGCTTGATGAGGGGCGTTTTCGAAAACTGCTTTTCGGAAACCTTTTGCGCATGGATTTTCTGCTCCCATTGGAGCATATATGCGCAAGCGTGGAAAAATTTGAAATATATGTATAAATTTGTTTATTCGCAGGAAAATAAAGAAGAAATTTCCTTGATCTATCAATGTTTTCCATATAGTATTGTAAATTTTTCATGTTAGTGATATACTATGAACATCTATGTGTTTTGAAAAGAAACCAAAGGTTTGAGATAGGAGGCTGAAGAAATATGGCAGCAAAATTGGAAAATGAATATGGCGTGATTTCCATTGACCGCGAGGTAATCGCCAGAATTGCCGGCTATGCAGCGATCGAATGCTACGGCATCGTCGGCATGGCGGCGAAGAATGTCAAGGACGGTCTGGTGCAGCTTCTGAAGCTGGAAAGCCTGACGAAGGGCATCAAAATGCAGATCAACGAAAACAAGGTCAGCATCGATCTGCATATCATCGTGGAGTACGGCACCAATATTTCCGCTATCGCAGATAATATCATCAGCACCGTGAAATATTCCGTGGAGGAATATACCGGGCTGGATGTGGAGGATGTAAATATTTTTGTTGACGGCGTAAGAGTCGACAACTGAGTATGAGGAGGAAAAATCGGTGAGCAGTACAACGACATTGAATGGTTTGAGCCTGAGCAAGCTAATTATCGCGGGCGCAAACGAATTGGCTTCGAATAAGCAGACGGTAGACGCAATGAATGTATTTCCCGTGCCCGATGGGGATACGGGAACGAATATGTCCCTGACGGTGATGGCGGCGGCGAGAGAAGCCGAAAAGAGCACCTCTCTGAAAATTGCGGATATCGCAAAGGTTGCATCCGGCGGGGCATTGCGCGGCGCAAGGGGTAATTCCGGCGTGATCACATCCCAGCTGTTCCGCGGCTTTGCGAAGGGCTTGGAAGGGCTGGAAGAAGTCGGCGTAAAGGAGCTGGCGATCGCGGCGGAAAAGGCAGTACAGGCGGCATACAAGGCAGTTATGAAGCCGAAGGAGGGCACGATCCTGACAGTCGCGCGGGGTTGCGCGGAGGCGGCTGCCAAGCTGGCAACGGAAACGGACGATATTGAGGTGTTCCTGAAGGGGATCATCGAGCAGGGTCACGCCACGCTGGCAAAAACGCCCGATATGCTGCCGGTATTGAAGCAGGCTGGCGTTGTGGATGCGGGCGGCAGAGGTCTGCTCTATCTCTTCGAGGGCGCACTCAAGCAGCTGGGTGGCAATGCGGTTGTTTCTCTGGCTGAGCCCGCAAAGCAGGTGGACGATGCGGATTATGCATCCTTGGCTTCGGTGGAAAATGAAAGCATCACCTTTGGCTATTGCACGGAATTTTTCATCAATGTAGACCATGCCGATGAGGAGGTCACGCAGAAGCTGAAGGCGTATCTGGGTACGATCGGCGATTCCATCGTTTGCGTCAGCGATGACGATATCATCAAGATTCATGTGCATACCGACCATCCCGGTCTTGCTATCGAGAAGGCTCTGACCATCGGCAGCCTGACGGGCTTGAAGATCGACAATATGCGCGAGCAGCACACCAATAAGATCAATTTCGGGGCAGATGCGCCTAAGGCTGCGCCTGCACCTGCGCCGCAGCAGCCGAAAAAAGAGATCGGCTTCGTTTCCATTTCCGCAGGAGCAGGGCTAACGGATATTTTCAAAAATCTTGGCGTAGATGTCGTGATTGAGGGCGGTCAGACCATGAATCCCAGCACGGAGGATATCCTCAATGCAGTGGATCAGATCCACGCGGATCATATCTTCATCCTGCCGAACAACAAGAATATCATTCTGGCGGCAGAGCAGGCGGCAAAGCTGAGCGAGGATAAAACGCTGCATGTGATCCCGACGCGCTCCGTGCCGGAGGGCATCAGCGCGATGCTTTGCTATGAGCAAGACGCAAAGGCGGACGAGATGGAGGCTGCTATGAAGGATGCCATCCAGCTTGTGGATACGGCAACGGTGACCTATGCAGTCAGAGACACCTCCCTTGGCGATAAGCAGATCAAGGAGGGCAATATCCTTGGCATGCTGAACGATCAGATCGAGGTTGTCGCCGAAGGCGTAATGGAGGGCGCGAAGCAGCTGGTTCAGCTGGCTGTGAAGGAAGACAGCGAGGTTGTCGGCATTTATTACGGCGCGGATGCGACTGCGGAGGATGCGGCTGAACTGCAAGCCTTCATCGAGGAGCAATATCCCGATTGCGAGGTAGAGGTCCAAAATGGCGGACAACCTCTGTACTATTATATTATTTCCGTAGAATAAAACAGGAAAGCCCCGTAAGTGTTGAGAAATCAACGCCTTATGGGGCTCTGATTTTATGAGCGTACTGAAAACGTACTAAATTGCTCTTGCAGCCTTGTCGAAAGTTCTTCTTGCGTATCTTGATAGAGGTGGCTGTATATGTTTAAGGTAGTCTCTATTTTTTCGTGTCCGAGCCGTTCTTGCACCAGTAGGGGGGACATACCCATATTGATAAGCATAGATGCGTGAGAATGCCCTTACGGTATAATTACGACAAACCGGAAAAGCCCCGTATATCAAGGGTTTTCGGTTATCTGGCAAGGTTTTTCATCCTTTTCCAAACCGAAAAATCGAGCCGCGAAGTGATTATATCGTAGGGGGTGTTATAGTAACGACAAAAACAAAATACCGTTTGGGCGGG
>CAVGZD010000045.1:0-16865 GCA_963633805.1 Lachnospiraceae bacterium | reverse complement strand
TTGTGCTATACTGTATTATTCACACACGCGCGGAAGGGATGGTGGAGGATATGTCAGAGGATAAAAAAATTCGAGCAATGGTAAAGGAAGACCTGAGCCATGCGCAGCTCGTCTGGGAGGCGTCGTCCTATGACAGCGAAAAGCTGGAGAAGCTCTTTCACCTGCTTCTGGAGCATTACGCCGAGCGGATCGAGGGCTTCGTCAAAGGGCTACATGTCCTCCAGCCCTATGAGGCAACGGCGGATAAGGCGGAGATCTACCGCCAGAACGTCAGTATCCTGCTGGATCGGCTGAAGGCATTCGAAGCCAACGGCTGCAAAAACGAAGGTCTGATGGAATATTACATCCGCAGAGATAAGCAGAAGATCGACATGAACGCGGATTTTACGAGCATCCGCCTACAGATCGGCATGATGCCGGAGCTGCATCGCGCCGAGCGGGAGGATATCATGCAGCATCTGGACGCGATGGAAAATATCTGCGCACAGGTGATGACGAAAAAGGAAAAATGGGAGGCGCTGCGGGAGCATATGGTCTGGCTCTCCGGCAAGGACGTCACGGTTGTGATGCTGATTCTGCCCCTGTTTTTCAAGATCAACAGATAACAGGCGATGGGGCATCCTATCGCCGAAGGAGAGAAAGCAAATGAAAAAAGCGGCGAGCTTTGCACTGGGCTGCAAGGTCAATCAATATGAAAGCGAAGCGATTGCGGAATTATTCGCGCAAAAGGGCTACGAAATCGTCAGCGTGGAGGATGCTGCGGATGTTTACGTCATCAACACCTGCACGGTGACGAATTTCGGCGACAAAAAATCCCGCCAGCTCATCCGCAAGGTCAAGCGGCAGAATCCCGCTGCCATCGTTGCCGTCGTCGGCTGCTATGCGCAGACCGCTCCGCAGGAGATTATGCGGGTGGAGGGCGTAAATCTGGTGATCGGCACGAAGGATCGGGCGCAGATTGTGGAGCTGGTGGAGCAGTATGACGCGGCGCACGGCGTGGAGAATTACGTTTCCGATATCATGAAGGAGCGCACCTTCGAGCCGCTTTCCATACAAGCGCTGGCAAACCGCAGCCGCGCCTATCTCAAGATTCAGGACGGCTGCAGCCAATATTGCTCCTACTGCATCATCCCCTACGCCAGAGGGCCCATCCGCAGCAGAGAGCCGCAGGAGGTTCTGGCGGAGGTGGCACGGCTGGCGGCGAACGGCTTCCGCGAGGTCGTGCTGACGGGCATCCACGTCGCCAGCTACGGCAAGGACAGGCGCGATACCAGCCTTTTGGATATCGTGCGGCGGGTGCATAAAACCGAGGGCATCGAGCGGATTCGCTTCAGCTCCATCGAGCCGAATGTGGTGACGGAGGAATTTGCGCAGGCGATGGCGGCTCTGCCGAAGGTCTGCGACCATTTCCACCTTTCTCTGCAAAGCGGCTGCGACAAAACGCTGCGGGAGATGAATCGCAAATATGACACAGCGAAATATCGGCAGGCGGTACAGACCCTGCGCCGCTATCTGCCGGAGGTCGCGCTGACAACGGACATCATCGTCGGCTTTCCGGGGGAAACAGAGGAGGATTTCGAGCAGAGCTACGCCTTTGCCAAGGAGATTGGCTTTGCCAAAATTCATGTGTTCCCCTACTCCCCGAAAAAGGGCACGCCCGCGGCGGAACGCAAGGATCAGCTCAGCAATGCCGTCAAGAGCGAGCGCAGCCATAAGCTGATGGCGCTGAGCGATGAGATGATGCAGGATTTCCTGCGGGGCTATCTGGGCAGGACGGTGGATGTGCTCTATGAGAGAAAAATCGGCGAAAATCTCTATGAAGGACATACAACGAATTACAATAAGGTTTATGGCGCAAGCCCCGTCGATCTGACGAATCGAATCGCCCCCACGGAGATCAGCGCAGTTGCGGAGGATGGTCTGCGCGGCAGGGCAGAGGGGCTTTCTTTGTGATCATCCTGTAAAAAGAATGTGGTTGCAATCGGCGTGCGTTTCGGGTATCATAAAGAATATCAACGAATAAGTCGAAATCAGGATTTCGACTTGCTTAATCAGCAGAATAAACTAAGAGTTCCATCGGCTTAAAAGCCTTGAAACTCTTAGTTTTCCTCGCCGGAAGTAAAGTCCGGCTGCGGATTCCACTTGGGAAACTACTCACCGCCCAAGAAGGGGCGGCGGGCAAAGCCCGCTTTGCGCAGCAAAGTGATGAACCTCGTTTCCCAAACCCTTCCGCAGTCTTAAGGCTTTTTTTGCAACTTGGCAAAATCTAATGCAGCATTTTCGCCGCACAGCGGCTTGACAGGAGACAGGGGAACCCAAAGGGAACGGAGCGTGAAAAACATGAGCAATATCAACGAAACGCAATATTTCGGCGGCGTGGAGAAGCCGGAAAATGAAGCCAGACGCATTCTTGTTGCAGTCACGGGGGCATTGCGGGAGAAGGGCTATAATCCCGTCAATCAGATCGTGGGCTATATCCTCTCCGGCGACCCGACCTATATCACCAGCCATCAGAACGCGCGCGTGCTGATCCGCAAGCTGGAGCGGGACGAGCTTCTGGAGGAGCTGGTGAAGGATTATCTGGATCGGAACGCGTAAAATTTACAAAGGTGCACTTGGATAAGAAAACATAAATTCTGAAATGCTGAAAGGTACGGCTGCTGCATTGATCTCCCTTGACAGCCCCCGGTAGCGGGCTTTCCTTCCGTCCATGACGAGTGAAAACCTGGCGGAACGCCGGGAAAACGAGGAATGGAAGGAAAGCATGAGCGGTTTTCGAGTGTAAACGAGAAAAACCTTCCCTTCCAAAGGATGCCTGCGGGAGATCGCCATGCATCCGCAGCCTTTCCGCTATTTCAGCTCTTGTATGTTTTCTTATCGGGATACACCTAGAGAGAGGAATCGTATTGCGTATCATAGGCTTGGATTTTGGAGATAAAACCATCGGTGTTGCGGTCAGCGACCCCTTCGGCTGGACGGCGCAGGGCGTCGAGATTATCCGCAGGGACAATCCGATGGAATTTAAGAAAAGCATGCGCCGCCTGGCGGAGCTTGTGGAGGAGTATCAGGCGGAGGTCATCGTTTTGGGCTATCCGAAGAATCTTGACGGCTCTGAGGGGGAGCGCTGCGTGAAAACGAAGGATTTTTGCAGCCGCATCGAGAAGCGTTTCCCGAAGGTGCAGGTCATTTTGTGGGACGAGCGTTTCAGCACCATTGCCGCGGAGCGTTCCCTGCGGGAGATCGGTTTGGGGCACGATAAGCGCAAGAGCGTGATCGATAAGATGGCGGCAGTGCATATTTTGCAGGGCTATCTGGACAGCAGACAAAATACCCCCTGAGACCGCATCGGGGGCGCGCGGGATTTTGTGAGAAAAACGAATGCCGCGTGTTTTTGTTGTGCAAATTTTTATCAATCGAAAAAGAAAAGGAGCAGAAAAACATGGCTGAGCTTTTTGATGAAATGGATGAGCTGGAATTTGAGATCGTGACCATGACGGATGAGGACGGCATAGAGGTTGAATTTTCCATTATCGATAACGTGGCATGCGGCGGCGAACGCTATCTGCTGGTTGTGGAGACGGAGCTAATGGCGGATGATGAGACGGATGCTATCATTTTGAAGGAAATTTCCATCAATGCGGATGACGTCACCTATGAAATGGTGGAGGACGACGCGGAATTTGACCGCGTGGCGGATCTGTTTGCGCAGAAGGCGGAGGAATATACCGTAGAGCTGGACTAAAGGCATTTTTATGGCAATAGAGGGCGATCCTGCGGCGGAAAGTCGCAGAACAAATCGTTTAGATCGCCCCCATTTTCGCCATACTAAATAGAAGGAGCATCGCGCAGCCAAAGCAAGAGACAGGGTGTTTTTTGCATTTGGCGATTGCGCCGCATTTTATCGGAGAGCGGAAGCGCAGAGCAGCGTTTTTCCGTGAGCCGATGAAAAAAACGAAAGGAGGAATGTTTTTTGACAGAAAAGAAACCTGCGAAGGAGCCGAAAGCAAGCGGCTCAAAAGCAAAGGACGCGCAGGGGACGAAGGCGGCGAAGCCTGCCAAGAGAACGGCAGCAAAGCCCGCCGCAAAGACAACTGCAAAACCGACCGCAAAAAAAGCCGCGCAGACGGCGGCAAAGCCTGCGGCCAAAACAACATCCAAGCCCCGCACGAGGAGCAAGGCAAAGGGCAAGGCAAGCCTGAAGGTGATCGCGCTGGGCGGCTTGGAGGAGATCGGAAAGAACATGACGGTGCTGGAGTACGGCGATGATATCATCATCATCGACTGCGGCCTTGCCTTCCCCGAGGATGATATGCCGGGGGTCGATCTGGTGATTCCGGATATTACCTATCTGGCAAATCATATCGAAAAGGTGCGGGGGATCGTGCTGACGCACGGGCATGAGGATCATATCGGCGCGCTGCCCTATATCCTCAAGCAGCTGAACGTGCCCGTATTCGGTACGCTGCTGACGCTGGGGCTTCTGGAAAACAAGCTGCGTGAGCACAAAATGCTGGATTCTACCAGACGGCACACCGTTGTCCCCGGAGAGATGGTGAAGCTGGGACAGATGACGGTCGAGTTCATCCACACCAACCACTCCATTGCCGATGCCGTTGCGCTGGCGATTCAAACGCCCGTCGGCACGGTGGTGCATACGGGCGACTTCAAGGTGGATTACACCCCCATCGATGGCGATATTATCGATTTGCAGCGCTTTGCGGAGCTGGGCAAGCAGGGTGTGCTGCTGCTGATGAGCGACAGCACCAATGCCGAGCGTAAGGGCTTTACCATGTCCGAGAAAACGGTGGGCAAGGTATTCGAGAAAATTTTTGAGGAAACGCCGAAAAACCGCATCATGGTGGCGACCTTCTCCTCGAATATCCACCGCATCCAGCAGGTCATCAACGCCGCCTATATGTACGGCAGAAAGGTTGCAATCATCGGGCGGAGCATGGTCAATGCGGTAAAGACCGCCTCCGAGCTGGATTATCTCTGGATCCCCCCGCGCACGCTGATCGATATCAACGAAGCAAAGAATTATCAGGATAATCAGCTTGTTATCATCTCGACGGGCAGCCAGGGCGAAACGATGTCCGCCCTCTCGCGCATCGCCTCCGGTGAGCATCGCCAGATCAATGTCAAACCGGATGATAAAATCATTATTAGCGCATCTGCGATTCCCGGGAACGAGAAAAGCGTGTTCCGCGTGGTCAATGAGCTCTTGAAAAAGGGCGCGAAGGTGGTCTATGGCGATATTGAGGATATCCACGTTTCCGGTCACGCGCGGCAGGAGGAGCTGAAGCTGATGCTTGCGCTGACGAAGCCCCGCTTTTTCATGCCGGTTCACGGCGAATTTATGCATCTGTCGCATCATCGGGATCTGGCGGTTTCGATGGGGATGGATAAGGAGGATATTTTCGTGATGAAGCTGGGCGAGGTGCTGGAGGTCAATCAGAACGAGGCGAAGGTCACGGGCGTTGTGCCGACCGGGCAGGTGCTGGTGGACGGCCTTGGCGTTGGCGATGTCGGCAATATCGTTCTGCGCGACAGAAAGCATCTTTCCGAGGACGGGCTGATGGTGGTTGTTGTCTCGATGGATCGGGAGATGGGGACGCTGCTGGCAGGACCGGATATTATCTCCCGCGGCTTCGTATATGTGCGTGAATCGGAGAATCTGATGGATGAGGCGCGTGCGGTCGTGCAGGAGGCGCTGCTTAGATGCGAGGAGCGCAACGTCACGAGCTGGAATTATATCAAGGGCGTTATCAAGGATACGCTGAAGAATTACATCTGGCAGAAGACCAAGCGTAGCCCGATGATCCTGCCGATTATTATGGAGGTATAAAACCGAAAGACCAAAGACCTTGGGGGCTTTGCCCCCAATACCCCCACAAGGGGCATCATGCCCCTTGACCCCGGTATAGCAAACGCATATGTATGCGTTTGTGGGCGCAAAATCGGAATAAAAATACAAAACTGCTTGTGCATTGGGATACGCAATTTCTCTTTGCACAAGCGGTCTTTTTTTTGCCAAAATATTTGATTCCTGCCCTCCGCAGGGGCGAGAATCGCTCCTGCGCAACCGGGTCAAGGGCAGAATGCCCTTGTGGGGGTGTTGGGGATGAAGCCCCCAAGGTCTTAGGGGAGTTTGAGGGCGGCGCCCTCAAGGTCTTTGGTCTTTCGGAAGAAATTCTCCCGAAAGGCTTGTCTTTTTCGCCCAGAGGGGATAAAATGATAAGATGAGCAGATGGAATAGCTTATGGGAAAAAAGGAGATAATGCACATGAAATATGAACTGACAAAGGACCTGGAAACAGGCAGTGCGATCATCGATGAGGAGCATCGCGAGCTGTTCCGCGCGGTCAATGCCCTGATGGACGCCTGCAGCAGCGGGAAGGCCGCAGTGTCATCGCGCCTACCATGAAATTCCTGCTGGACTATGTAGACAAACATTTTGCTCACGAGGAACAGCTGCAAGCCAAGGCGAATTACCCCGGCATGGCAGCGCATAAGGCATTCCATCAGAATTACAGAGCGACGCTGAAGGATCTGGCGGCAAAAATGCCCGATACCCCCTCCATCGCCGATATGGCAAAGCTGAATAATCAGGTTGCCGCGCTGGTCGTGCATATCCGCACGGAGGATAAAAAGCTGGGCCAGTTTTTGAGCAAGAAATGATCCACGCCACCATTTTTGAATCAGAAAGGATGTACTCTCATGGACTTGACAACCGTAAAATCTATTTATCGCGATACGGCTGCATATGCAGACAAAGAGGTAACGCTGGGCGGCTGGATTCGCACCATGCGCGCTTCCAAAAACTTCGGCTTCATCGAGCTGAATGACGGTTCCTTCTTCAAGAATATCCAGATCGTTTTTGAGGCGGATAAGCTGGGCAATTATGATGAGATCGCGAAGCAGAACGTCGGCGCGGCGCTGATTGTAAAGGGTATCCTGGTCGAAACACCCGAGGCGAAGCAGCCCTTCGAGGTAAAGGCGATGGAAATCACCGTGGAAGGCGCCTCCACGCCCGATTATCCCTTGCAGAAAAAGCGGCATTCCGTGGAATTTTTGCGTGAGATCGCATATCTGCGCCCCAGAACGAACCTGTTCTCCGCAGTATTCCGCGTGCGCTCCCTGATCGCGATGGCGATCCATGAATTTTTCCAGGGCAAGGGCTTCGTTTATGCGCATACGCCCATCATCACCGGCTCCGACTGCGAGGGCGCGGGCGAGATGTTCCGCGTGACGACGCTGGATCTGGAAAACCTGCCCCGCACAGAGGATGGCAAGGTGGATTATTCCAAGGATTTCTTCGGCAAGGAGACGAACCTGACCGTATCCGGACAGCTTTCCGCGGAGACCTTTGCGATGGCTTTCCGCAATATCTACACCTTCGGGCCGACCTTCCGCGCAGAAAATTCCAACACGAGCCGCCACGCTGCGGAGTTCTGGATGATCGAGCCTGAGATGGCTTTTGCCGATCTGAACGACAACATGGAGATCGCAGAGGAAATGCTGAAATACATCATTCAGTATGTGCTGGACAAGGCGCCGGAGGAGATGGAATTTTTCAACAGCTTTGTGGACAAGGGGCTGCTGGAGCGTCTGCATCATATCCTGAACAGCGATTTTGGCAGAGTGACCTACACGGAGGCTGTGGAGCTGCTGCAGAAATCCGGGCATACGTTTGAGTTCCCCGTGGAATGGGGCATCGATTTGCAGACGGAGCATGAGCGCTATCTGACGGAGCAGATTTTCAAAAAGCCCGTATTTGTTACGGATTATCCCGTGGAGATCAAGGCGTTTTATATGCGCCTGAACGATGATAAGAAGACCGTTGCGGCGATGGATCTGCTTGTGCCCGGCGTTGGGGAGATCATCGGCGGCAGCCAGAGAGAGGAGCGTCTGAATGTGCTGGAGGCGCGTATGGACGAGCTGGGGCTGAAGCGCGAGGATTACTGGTGGTATCTGGATCTGCGCAAATACGGCGGCACGAGACATGCTGGCTACGGGCTGGGCTTTGAGCGTGCGGTGATGTATCTGACGGGTGTAAGCAACATCCGCGACGTGCTGCCTTACCCGAGAACGGTGAAAAACGCGGAGTTCTAAGGGGCTAAGACCTTGGGGTTTTGCCCCCAACTCCCCCACAAGGGCTTCCGCCCTTGACCCGATTGCGCAGGAGCATACGCTCCTGCGAGGGCAAAAAGAAGACCGTGGGACTCTGTCCCACCACCCTGCGAAGACCTTGGGGCTCTGCCCCAACACCCCGCCAAGAGGGTCACCCCCTTGGAACCCGGTTATGCAGGAGCATACGCTCCTGCGGGGACAAAAATAAAGATTTTTGACAAAAAATTACCGCTTGTGGAAGGGGGATGGAATTTCCTAATCCACAGGCGGTTTTTGTATATTATTCAGCCTTGTGCCCGCAAACGCATGTAATGCGTTTGCCAATCAGGGTCAAGGGGCATGATGCCCCTTGTGGGGTTTGGGGCAACGCCCCCAAGACCGTGGGGCACCGCCCCACTACCCCGCGAGGGGAGTTCCTCCCCTCGACCCCATTATAGCAAACGCATTTCATGCGTTTGCGGATGCAAATTGAAATGAGATACAAATACCGCTTGTAAATCGGGATACACAATATCCCTTTCACAAGTGGTATTTTTTGCCAAAATATCCATTTTTTCCCCGCAGGAGCGAATGCTCCTGCGCAAATGGGTTCCAAGGGTGTGAGCACCGCCAAGATAAAGGCGGCGGCGAAGCCGTCCTCCCGAAGGGAGGATGCTTTGACAAAACTCCCTTGGCGGGTGTTTGAGGGCAGCGCCCTCAAGGTCTTCGGGGGTGTTGGGGGTGAAACCCCCAAGGTCTTATGCCCTCAAATCGGCACATCAAATACCTTGTCCAGACGCATGAAGGTCGCCGTCGCCGTCGCAGCAAGGATATCCCCGCGGCTCAGCCGCGCCTCCGCCGTCATGCTGACCAGCGTGCGCCCCAGCGAGGTAATCTTGACATGATAATTCACCGTGTCCCCCTGCAGGATCGGCTTGAGGAAGGTCGTCGTCAGATTCACCGTCGTGACCATGTGCTGCTTCGCGTAGTAATGGCAGGTCAGCCCGAAGGACATATCGAAGCCCGTCACAATAATCCCCCCGTGCAGCGTCCCGCCGGGGTTCAGCTCCCAATCGTATACCTCGAAGGCAAGGCAAGCCTCCCGCTTCGCAAAATCGCAGGAGACAAAGCACGGGTTCATCCGCTTGACCAGCCCGGAATTGGAAATGCGGTTATCCGCCTGCCCCAGTTGGGAGAGCCATGCCTCCATATTCTCCTGTGAGGAGATTTCATCTTTCAGTATAATCATATCCGTGTTCCTTTCTATCTCAAATCAACTGCCGCTCAACCACTAACAGCCATAAACGTCGCCGTTGCGATGCCCGCAAGGATATTGTCCCGCTCCAGACGGATCTCCCCGCGCACGGTCGCCAGCGTCCGTCCCAAGGATTCCATCTGGGAGATGACATGGAAGGTGTCCGTCGGCTGGACCGGCTTGAGGAAGGAGACATTGAAGGTCACTGTCACCACGGCGGGTGCGTTCAGCTGCGTGTAATAATGCGCCAGCGTCCCCATCGAGGTATCCAGCGCGGTCGATGTAATGCCGCCGTGCAGGATGTCCTCCGGGTTCAGCTCCCATTCCATGACAGGATACGCCATATCCAGCGTTCCCTTCTCAAAATCGCAGGAAACGAAGCGCGGCTCCATCCGCGGAATCACGCCATGCCGCCCAATCTTGGACTCCGGCAGCATCGCCGTGCGAAAAAACGCCTCCATGTGTTCTTGGGATAGCCCGGGTATTTCCGACCAGTGCATAAATGTTTCCTCCTTATTTCAAAAATTCCTGTACATGATCCAAAAATGCTCTGCTGTTTTCCATATGGGGCAGAGCCGCCGTTTTTTCAAAAAGCACGAAGGAGCCGTAGGTCTTCAGCTTCTCCGCCGCCTCGAGATATTCGCAGGGATTGTCACGGTTTTCCTCGCCCCAAAGCATCAGGAAGGGAACGCAAAGCTGCGTGAACGCCTTTATCGTATCCGCGGCATAAAAACGGGTTTGCAGACCGGCGAAGGTCGCCTGTGCATAACGCCCGCAGCGCGCCGCATCCACATACTGCTGCACCAGCCCCGCATATACACGCTCCGGTGCATAATATGCATGTTCCAGCCGCTGCTGCATGCTCTTGCAGGATGTGCCGCTGAGGAACTTCTGCGTGCCGATGATGGGCGCAAGCAGGAGGGAAAGCGGCTTGACCTCCTCCTCCGTGGCGAAGCCGCGCCCGATGCCCTCCGGAGAGATCAGCACCAGCCGCGAAACGTCCTCCGGATGCAGCAGAGAGAGGATCAGCGCGAAATCCGCGCCGCCGTTCGCGCCGCAGATGCAGGCGGAACGCCCGATGACGTTTGCGATAAAATCATGCAGGCAATTTGCATATTGATATGCCGTCCAGGGCTTTTGGGGACAGTAGGAATTGCCGAAGCCGGGCAGATCGATGGCATAAACGTGGTAATTTTCCGCGAGAGCCTCCGCCACCGCATCCCACTCGCGGGAGGATGCGCCGGGCATCATGCTATGCACCAGCAGAAGCGGTCTGCCGCAGCCGATGGAGCGATAGGCGATGCCACCCTCTGCGGTATCGTAAACCATTTGCGGATGGGTATCGTCCTTCTTCTTCCATGCCTGCATACAGCGCAGGCGGAAAAAGCCCCAAAGCCCCGCCAGAAGCAGACCGCAAATGCCGAAAAATCCCAAAAAAACGCGCAATATTTTCTTTTTCATCTCTCAATTCCCCCTTTGGGATATTGCTTTTCTTCTTATTATGAACCAAAAAATTGCATTTGAAAAGAGTTTTTTTCATAGGATTACATGAAGATTTTATGAAAAATGTATGAAGGGGTTCTAATGGACTCCGGCGCAGAGGGAGGGTGTATGCAATGGATGCGTTTTTAGTGCTGGCGGGGCAGCAGCTTTTGATCATCTGCGTGCAATCGGTGCTGGAGACGCTGGCGGTCCGGCGGCAGCATACGTCCCTACAGAAATCCATCGAGCTGGGCTGTTATCTGGCATCGCTTGCGCTGGTGCTACGGTTTATGCAGCGATACATTTTTGACATGCTGCGGATGATGGGGCAGTTTTAGAAAGAGCGAAGACCTAAGACCTTGGGGACTCTGTCCCCAAAACCCTGCCAAGGGATTTCATCCCTTGGAACCCGATTGGCAAACGCATATACATGCGTTTGCGGGTGCAAAGCTGAATAAAATACAAAAACCGCTTGTGAGTTGGAAAATGCAATTCCCTTTCATTAGCGGTATTTTTTGCCCAAATATTTTATTTCTGCCCTCCGCAGGAACGAGGATCGCTCCTGCGCAATCTGGGTCAAGGGGACTGAGTCCCCTTGCGGGAGTTTGAGGGTGGCGCCCTCAAGGTTTTTTCTCCCCTTGGCTGTACAGTTTTTCCCTTTTGTGACGATATATAAGAAAAGGGAGATTTTTTCGCAGTAAAGGGGGCATCCAAGTAAATTTCAACATGATTGGCAATATGAATACACATCTGCGCACGATGGAGCTGAAATCCATGTGGAATATGCGCAAACAAAATAACGACTATACCTCCAAGGGTCAGGAGCGTCTGGATCAGATGTTCGAACAGATGTACGGCGTGAACGGTCAGAGGGAGGACGGCACGGATAATCGCCTGCAAAAAATCCGCGATAAACTGACCTACGGCGGCAATCTGTCTCCGGATAAGATGGAATATCTGCGCCAGAAGGACCCGAAAACCTATGCAGAGCTGAAAAATGAGGAAATGGAGCAGAAGGCTTACGAGAAGGATCTGCGCCGCTGCAAGACTAAGGAGGATGTCGAACGGCTGAAAATGAACCGCATCAATCAGTCGCTTTCCGTCATTTCCGCCACGAAGAATAACCCCAATATCCCCAAGGGGCAGAAACTGGGCATCATCATGAAGGAAAAACGCCGCATGGATCGCGTCAATGAGTCCACGGCGAAGTTCGTCAAGAGCGGGGAATACGCGAAGCTGCCGACCGAGGTCGAGGAAGCACTGGCGCGTCAGGAGGAAACCGAGCGCAAAAAGCGGAGCAGACGCCGCGCGAGGAAGAGCCTGCGCAGGACGAAACGCCCGATGCGGACAAGACCGAGCGCCCCGAATCGCCCGATGCACCCGCAAAAGCCGCGGAGGACGGCAAGCCGGAGAAAACGGAGAAGACCGAGCCAAAGCCCGCCGAGCCGAGCAAGGCAGAAACGAAGGTGAAAACACCGGAGGAAAAGAAGCTGGAGCGCGCACGGACAAGGGCTGCTATGCCGGAGATGCTCCAGACGAAGGGCGCAGTGGAATCGCCGACGGAACGGAAGGTGCGCCGCGCTAAAGCGAAGGCTGCCTATACCGCTGCCGCAACGCATTTTCAGCCGAAAAGCGCATCGCCGACGCTGGATCGCAATGTGTAAGAGGGGCATCGTGTAGATTGCTGAATCATCAAGAGAGAGCAGGAGCTTGGCAGAATTGCCAAAAGCACTGCTCTCTTTTTGTATATATTGCCAAAAAACGAAATCCACGGCACGATACAGCCGATCGCGAAACAATTTGTGCACAGGCGCAAAAACGCTTTTGGAGAAAAATTGCGGGCAAACAAAAGAGAGCCGAATCTCAGCAAAATCACCAGAAGAACCATTCTCTTTTTGTATACATTTCCCAGCAAGGGCGTACATTGGCGACACAATACGACCGATCGCGAAGCGATTTATGCGCGCGCAAAAGCTCCTTTCGGCGAAAACTCCAAGCAAACAAAAAAGAGCGGAACTTAGCAGAATCGCCAAAAAACCGCTCTCTTTTTGTGAGTCATTCCAAATCCATCCCCGCCGCCAAGGACATCCTAAGCCCCTGCCCGGCTCTGATGAAACTCCTGTTTTCTTTCATACATCCTCAAATCTGCGATTTTCAGCAGCTGCATCACATCCGCCTCCGGAAATTCCGCAGAGCTGACCCAGCCATAAGCGAATCGGTATATTCCCCTTTCCGGCCGGAGATCGCGTGGTCAAACTCATCCAGAAGCCCCTCCATGTCACAACCAACCCTCTCTATGATGACGCAAAATTCATCGCCACCCGTGCGGAAGCATTGCCCATGCGCGGAAAATACCCGCTCGATGCAATCGGCAGCGGCGCGAATCAGCGCATCCCCGGCAGCATGCCCCTTCGTATCATTGAGCGTTTTGAGGCAGTTCAGATCCAGCTGCACAACATGAAAGGACTGCCCGCTATCCCGCAGCTGTTCGATGCACAAATCATGCGCGTAGCGGTTGCCTAATTTCGTCATGATATCCATATAGCTCATGCGTTTGAGTTCATGCTCCGCAAAGCTCTTCTTGCTTTTTGTCACGCAGGAATAGGTCGCCATGACTGCCCCAAGGATAGAATAAACGAATGCATTGGTCAAATCGGACTTCAAAACGGCGCCCGTTTTGACCCGCACCGCCATCATGGTGAAAAAACAGCATAGCCAAAAATGAAAAGAATGATCCGGATCGGTCTTCCGTTAAACAATGTGGGGATGGCTGTCAGCAGGACGAAAAAGGTCACAGTTTTCTGTTCGGGCGTGATGAAAAGCCCCATTGCCGCTCCAAGTGTAAACAAAACAAACAAGTAGATATAAATCTTTACGGCAGCGGTGCGGTCACGCTTAATGTCTCGTCCGCCGCCGTCACAAATTCATGGGCAATTTCAGCCATTGACGAGTACATCGAAATCGACAGTGAGCTGATGAACTGCTACAAGGGCACGGTTCTAAAAAACGATACGGTCACGGGTGACGGCTTCCCACTGTTACAGTCTGGCACATCCACTATCTCCTGCGTGGGTGATGTGACGAGGATTGAAGTCATTCCAAGGTGGTGCTGCATATGATGACCTGCAACTTTTTGTGAACACCAGCATATTGTATTGCAATTAGCGATACAATATGCTATAATACAGGCAGGAAAGGCAGGTGCTTATCATGGCAACAAAAAGCGCAAATGTAACGGCTCGTGTGCAGCCGGAGATCAAACAGCAGGCAGAAGCGATTCTTGCGGATATCGGACTGCCTGTATCGGTTCTCATCGACACACTGTATCGCCAGATCATCATGACCGGCGGCGTTCCGTATTCGCTGTCTGTTCCTAAAATCCCCACCCGTGACAGCATGACGGACGCACAGTTTGATGCAATGATTTATGTTCGAGCTGCAGGAATTGGATGCCCTCACCGCGTTTGACGAAAAGCTCTGGCTGACCATCATCGACACGGTGACCGTCCACGCTGACGGGCGGATGACTTTCAAGTTCCAGGGTGGCACAGAGATTGACGTGTAAAATGCAAAGAATTAGAGGCAGTAACGAAGGAATCCATCAAACAAAATTGGTGGTTCCCTTCGTTCTCTTTTCTCTGATAGCTAATGCTGTACCGCCTTTTTCAGGAACTCATCCACTGCGGGACCGGTATTTCGGGGCATAAAGCAGGTATGCCCGGTGTCCAACATCTCTATCTGTTGCATTTCCTTTTCGGAAAGCACAAAATCAAAAATATCCAGATTTTCTTTCATCCGCTTGGGATTCGAGGACTTGACCACCGTGCCAAGGCTGTTGAGGGCAGATTGGATTACGATGTTGGAAACTGCAAACACGGCGCTCTGGATACCGGCAGGCAAACCGATCTTCATAATCTGCCTAAAGGCTTTCCAATTCATTCGCAGTGACTGCCACTCTACATGAATGTACTGCTTGGAGATCCGCAGACGCCGGAGCAGCAGCACCGAACTGACCGCATTGGAGATCACCGTGGCGATGGCAACACCGTTGACGGTCATCCGCAGGACTGCCACAAAGAACAAATTCAGAACAACATTCAGCACGCCGGAGGTTGCCAACGCAATCAGTGGCACACGGGTATCTCCCACACTGCGGAAAATCGCCGCCTCAAAGTTATAAAGCAAAATCACCAGCATTCCCAGCAAGTAAATTCTCAGATAGAGCAGCACCGAGTCAAACACATCGTCCGGCACATTGAGAAAGTGCAGCAGCGGAGCCGCCACAAATTCGCCAACTACCGCCAGAAGAATGCCGCCCAGAAACGCTGCCACAATAGAGGTATGGACAGCTTTTTTCACCGCTTCCTGATCATCCCGCCCAATAGCGTTGGCGATGACAACATTTGCGCCCAAGGCGATACCCACAAACAGGTTGACGATCAGCGCAATGATAGAACTGTTTGCCCCCACCGCCGCCACAGCTACAGTCTTCCCAGCACCGGTGAAGTTACCTACCACCGCAATGTCAGACGCATTGAATAGCTGTTCCAGAATGGCGGTTGCCGCCACCGGGAATGCAAACAGCGGCAGCTTGTTCCAGATGGAACCGTGCAGCATATCCAGTTGCTGCTTTGCTTTTTCTGTTTCCATGTTCAGATGCTTCTTTCTGCTTCTATATTTCAAAAATAGTATACTGCCTTCGCTTAACGATAACAAATACTTATATAGAATGAATTATCATAGTTGACAGGAATGATAATTCGGCGTATACTATGAGGGAGGTGAAGAAATCATGGAAATTCGTCTGCTGCGCTATTTTCTTGCGGTCGCAAGGGAAGAAAATATCACACGAGCCGCAGAAAGTCTGCATATCTCCCAGCCGTCGCTTTCCAAGCAGCTTATGGAGCTGGAACAGGAAGTTGGAAAACAACTGCTGATTCGAGGAAAACGGAAGATCACGCTGACGGAGGAAGGTGTGTTGCTGCGGAAACGTGCCTATGAGATCCTCACGCTACTGGAAAAGACAGAGCGTGAGTTGAATGCAGACGCCGCGCAAATCAGCGGCGAGGTAGCCATCGGCGGCAATCCGACCGCCTCCGTACTGAAAGCCGCCGCTGCGCTCCAGGCAGAGCATCCGGGCATCCATTTTCAATTTTACAGTAGCGACGCCATCGATGTACTGGAACGGCTGGAACACGGCAGTCTGGATTTCTCCGTTTTCTTAGAGCCAATCGACACCATGCAATATGAGTATGTTTCGCTGCCGGATTCCTCACACTGGGGTTTGCTGCTGCCATCCGATCATGCACTGGCGAAAAAGGGATTGATTCGGAAAGAGGATTTACCTACGATCCCGTTGGTGTTCCATCGCAGAGTCGGTCTGCGAAGGATTATCTCTCACTGGGCGGAAACAGAAATTGAGAATCTGAATATTGCCGCAACCTATAATGTCATCAATGGCTCACCGGAAAAGTTCGTGAAAAGCGGCTTCGGCTGTTACTTGACGACCGAGGATCTGCTGCCCTCTAAATTGGACGAAGCCGTATGCTTTTGCCCGCTGGAACCACCGCTGGAGATACACTATGCGCTGATTTGGAAACGCTATGCGGTGTTTAGCAAATCAGCAGAACGTTTTTTGCAAGCAGTGAAGGATGAATCCTTATGATTCATCCTTGCAAAGTACAGACCGCAAAGGCAGTGCGGGTAAACCCAAGCAGAAGCAATTTGGGCATTTATGTTTGAGGTGCAGGAATTGGATACCCTCACTGTGTTTGACGAAAAGCTCTGGCTCACCATTATCGACACGATAACCGTCCACGCCGACGGACGGATGACCTTCAAATTCCAGGGTGGCACAGAGATTGACGCATAGGCTTTGAAAGCACAAAGGCCGCAGGTTTAACCGCCTGCGGGCTTCTCACTATATAGGAAGCGTCAGCACAAAAACTCACCCGTTTTCAGGCAAAAAACCGAGCGGAGAGGTTGACTTTTTCGCTTTTGTGTGCTACACTGAAACTCC
>CAVGZD010000044.1:0-16879 GCA_963633805.1 Lachnospiraceae bacterium | reverse complement strand
CCCATTAGGCAAACGCATATGCATGCGTTTGCGGGTGCAAAATTGGAATGAAACAGAAAACCGCTTGTGAGTTGGGAAACGTAATTTCCCTTTCGCAAGCGGTCTTATTTTGCCAAAATAAATCTATTTTTGTTCCGCGGGAGCGAATGCTCCTGCGCAAACGGGGTCGAGGGGAGGAACTCCCCTCGCAGGGTGTGGGACAGAGTCCCACGATCTTTAGGGGTGTTGGGGCTTTGCCCCAAACCCCACAAGGGGGTGCGCCCCCTTGACCCCATTAGGCAAACGCATATGCATGCGTTTGCGGGTACAAATTGGAATGAAATAGAAAACCGCTTGTGAGTTGGGGAACGCAATTCCCTTTTTCACAAGCGGTATTTTTTGCCATAATAATCTGTTTTTGTCCCCGCAGGAGCGAGAATCGCTTCTGCGCAAACGGGTGCAGGGGGTGACCCCCTGCCGGGGTGGTGGGGCAGAGCCCCGCGGTCTTAGGTTTTGGAGCAATCCCCAAGACCTTCTCACTTAAAATAAATCTCGCCGTTCTCGATTTTCGTCACAACGGCAAGGGAATCGACATAATACCCAGCCTCGCGCAGCTTCGCACTGCCGCCCTGATATTCCTTCTCGATCACGGCAGTGATCCCGCAGACCGTCGCGCCCGCCTGCTCCGCAAGGGAACAGAGCGCCAGAGCCGCCTCGCCATGCGCCAGAAAATCATCCACGATCAGGATTTTATCGCCGGGATGCAGAAATTTTTTGGCAACCCGCGCGGTATAGCTGTTGCCCTTGGTGAAGGATTTTGCCGGGGCGTAGTAAAAATCATCGCTCATGGTGCTCGGCTGTGTTTTTTTCGCAAATACCACCGGCGCGAGGTCGAAATATTGCGAGGTCACCGTCGCGATCGCAATGCCGGAGGACTCGATCGTCAGCAGCTTATTGATCCCCATATGCCCGAAGCGGCTGTGTATCTCCTTGCCCAGAGCCATGAATAGACCGACATCCAGCTGGTGATTCAGGAAAGAATCCACCTTGATGATCTGTGAGCCAAGTTCTACGCCATCCCTTAAAATTCGTCTTTTCAATAAATCCATCGCATAGGGCCTCCCCGCCTGTTTGATGCCGATCCATGGGGGAAAGCTCCCCGCAAAACGCAATATCTCTGCTTATTATAAGCCGTGTGTTTCGGGATGTAAATACAAGTTGCGCCGAATTTTCGCTTTTCGGGCAGAATTGGAGGATTGAATAGAAAGTTCGTGTTTTCTGCAAAACTTTTAGCGATTTTTATCGTCCGAAAGGGGATTGAGCGCAAGGCACGCCTAAATTAAGAAAGTATCCATAGCCTTTCTGAAAAGCCATTCTCACGATCCGCAAGCCCCGTTTTGCATATAACTTCCCTCGCAATCGGTCTACATAGCGCAGCTATGCCCCCTTCATTTTTAGGATTTTTATTCCCTCTGCCCCGCAAGGGCATAAAAAGCCCTTGCCATAACGGGGTCAAGGGGATTCCATCCCCTTGCGGGGGCGTTTTGCTGCCGATAGCTTCGCTATCGGTCAGTTATAGGGGCAGAGCCCCCAAGGTCTTTTAGGTCTTAGGCAGAGCCCCCAAGGTCTTTCGGGTCTTCTCTCACCGCCGCTTCGCTGTGCTTTCCAGCTCGTCCGGCGTGTTCGCCATGCGGATGCGGTTCAGCACCTCCTGCCGCTCCTCTGTGGATAACGTGTAAAATTTTCCCATGTCCCTGCCGTTGTGCAAAATCAACTGCCGCACCTCCTCCGGCAAGGTTTCCCATTTTCGCAGCCAGCCCATTTTCATCACCTCAACCGTAGTATGCGGCATTTTTGGCGGCTTATGTAAAACATCTGCGAAAATATGCGCAAAGAAAAAGGAATTTCAGGAAAAATATCGAAATAATAACATAAGTAGATTCGTTTCAGAAAGCGTGGTTTTACCTCTTGCTGCTTTCTTAGACGAAACCGTGCGCGACGCTCCATATAAGATTCCTTTATGGACGCGCCCTATGGCATAACAAATCATAAAACCCGCAGAAAATTGGGAAAGGATGTGCAAAATAACATGGCTTTTTTGGATAAATTAAGTGGTGTAGTAAGAAGTGCGGCGGATATGGCAAGCGACAGCATGGAGATCAATAAGCTGATCGGCGACGTCAATCTGCAAAAGGGCAACATCGAGGTGTATAAGCGCGAGCTGGGCGAGATTTATTGGGCGAAGTACGCCGTGGGCGAAAAGCTGGAGGACGAAGCTATGCTGGTCTGCGATAAAATCGTCGTAGCGCAGGATAAGATTCGCGAGTTGGAGGGCGAGATCGAGCAGATCAAATCCGATCGTGAAGCGGAGAAGGCAGAACGCAAGGCGGAGCGCGAGGCGGAAAAGGCAGAGCGCAAGGCGGCGAAGGAGGCAGAGAAGGCGGAGCGCAAGGCGGCAAAGGAGGCTGAAGCGGCGGCAGCGGCAGTAGCCAAGGCAGCGGAGGAAGCGGCGGCACAGGAAGCGCAGGAAGCACAGACTGCCCCTGTTACGGATGAAGCTGCGCCTGCCACGGAAGAAATTGCCCCTGTAGCGGATGAAATCGCGCCCGTTGTGGAAGAAATTACTCCCGTTGCGGAGGAAATCGCCCCTGTTGTGGATGAAGCTGCCCCTGTTGCGGAAGAAATTGCCCTCGCAGCGGATGAAATCGCCCCCACAGAGGAAGTCGCTCCCGCCGCGGAAGAAACCGCGCCTACTGTGGATGCAGAGCCGATCGCAGAGGGGGCTGTTTGTGGCGGCTGCGGCGCGGCAGTCGCGGAGGGACAGAAATTCTGCGGCAACTGCGGCAAAGCTGTGGAATAAGAAAGGAACTCGATCGACGCAAGCCCTATGCCTTAGGTGGAACGGCTTAGGGCTTATGTTTTTCGAAGGGAGGTGCGCCATGGCGGCAAAACAACAAAATACGCTGGGGACGGACGCCATCGGGCGGCTTTTGCTGCGTTTTTCCGTCCCAACGGCGCTGACCCTGATGGTCAATACCCTGTATAACATTGTTGACCAGATTTTCATCGGGCACGCCGTGGGCATCAACGGCATTGCCGCCACCAATGTGACCTTCCCCATCGGCATCATCGCGGCGGCGCTGGCGCTCTTGATCGGGGACGGCTGTGCGGCGAATATCAGCCTGCATCTGGGGCGCGGCGAGCAGAAGGAGGCGGATGAAACCTTCGCCAATGCGCTTCTTTTGCTTCTGCTGGCGGGGGTCGGTCTACCGCTGTTTGGATGGTGCTTTCTGCATCCGCTGGTGCGCTTTTTCGGCGCATCGCCTGCCGTGGCGCAGGAGGCGGCGGAGTACATGGCGATCTGCCTTGCGGGACAGCCCTTCGGCATGTGCAACATGGCGTTTACGGCGATCATCCGTGCGGACGGCAACCCGCAGTATATGATGCGGAGCATGCTCATCGGCGCGGGGCTGAATGTGGTGCTCGACCCGATTTTTATTTTCGTCTTCCAATGGGGCATCCTGGGCGCAGCGCTGGCGACCATCATCGGGCAGATTGTATCCGGTCTGATCGCGCTGGCGTATCTGCCGCGTTTCGTGCATTTTTCCCTCAGGCGGAGCAATCTGCGGCTGCGCGCACAGCGGGTTTGGGATATTTTCCGCTTGGGCTTTCCCAGCCTTTGCACGCAGACGGCTTCTGCGGCAACGCAGATCGTGATGAACAACCTCATGCGCAAATACGGTGCGACGACGATCTACGGCAGCGAGATTGCGCTCTCCTGCTACGGGCTGATGATGAAGCTCTATCAGATTTCGCATGCGATGTTTGTGGGGCTGGCATCGGGCACGCAGCCGATCAATGGCTATAATTTCGGCGCGAAGCAGTACGCGCGGGTGCGGCAGACGATCGGGCTGGCGGCGAAGGCGTCCTTTGTGATCTCTGCGCTGTGGTTTTGCATTTTCCGCTATGGCGGCGGACTGCTGGCGGCGTTGTTCGTCAAGGAAGAGCCGCTGTATCAGGAATTTGCGGTGCATTGCTTCCGGCTGTACATGCTGGGCTTTTTCGTCTATGGCTTGCCGCAGGTGACAGCGTCGTTTTTTCAAGCGATCGGCAGCCCGGTGAAGGCATTGGTCGTTTCCCTGAGCAGGCAGGTGCTGTTTTTGATCCCGCTGGCGATACTGTTATCGGCGCGTTTCGGGCTGGATGGTGCGTTAGGCGCTGCGCCGATTGCGGATGTGCTGGCTTTCGCACTGGCGGCGGTATTACTACTGAAGGAAAGGCGGACTTTGGGGTGAGAGACGAAAGACGAAAGACCTAAGACCTAAGACCTAAGACCTTGGGGGCTTTGCCCCCAATACCCCCACAAGGGGTTTCACCCCTTGACCCGTTGGAGCAAACGCATATACATGCGTTTGCAGGTACAAAATCGAGAAAAATACAAAACCGCTTGTGCATTGGAATACGCAATTCCCCTTTGCACAAGCGGTTTTATTTTGTCCCAATATTCTATTTTGTGTCCGCGGGAGCGAGAATCGCTCCTGCGCAAACGGGGTCAAGGGGAGGAACTCCCCTTGCGGGGTAGTGGGGCAGAGCCCCACGGTCTTAGGAGTTTAGGGCGGTGCCCCACGGTCTTAGCCTTACAAAAACAACGATACCGTGCAGTAGACCAGCAGCAGCGCCATCACTGCATTCAACAGCTTCCTGTATCGCTCGAAGAGCTTCTGGAACACAGAGCCGCACAGCAGCCAACAAATTGTCGATAAAAGCACCACGACCCAGTTGAACGCCAGCACCAGCGCAAACGTCCCCACCGTGCGGTCATAGGGGAAGACGAAATTGGTAATCAGTGTCATGCCGTACAGCAGCCCCTTCGGATTGACGAATTGCAGCAGCAGCCCCGCATGAAAGGAGGTCGTATCCAGCTGCAGCTTGCTTTCCTTTTTCTCCTTGGGCTTGTCCCGCCAGATGATCCACGCGAGCCATAGGATATACAGCGCACCGATCGGCGTCATAAAGCGCAGGATCGCCGGTATGGAATGATAAATGAAAATATTGCAGCCGATTGCCAGCAGCAGAATCAGCGTGAAGCCTGTCGTCACGCCGAAGCAGAATTTCAATCCCTTCCGAAAGCCGTGATTCGTACCGTTTGCCATGCACATCAGGTTATTCGGCCCCGGCGTGATGCAGGATACGAAGGCATAGGAAAGCAACGCAAACCAATTCAAGATTTACCCCTCCTCATCGCGAAAGAGAAAGAAACCGTCCAATCGCCGCCCTATGGCGTGTCCAAATAAGAAAACATCTTTGAATTGCCGCTTGCAGTTCCACTTAAGAAATCAAAAAATACAAAAGGAATGTTTTTTTAAGCGGAGCCTGCTTACTCGGAATCCTCCGTCTTGATCGGCTTGACGGGCAGCCCCTCCTTCAGATGCTGCTCGTGCATATCCTCGCTGTAATACATCTCGTTGATTTTGTATAAAAGCGTCATCAGGCTATCCGTCAGGTGGACATTCTCCACCAGCACATCCTCGGAGACCTGCAGATCCACATGGCTGAAATTCCACATGCCCTTCACGCCCCAATTCGCCAGATCCTTGGCAACCTTCACCGCCTGTGAGCGGGGCAGCGTCAAAATCGCCACGTCCACGGGGTTATTTTTGACATATTCCTCCATGCGGTCGATATCATAGACCTCAACGCCGCGGATGGTCATGCCGATCAGGCGGGGATTGATGTCGAAGACCGCCTTGATGACGAAGCCGCGCTTTTCAAAATTGGTATAGTTGACCAGAGCCTGACCGATATTGCCGCCGCCGATGACGATCATGTTGTACATCCGGTCCAGACCCAGAATCTTCTTGATTTCGTTATACAAATATTCCACATTATACCCATAGCCCTGCTGCCCGAAGCCGCCAAAATTGTTTAGATCCTGACGGATCTGAGATGCCGTGATATTCATCTTTGCGCTCAGCTCCTTGGATGAGATGCGCATAATATCACTTTCCAGCAGGTCACCCAAATATCTGTAATATCTGGGTAATCTGTTAATGACTGCCGGGGAGATCCGTTTTTCGCTGTCCATTTTTCCCAAATCCTCTCATTTTAGAGTACCCTCGGTTCGCAAGGGCATGGCGGAGACCGCCCACAAAAAGCACCTGAAATCCGTTTTCGGAAGCATATCCACTCTTGTATACCGGAGATCCCATCCATATACAGGCAACGCACACGGCGCGAGACATAAATGGTAATTAAAGTATAGCACTCCTGTTATTTTATTGTCAACAATAAGTCTTTCATTCCGCTGTATTTTCTGTTATCATAAAAGGCAGAAAATGCAGCGCAGACGGAGGTTATACAGATGATACTTGCTTGCAGAGACTTGCAGAAGGCATATGGCATCGATGTCATATTGGAGCGGATCAGCTTCACGCTGGAGGAGCGGGAAAAAGCCGCGATCGTCGGGGTAAACGGCGCAGGGAAGACGACGCTCTTCCGCATCCTGACGGGCGAAATTTCCGCAGACGGCGGCGAATTTTATTTGAAAAAGGAAACGACAACGGGCTATCTTGCCCAGAATCTACAGATAGACAGCGGACGGACGATCTATGAAGAAATGCTATCGGTTTTCGAAAAAATTATTCAGACAGAAGCAAATCTTCGTGAAATAGAAAACGAAATGGGCGGTCTGCACGGACAGGCTCTGGCGGAAAAAATGGAGGAATATGCCGCCCTGCAGCATTATTTTGAGCAAAACGACGGCTACGGCTATCAGAGCCGCCTGAAGGGCGTTCTCAAGGGGCTGGGCTTTGCGGAGAGCGAATTCAGCCGCCCCCTCAGCCAGCTTTCCGGTGGGCAGAAAACGCGGGTGCATCTGGCAAAGCTGCTGCTCTCCCGCCCCGAGCTGCTGCTTCTGGACGAGCCGACCAACCATCTGGACATCGCCTCCATCGAATGGCTGGAGGATTTTCTGCGCAGCTATCCCGGCGCGGTGCTGATTATCTCGCATGACCGCTATTTTCTGGATCGCATCGTGACGAAGGTGATCGAGATCGAGCATAAGAAATCCGTTGTTTATAACGGCAATTACTCCGCGTATTGGCAGCAGAAGGAGAAAAATCGCGAGGTGCAGCAAAAGGCGTATGAGATGCAGCAGCGGGAGATCAAGCATCAGGAGGACGTCATCCGCACCCTGCGCTCGTTTAATCGCGAGAAATCCATCAAGCGGGCGGAAAGCCGCGAGAAGGTGCTGGAAAAAATGGAGCGCATCGACCGCCCCGAAGCCGCGCCCGAACAGATGCGCCTGACCCTCACGCCCTTCCTCACCAGCGGCAACGACGTGCTCCACGCGGAGGATTTATCGAAATCCTACGGCAGGCAGACGGTTTTCCGACACGTTTCCTTCGATGTAAAGCGCAGCGAGAAGGTCGCCATTATCGGACCGAACGGCGTGGGCAAATCGACCCTCTTTCGGATGCTTTTGAAGGAAATCCCCTCCGACAGCGGGCTGATCCGCTTCGGGACGAACGTTTTCGTCGGCTATTACGATCAGGAGCAGGCGAAGCTGGACGAGAGCAAAACGATTTTTCAGGAAATCGCCGACACCTATCCCACCCTCACCGCGGGGCAGATCCGCAATATGCTTGCCGCATTTGTTTTCATGGGGGATGATGTGTTCAAGCCGATTTCCGCGCTTTCCGGCGGGGAAAAGGGGCGCGTTTCGCTGGCGAAGATCATGCTGTCCAAGGCGAATCTGCTGATGCTGGACGAGCCGACCAACCATCTGGATATGTTCTCGAAGGAGGTGCTGGAGAGCGCGATCAACCGCTATGAGGGTACCTGCGTTTATATCTCGCATGACCGTTATTTCATCAATAAGACTGCGGAGAAGATACTGGAGCTGACCCCGGAGGGCGTGATCCTCTATCAGGGCAACTACGATTATTACCTAGAGAAAAAAGCGGAGCGCGCGCGCAACGAAGCCGAGAAGGCTCTGCTTACGCCTACGCCGACGGCAGCCCCGCAAAAGGCGGTCAGCGAGACGAAGAACGACTGGCTCAAGCAGAAGGAGCAACAGGCGGCGGAGCGGCGTTTGGCGAACAAAATCGCGAAGGTCGAGGCGCAGATTGAGGAGACGGAGGCGGCGATTGCGGCGGCGGACGAGGCGATGGCTGCCTGCGCCACAGATTATGCCAAGGCGCAGGAGATCTACGCGGAGAAGACAGCTTTGGAGGAGAAGCTGGAAGGGTTTTATGCCGAGTGGGAGGCGCTGCACGAGTAAAACGGGCTTTTCAATGCGGCGGAAAGCTGGTATAGTGGAGGAAAAGACTAAAACCTAAGACATAAGACCGTGGGGCTCTGCCCCACACCCTGCAAGACCTTGGGGGCTTTGCTCCCAACGCCCCCAGCAGGGGCTCACCCCCTGCACCCGGTTGCGCAGGAGCATTCGCTCCTGCGGAGGGCAGGAATGAAATATTTTGGCAAAAAGGACCGCTTGCGGAAGGGAAATTACGTTTCCCGACTCACAAGCGGTTTTTGTATTGCATTCCGGATTTGTAACTGCAAACGCATGCATATGCGTTTGCTATAATGGGGTCAAGGGGGCTGAGCCCCCTTGCGGGGTGGTGGGGCGGCGTCCTGCGGTTTTAGGTCTTTGCCTTTCGCGGATAGGGGTGGGGATCGTCTGTCAAGTCCAAGAGGTAGCCTGTGCTGGTGCCGAAGAATATCGCCAGCTTTTTCAGTGTATCCAAGGGGATATTGATTTTGCCTAATTCGTAGTCGGAATAAGTTGTTTGTGCAATATGCAGCATTTCCGCCATTCTTTTTTATGAAATATCCCGATCTTCCCGCATATCCTTTAATCTTTGCAGCATATCCTCACCTCTCTTGAAAGACCTTGGGGGGTTCACCCCCAACACCCCCACAAGGGGCACGCCCCTTGACCCATTAGGCAGGAGCATTCGCTCCTGCGGGGACAAAAATATATATTTTGGCGAAAGATACCGCTTGTGAAAAGGAGAACCGCACCCTCCAACTCACAAGCGGTTTTCTATTCTAATCCATACTTGCACCCGCAAACGCATGAAATGCGTTTGCCAATCGGGTCAAGGGGTGAAACCCCTTGCGGGGTTTGGGGCAGCGCCCCAAGGTCTTACCCCTTCAAATACTCATCAATTGCCTTTGCCGCCTTCTTCCCTGCGCCCATGGCAAGGATAACCGTTGCCGCGCCGGTCACGGCATCGCCGCCGGCATAAACGCCCTCGCGCGTGGTCTGGTTCGTCTCATCATTAACTACCAGACAGCCCTTGCGGTTCGTATCCAGCCCCTTCGTGGTGCTGCGGATCAGCGGGTTCGGGGATGTACCGATGGACATCACCACCGTGTCCACATCGATCACATAATTCGACCCCTCCACGGGCACAGGGCTTCTTCTGCCGCTGGCATCCGGCTCGCCCAGTTCCATCTTCAGGCATTCAATGCCGCAAACCTGCCCCTTGCCGTTATCCAGGATCTTCACGGGGTTGCGCAGCAGGTGGAACTCAATGCCCTCCTCCTTCGCATGATGTACTTCCTCCAGACGCGCAGGCATCTCTGCCTCGGAGCGACGGTATACAATGTACACATTCTCCGCACCCATACGCTTTGCGCATCTTGCCGCATCCATCGCCACGTTGCCGCCGCCCACGACCGCAACCGCCTTGCTATGGCGAATGGGCGTATCGGATTCGGGCAGATATGCCTTCATTAGATTGATTCTCGTCAGATATTCATTTGCGGAATATACGCCGACCAGCGCCTCGCCGGGGATACCCATGAAGGAGGGCAGACCCGCGCCCGTGCCGACGAACACTGCGTCGAAGCCCATATCCTCAATGATCTCATCGATAGAAAGCACTTTCCCGATAACCATATTCGTCATGATTTCCACGCCCAGCGCGGAGAGCTTATCGATCTCCTTCTGCACAATCGCCTTCGGCAGACGAAATTCGGGGATGCCATAAACCAGCACGCCGCCCGCCTTATGGAACGCCTCGAAGATCGTCACGGCATAGCCCAGCTTCGCCAGATCCCCGGCGCAAGCCAGAGAGGACGGACCGGAGCCGATCACTGCGACCTTCTTGCCGTTAGCTGCAGGCTTTTCGGGCATTTCATCGCAATTTTTCATGTACCAGTCCGCAACGAAGCGTTCCAATCTGCCGATGGCAACCGCTTCGCCCTTCACGCCGCGCACGCACTTGCTCTCGCACTGGCTCTCCTGCGGACAGACACGACCGCAGACCGCAGGCAGGGCATTGGTAGAGGTGATTACCTTATAAGCCGCCATGAAATCGCCCTTTGCCACCTCCGCGATAAATTCGGGAATGCGCACATTAACGGGACAGCCGCTCACGCAGGGCTTATGCTTGCAGTTCAGGCAGCGGGCCGCCTCTTCCATTGCCATTTCCGCTGTGTAGCCCAGCGCAACCTCTTCAAAATTTTTATTTCTCACATCGGGTGCCTGTTCGGGCATCTTGATTTTTTCCGGATTCATATTTGCCATGTCCCTACCTCCTTACTGAATCAGTTCCTTCGCCAAATGCTCCATGCGGCAGATATGCACCTCGGCAAGCTCTGCTTCCTCCGCCTTATAGATGGAGTTGCGGTTCATCAGCTCGTCATAATCCACCTCATGCCCGTCGAAATCGGGGCCGTCCACGCAGGCGAATTTGATCTTCCCGCCTACCGTCACGCGACAGCCGCCGCACATCCCCGTGCCGTCGATCATGATGGGGTTAAGGGAAACGATGGTCTTGATGCCGAAGGGCTTGGTCGTCAGGCTGACGAATTTCATCATGGGGATGGGACCGATGGCGATGACTGCATCGTAGTTGTTGCCGGCTTCGATGAGGGATTTCAGCTTGTCTGTAACAAAGCCCTTCTCGCCCTGCGAGCCGTCGTCTGTCATCAGGTAGTAATTCGTTGCAACGGCGCTCATCTCGTCCTCCAGAATGACGATATCCTTGCTGCGGAAGCCTGCGATCACATCCACCTCCACGCCCAGCTCATGCAGCGCCTTTGCCTGCGGATAGGCGATGGCACAGCCCACGCCGCCGCCGACTACGGCAACCTTTTTCATGCCGTCATATTCCGTGGCAACGCCCAAGGGACCGACGAAATCCTGAATGCTCTCGCCGATCTCCTTTGCCGCGAGCAGCTTTGTGGACAGACCGACCTTCTGGAAGATGATGGTCACCGTGCCCTTTTCGCGGTCATAATCGGCGATAGTCAGGGGGACTCTTTCGCTCATCTCATCCACGCGGAAGATGATGAACTGCCCCGCCTGTGCCTTTTTGGCAACGAAGGGGGCTTCGATCTCCAGGAGTGTGACCATGCTGTTGAGTTCTTTTTTATTCACAATACGAAACATGGGATTCCTTCCTTTCTACACAAATATAGAGAAATGCTCTGCTTTTGTATGCCGAAAGGCTTTTCTTTCGGTATATTTTTTAGTAAAATGTAATTCAGTGTACTTATCATAGCACAAAAGCAAATGGGGGGAAAGACGGAAAATCGCCGTTTTTCTCTCATGCAGACCGAAATCGTTTAGAAAAATCGAACAAAAATCGGGACAAGCTGCGTCCCACAGAAATAGGAGGAACGGCAATGGAAAAACAGTATACATTAGAAGACTTGCAGCAGATCGTACGCAGACTGCGCGGGGAGAATGGCTGCCCTTGGGATCGCGTGCAGACGCATGAAAGCCTGCGCACGGCGATGATCGAGGAGGCATATGAGGCGGTGGACGCCATCGACAAGAGCGATATGGCGAATCTCTGCGAGGAGCTGGGCGATGTGCTTTTGCAGGTGGTCTTCCATGCGGAGCTTGAGGCGGAAAAGGGCGGCTTTACGATGGAGGATGTGCTGCGCGGCGTCTGCGATAAGCTGATCTATCGCCATCCGCATGTTTTCGGCACGGGCGAGGTTAAGGCGGATACGCCCGAGCAGGTGCTCGTGAATTGGGAAAAGCTCAAGAAAAAGGAAAAGAAGGCTGAAACCCAGACCGAATTGATGAAAAATGTCCCCGCCGCTCTGCCCGCGATGCTGCGCGCAGTAAAGGTGCAGAAAAAGGCGGCGGATGTCGGCTTTGATTTCCCCGTGACGGCGCAGGCGATGGAGAAGGTGCATGAGGAGGTGCGCGAGCTGGAGGAGTCGATCCGTCTGGCGGATGGCACGGCGGAGGAAGAATTTGGGGATCTTTTGTTTGCGATGATGAATATATCGCGTTTTTTGAAAATAAATCCTGAGTTTGCCTTGACAAAAGCTACTAAAAAGTTTATAAATAGATTTGAGTATGTTGAGAGTACCGCCCTTTCCGGGGGAAAACGTCTCGAAGAGATGCCCCTGGAGGAAATGGATCTGCTCTGGGACGAAGCAAAAACCAGACTTCGTGAAAAAGGATAAGGAAATCAATTTAGGAGGCAAAACGAATGAACAAATCTGATTTGGTAGCAGCAATCGCTGAAAAAGCAGAAATGAGCAAAAAGGACGCGGAAAAGGTCCTGAAGGCTTTTGAAGATGTAGTGACAGAAGAGCTGGCGAAAAACGGCAAGGTGCAGCTGGTTGGCTTTGGTACATTTGATGTAGCGGAAAGAGCAGCGCGCGAGGGCAGAAATCCCCAGACAGGCGCAGCAATGCCCATCCCTGCTTCCAAGGCGCCCAGATTCAAAGCTGGCAAGGCTCTGAAGGATGCTATCAATAAGTAAGTTTTCCGAAGAATTTCGACACACCCAAAGCACGCTTTTCAGACTGCCTGAAAGGACTGCCGCCTTTGGTCGGAGCTGCTGTAGGCGATTTTGCTTATAAAGTTTCGCTCAAGCCTTTTCAAAGGCTTGCAGGGTGTGCGGGACAGAGTCCCGCAGGTCTTGTGTGGCTTTCTTTGGGATGTAGATTTTAGGCGTACACAAAGCACTCGCAAGAGTGCTTTTTCTTTATATTCAGAAACGGAGAGGATTTTATGAGAGTTGATAAATTTTTGAAGGTATCCAGGATCATCAAGCGGCGCACCATCGCCAACGAGGCATGCGATGCGGGGCGTGTGAGCATCAACGGCAAGGTAGTCAAGGCAGGGGCGGAGGTCAAGATTGGCGACATCATCGAGATTCAGTTCGGCAGCAATCTGACGAAGATTGAGGTTCTCAGCCTGAAGGAATCCACCCGCAAGGAGGGCGCCGCCGAGATGTATCGCAGCCTGTAATCGCAGGAGGAGGTCTATCCGCCGCCGCGGACGCATATCCTTGGAACAGAGGGGGCGTTTTTATGGCGGAAGAGAAACGAAACAGCGGCAAACACACAATCCAGATGGAGGAGCGGGAAAAAATCCGCATCGGCGGCGTGCTGGAGGTGCTTTCCTTCGACGAGGAGGGCATCATGATGGAAACGACCTGCGGGCTTTTGCTGCTCAAGGGGCAGGGGCTGCACGTCGGCAGGCTGGATCTGGAGGCGGGCGAGGTGACGGTGGACGGCATGATCGAGAGCATCACCTATTCCGACGGCACATTTACGGAGAAGCATTCCCTGTTCGGGAAGCTCTTTCGCTAAGGGGCGGGCGGCATGATCCTGTCCTTACATGAGCAGGCGCGGCTCTTTCTCCTGACGATACTGCTGGGCGGCGGCATAGGGCTTTTTTACGATGTCCTGCGAGTCTTTCGCCATGCCGTCAAGCATAAATGCCTTTGGATGCAGATTGAGGACGGTCTGTTCTGGCTGCTGACGGTTTTTCTGGTCTTCTGCGTGCTGCTGCGCGCCAATAACGGCGAAATCCGTTTTTTCTCCCTCCTTGGGCTCTTCGGCGGGATGGGGCTGTATTTTTTGACGCTCAGCCGCTGGGTGCTTGCCGTCAGCGATCATATCATCGCAGCGATCCGCTATCTGGTAGGCTTGTTTATCCGCATTTTGCTCACACCGTTTCGCCTGCTGTATCTGCCTTTTCGCGCGCCCCTGCGGAAATTGCGCGGTTTTTGCGGCGAAAAAAGGAAAAAGCTATTGCATTTGTTACAAATTTATGTCAAAATAATGAAGAGTCGATTTCGAAGAGATCGAAAATTTCTTCGGCACAGAAGATGAGCGGGGGGGCGGCATCGGATGGAAAAGCATACAAAAAGGAAACGGTCCAAAGGGGCGTCCGGTCTGTTTTTGCGGATATTTCTGCTTGCTTTTGTGGGGACGGTCGCAGTGGGCATTGCGCGGCTGGGGGTGCAGTATCAGCAGCTTCAGGAAGAGCAGCTGCTTCTGGCGGAGCAGATTGATGCCGAGAAGGAATATCAGAAGGAATATGAATATCAGAAGGAATATTACAATAGCGACAGCTATATTGAGCAGATGGCGCGCGAGCAGCTTGGGATGATTAAGTCCAATGAGCTTCTTTTCGTCAATCGCGGGGAATAAAAATCAAAAAATATTGGGAAAAGCCCTTGACAAATTATGAAATAGACGGTATACTGTCAAAGTCGATGTGTGGCGGAGTAGCTCAGTCGGCTAGAGCATGCGGTTCATACCCGCAGTGTCAGGGGTTCAAATCCCTTCTCCGCTATTTTCTGGCCCGTTGGTCAAGCGGTTAAGACGCGGCCCTCTCACGGCTGAAACAGGGGTTCGATTCCCCTACGGGTCATTCGCATCATCAGATGCGCAGGTAATTTTGGTTGTGTTGGTTTATCGGTGGCGTGGAAGTTTGCTCATGCTATGTGCTCCGCAAGGAGTGCGAACCCGTTAGGGTGATGAGGGCATCTGCCGTACTGAAAAGTGGTTGTACTGTGGAAGTTTGCTCATGCTATGTGCTCCGCAAGGAGTGCGAACCCGTTAGGGTGGTGAGAGCATCTGCCGTACTGAAAAGTGGTTGTACTGTGGAAGTTTAGCTCAGCTGGGAGAGCATCTGCCTTACAAGCAGAGGGTCACAGGTTCGAGCCCTGTAACTTCCATACAATATTCGTACTCAAATCGAGTTCTTTGGAATCGCGGTTTGGGTACGTTTTTTTATGCCGAAAAGGAAAACGAGCGATATCGGACGGAAGGGGAGCGGCATGGATGCATTTGAGAGGGAATGGGCACTTCTTCAGCAAAATGGGCTGAAGGACAGCGCATTGCGCCGGGAATACGAGCAAAAGGTGGCGGCGTTGCGTGAACTGCCGCAGAAATTGCAGGCGGAAGGGAAAAGCGAGGCGCAGATCGCGGAGCTTATGCATCATATGCGCAGGGAGATCGGCAGGCAATACAAGCTGGCTGCGCCGCCCCTGCTTCGGGAGTACATCTACGCGGCGACTGCAGACAAATATGGCGATCCGCTGGGGCCGTCCTTCGCCGCGCTATGCCGCATAAAAAACTATCGGCAGATCATCGAATCCGCCTCCCGCCCGATTGAAAATCCGAATGATCGCCTGACCTTGGAGGGCTTCCGCGCATGGTATTCGGCGCAGAAAAGATAAGAACGGGAAGGCTCAAAGCAAGGCGGCAGCTTCGGTCAGGAAGGGCAGTTTTTCTTTCACAGACGCGTTTGCTTCGATTTCCCGCGTTCTACGGCTCTGTGCGCCGCTGCAAACAAAAAGGGCGAAGCGTCAAGCGACACTCGCCCCGGATTCTCACCGTTTTTCTCGTCATGAAAATAAATCCCTGCCATGCAGCCGAAGGTCACGAAGAATGGGTGTGTGCCTGCGCAGGGCGCAGTTTCGCGGCGATCGTTTGCACTGCCGTCCTCAGACAGACCCGATGCAATCGCAAAAAACCGACCGCGTACAGCCGATCCCCTGTGTTTTGCACCGCATCCGCCCTCATTCGGCGGGCAAGGATTCATTCACAACAAAACCTATTATAAGCAAAAATCGACAGATTGTCAAATAGAAAGAACTGGGTATTGATAAATTGCCGCAAAGCCCTGTATAATAGAGTGCATGAAAATGAAACTGAGGTGATTTTTATGAGATATGAAGGAACGGTATACAGACCCCCCAGCGAGGCGGGCAGCCTCATCATTCAGCTGACCATCGGCTGTGCGCGCAACACCTGCACCTTCTGCAATATGTACAAGGACAAGAAATTCCGCATCCGCCCGCTGGAGGAGGTCGCGGAGGATCTGGCGATGGCGCGGAAATATTACAATCGCATCAAGGTGCGTCGGATCTTTCTTGCCGATGGCGATGCGCTGATCGTCAAGACGAAGGATCTGCTGTATATCATCGATAAATGCAAGGAATATTTCCCGGAGGTCGAGCGCATCTCCGTCTATGGCGCACCCAAGGATATTCTGGGCAAGACCCCGGAGGAACTGCGGCAGCTGCGCGAGGCTGGGCTGGATATGGTCTACATGGGGCTGGAGAGCGGCTCGGACGCGGTATTGCAGGCGGTGAAAAAGGGCGTGACGGCGGCGGAAATGATTGAAGCGGGTAAAAAGGTTCGTGAGGCGGGCATGGTGCTTTCCATGACGGTCATCTCCGGTCTGGGCGGCAAAAGGCTCTGGCGGGAGCATGCGCTGGGCTCTGCGGAGGTCATCTCTGCGATTAAGCCGGAGTACGTCGGCTTTTTGACGCTGATGGTCGAACCAGGCACGGAGATGTATGACGAGCTGAATCGCGGCGAGATCGAGCTGCTTGATCCGCAGGAGGTGCTGGACGAGACGGAGCTGTTCATCCGCAATGTGGACGCGGAGGGGACGGTGTTCCGCTCCAACCATGCCTCGAATTATATCGCGCTGGGCGGCACGCTCAATGCGGATCGTGCGCAGATACTGGCGCAGATCGAAACGAGCAGGAAGCGCAGCAAATTCCGCCCGGATGTATTCCGCGGAATTTAAGCGCCGCATCGGATCACGGAACCTGTGCGCGGAGAGCAGCAACAGAAAAACGGAAGAAGCATAGGCGCGGAGGAGTCGGTA
>CAVGZD010000043.1:0-17251 GCA_963633805.1 Lachnospiraceae bacterium | reverse complement strand
GCGAGGAGGTTGTCGAAGGAATACGTCCTCCTGCCGCCGATCTCCCCCAGTGCTTCATCTATGATGTCAAAATTCCGATTCAGCACCCCAACATCCACATATTCGTTATAATCGGGCTTTGTCAGCCGATACAGGCTCGTCTGTTCTGCCATTTCAGTATGCCGCCTCCTTCATCCCGCTCCATGTCCGCTCTGCCGCCTTGCCCCATGTGATGCCCTCCTTTGCCATGCCCCAGGTGTTGTATTTTATGATGATAAAATAATTCAGATGGGCGGGCTTGATTTCATCAATCGCTTTCCTCAAATCCTCCATGTTCGGCGGAATGCCGATCACGCTCAGCATGATGATGTTGAAATAATAGTCCTCGTTATGCTCCTCCACCGCCACCTCGCCATTGACGAAGCTCTCGGAAACATTCTGTATCATCTCCACCGTTGTCGTGCCCTTGCCGCGAATTTTGGCATAAATCACGCTGCGCCGCAGCCCATCCGCTTTTTCGCGGTCCGTCTCCAGCCCGTAGAGCCATTCCCAGTCAGCCAAGCCCCATGTTGCCGTCTCTAGAAAGAATTGCCTGCGCAGCTCCTCCCCGCTTTCCTCCGCGCCGCGCCAAGTCTGCTCCAAGGCCCTTTGCAGCTCCACGACAGGCGGACTGCGGCGGTAATCATAGGGCAGATAATCCATCCATTCCACGCTCATACCCCCTCATATTCTGTGATCGTCAGTTCTCCTGCGACCTGAATCTGCTTTTCGCCGATGGGAATGCTTTCCGTGCCGCCGTTGAGCAGAAACCGCTTGACCGACATCACGCCGCCGATTTCATAAAACATAGACAGGCATTTATAATAATCCACATTTTGCAGACGAAACACGTTTTCCTTGATATAGCCCTCCAGCTTTTCCCGGTACGCCTTTGTCACATCCGCAAGCGTTGCGCCCGCCGTGATTTCCACACTCGCCTCCGTCTGGATCATAATTTCTGCCGGCGCATAAACGTAGACCGTTGCGCCGATGGGGCGTTTTTTCTCGATATTGGCAAGCACCGCGTCCAATATGTCCTGATCCGGCGCTCTGCCGCTTGCCGTAATCGGCATCACGCCGACCGTGCCGTTGCCCCGATCCAGCGGGAATACCCGCACATTCCCAACGCCGTTGACCTCCATCGCCCATTCCAGGTAGTGATACGCATTGCCGCTGGTGGCAGGCGTTCTCTTTTTCAGCAGAATGCGCTCGATGAGAGCCGCGTCCGTCTCCCGCTCTGCGCCGCCGATGAGCTTTTCCGCATTCGTGACCGCCGTTATGCCGTAGAGCGCAACGGGCAGAGTGTTGATCTGCCCCGCCAGCACGTTGTAGCGGTCGCCAATCTCTGCCGCTTCGACCGCAAGCAGCGCCGTCCCATCCTCACCAATCACCCCCGCCTGTGTTGTCACAAAATGCAGCCCGCTTGCCGTGGCGCAGAGCGTACCCAGGGGAATCTCCGTCCCCTTTGTTCCCATGAAGGTGACATTGCCGCCTGCTTTCGTCCCTTCCTTGCGCGTCAAGCCCTCCTCCTGCGCCTTTGCGTCCGCATCCTCGCCGATGCAGTTTTGCAAAAATGCCACTGCGCGGATGTGCTCCAATTCGGTATAGAGCTTCTCGCCCTCCAGCGCCGCCACGGAGAGCATATCATTGACAAACGAGCCTTCCCGCTGATCCGTCAGCGTGATTTCGGCTAGCATCGCCGCCTTGATGTTTTCATAGGTCTGATTTTCATACATTTGCCGCAAAGCCCTCCTTCCCGTAAACAGTATCCAGACTGCCCGTCACAAAAAGCCGCCCCGCATCGAACGTAACCGCAATATCGGAAACATTTCTGATATAGGGATTGACGAGCAGGGCTTCCCGGATATAGCGGATGCACTCCGCTTTCGTCAGGTTCGGCGTGTAATTTTTGCCGATCAGATCATCCAGCTCGCTGCCATAATCCCATGTGTAAATCAGATAGCGGAAACGCTCCGTTTTGAGCGTCTTATAGACCCATGTTTTGATCGCTTCATTGCCCGTTACGATCCGAAAATCGCCTTTTTCCAAAAGAGGGATATTGTTTTCAAAATCCCAAGCGACCTCTTTGTATAGCGGCGGATTGTCCGCACTCTGCTCCGCCGCCGTGTCCCCGAAAAAGGGAAACAGACCCGCCATCACTTCCACCTCCTACAACAGCTTGCAAATCAGAATATATTGCTGCCCGTCCGCAGAGCGCAGCAGCAGCACCTCATCCCCGATAAAGAAATCGTCCAGCGTAGTGAATGTCCCGTCCGGCACGCCGATTGTCTGCTGTCCGTGCGCATGAGCGGAAAATGCCTCGTAATGTCCCCCGCCCGATTGGCTGTCCGTCTGCCCGATTGCGCCCGTCAAGGCGAGATTCCACCTCCGCGTGTAGCCCGTCAGCAAAAAGCTGTTGATTTTCAGCCGCCTGCGTTCAATTTCCAGCTCCCCAACCCGCACCTTCAATGGGCTTACGCTGATGATCGTCCCAATCAGATAGGGCGCGTCCACTGCCGTCGCCCCCTCCCTGCGCATCATTTCCAACCAGTTAAAATAAGGATCGTCCGCCGCATTCATGAGCCCGCGCTCCTTTCATCCATCAGATTTTCAAAATTCAGCGTCAGCTTGTTCGTGTAGATTCCGTTTTTCCAGTTGTGCGTATCGCCATCGATGAAAAATACCCCGGAAAGCCCGGTGTACGGCTCTTTCACCACAACCTTTTTCCCCGTGATGTATTCGCTCCCGCCGAAATTCGTCACCGTGATTTTCCGCTCCACGCCTTTCAGCGTTTTGTTCGCCTTCTGCGTGAAATCCTCGTCCACTGTCGAAACGCGGATTACCTCCGTCAAAAAGCCGTAGAGCGCAGAATCCTCCGCCTGGTTAAACTCCTGCAAAAGGCTGTCCTCCTTGTTGTAGACCCGCACGCGGTTGACCATGCTCTCCAAAGATTCGCTCACATCCGATGTCAGCAGATTTACGCCGTTTTCCAAGGGCGTGCATTCCTTTTTGCCCTTCTCCAGCACATAAAGCTGCTCCCCCTCGAATATGGCGTAGTATTTCTTCTGCCCGCCGCCGATGGAGTACGCCGTCATGATGATGTCGTAGAGCGTACAGCCGTGGAACAGGCGGTCGATGGGCGTGCCCGCGCTCGCCAGAGAGCCGATGGAAATGCCGAAATCCGTGCAGACCTTTCTCGTGATGGCTTCTGCCGTCATGCCCGTAAAGCTGTAGGTCGCCTTGTTCTTTTTCAGATAAATGCCGTAGTCCTGCGCCGTGAAATCAATCGTCACGCCATCCGTTGCCTTGCGCTTCGTCCAGACAGGTCCCTGAAAGAGTACCTTGTCCTTCTCAATGATTTTGATGATGTCCCCCACATTGATCGCGATGAGCCATGTCCGCGCGTCCCCGTAGCCGTGGATGATGCCGAAGGAACAGCTGCGGGAGCAGCTGCGATATTCTCCGCTGATCGTCACGCTGGTGACGATCTCCGTAATTTCCGTTTTCCTGCCGTTTTTGCCGATATGAAATGCCCGCATATTCTCCCCCCGTTCACTGCGGAATGACATAGTTTTGCCCCGGGTAAATCAGGTTTGGGTTCCCGCCGATGATGTCCTTGTTCGCTTCATAGATTTTGCGCCACTTGCCTGCATCCCCGTATACCGCCCTTGCAATCGCGCTCAGGCAGTCCCCTTTTTTGACGGTATAACTGCCGCTTTTCGGGGGAATGGCAGCCGTGTCGGCTCTGGCTGCGTTGTCCGTGCCGCTCTTTTCTATCGTTGTGACGTTCATCGGCACATACTGCCGCAGATGCAGGGTATAGGGAATATCCCCGTTGTCCTCCATCTTCTGCCCGAAGTCCAGATCCTCTATGTAATATTGCTCGTTAACCTTCGTTCCGACATCGTCCGCAATAATCACGCGGATAATGTCCCCGTCCCGAATCCAGCCCTTGATAATTTCGATGTGCGCCATGGCGCTGTCCGCGCCGATCGTGCTGTCTCTGGCAAAGCTGTAGTCCCGCGCATTAAAAAAGCCCGAAATCTGCGGGCTTTGCGGCTTCACCTTTCCCAGAACATTTACATCCCCCTTCTCCGTCGCCCGCACCGTCTCCACCTCCCGCCCGAAGCTGTCCGCCCATTCTCCGGGCGTGACGGGCAGGAGCATGGCCTGTGCCTTTGTTTCGTTTTTCAGCCAAAATTCAAACATTCCGCCACCTCTATCCCACAAAGCCCTCTCGCGCCGCCGCGATTTTCTGCACGATTGCTGCGGAAATGCGGTCAATGTCCGCATCCTCCCGCACGATGATCTGATCTGCCAGCTTGGGAATGACGATGCTCTGCGTGCCGCGCCCCTGCGCCTGTACCCGCGTTAAGACCTGCTCGCCCTCGTGCAGCTCGGCAATGTAGCCGTCATAGGGGACGGAGCGCAGGCCCGATGCGTGCGATCCGCCCGGCGTGCCCTTGTAGGTCTTTGCATAAATGCCGTTGATGCCTTCCAGTAAGCCGTTTTGCTTGATGTCGCTGAGCGTCTCGCTCATGGCGTTTTTCATATTGACCATGAAGCCCTCCTGAAAGCCTTGGGAGAATTGATTGCTCATCTCCTTGCCGAAGCGCACATAATCGCCGCTCTCCGTCAAAGCCCCTTGAATCTGCTCTACAAGCCCTTTTTCCGCTTCCAGCTTCATCATATATTCCTCGCTGTTTTTATAGGCAATCTCCGCTTTCGTCTTCGCCTCCCACATGACCTTCTCCGCTTCAGCGCCCTCCAGCCCCTTCTCCTCGATCGTGTTCGCTGCATCCTCCAATGCCGTGATGATGCTCTGCTGGTATTGATTCTCCATTTCCGCTTCGTATGCCCCGATCATCGCATAAGCGTCCTTCATCTTCTCGCCTAGCTCGCCGTTGTAGGCTTCAATCTCAAGCATCATGCCCTCTTTGCGTTTCTCGTTGTAGCCCTCGCCCATGGCAATGTCGATGTTCTTCTGTGCGCTTTCCAGCTGACCGTATAAGCCGGAATAGGTGTCGCTCATGGAATTTGCCGCATCGTGGTATCGCTCGCCCTCGCTTGTCGCAAGCCGCAGCGCGTCCACCAGCATATCAGAGGTGATTTTGCCGTCGCTCATCATTTCCTTGGCTTCCGCCCTGCTGATGCCCTCATTTTTTGCGACAAATTCCAGCGGATCAAAGCCCCAGCCAACCATCTGGTTTCTGTCCTGCCCGTTGAGCGTACCGCTGTTCATGCTCTGGGCAATGGCATAGGAAAGCCCGGAAAACTTGTTTTCATCGCCCATGCCGATGTCCCCGATCATCTGCATCATTTCCACAATCATGCCCTGATCCACGCCGTAGGAGAGCATTCTCATGCCCTCTCCCAGCATGGCCGAGGTGTCATAGGGCGTTACATCGCCGTAATGCATGATATCCTGATACAGCCTTGCGCCGCTTTCATCATCCGTCATAGAGGCATAGTTGCGCTTGTAATTCTCGCGCTCTGCGGCGTATCCGCTGGAATTGGACACGCGATTTTCCATATCGGAAATCGAATTGCTGTAAAGCGACTGCACCTCCTGCCGAAACAGGCTGTCCGTCTCCTGCTTGTAGTCCGTGTAGCTTTTGATGCCGCCCGTGAGCGCACCAATGCCCGCGCCGATTGCCGTGCCGACCGGACCCACAATGCTGCCCATCGCCGCCCCCTGCGCCGCGCTCGTGCCGATAGAACCAACTACAGAGCCGACAGATTCCCCGAAGGCAGAGGTAAACTCCTGCCCCAGAAAATTCCCGACCGATTCTCCAAGCATCTTTCCAAGCCCCGCCTGCGATAAGGCGGACATTGCCCCGCCCAGGCTGCTCCGCTCCGCATTGGCATTGCTGGCGCGGCTGCCGCTTCGCAGGAGATCCTTCTGCGCCTGCTCTGCCTCCTTCTGCACCATCGTCAGGTGCTTGTACTCCGCCGATAGCCCCTCTAAAGCCTCTGTTTGGGAGATATATGCCTCCCGCGCCTCGGCTGAGCCGCTTTTTATAGCCTTTTCCAGCTCCTTGATGCTCATTTTGGCATCCATAATGTCCAGCTTGACCGTTGCCTTTTTCTCAAAGGCTTCTCTTTCTATCTTCTGGTAACGCTCAATCTCCTCGGAAAGCCAGCCCACATCCCCGCGCATCTGCTGTAAGTCCTTGGACATTTTGTTGCTGGCGCTGAATACTACGCTAACATCCCTCTTTGCCACGCCCACACCTCCTTTCCGCATCAAAAAAGCACCCTTTGCAGAGTGCTTTTTGTCTTAAACTATTCAAATATTGCTCTTGGAAGCGCCGTAACCATTCCGACCCCAGCTTCTACCTCGTAGACGTACTTTGCATTTTCACCCTCTGCAAAGTATGTACCTTCTTCTGTGCTATCCAGTTTTAAGTCATCAAAGATTCTTTGTACATCATAGAAGTCAATTACAGCTAAACTGTTGATAAGTAACGATACATAGTCCCCCAGTTCTTCATCGCTCAAATCTGCAAATGTTTCGTAGAAAATAAAGCCCTTTACCTTCCTGCTATCCTCGTTAAGTGCTGCCATAAGAGAGGTAGAATCATTGAGTTTGTACATCAAGGTTTCTCCATCATCAACCAATTCATAGTCGGAAAGCAGTCTCTTTTCGCGCTCCGTAAGCCGTTCATCTACCGATTGGACAAATTCATCAATAGTGAAATCGAATGTATCTGCCGCTTCACTTTCTGCATCCTCCGGTTCTTCTGCGATCTGTTCTTCCTGCTGCTGCTCCGGCTCCGTGGTCGGCTCCGTCCCTCCGCAGCCCGCAGCACCAAACATCATACCGGCACACAAAACCATGCATAACCATTTTTTCATAACACATCATCCTCCTTTTTGGTTATCATAACAAAAAGTGAAGATTCTGTCAAATTTCCTCAAGGGACAGCGAAAAGAACGCCGCCAGCACCAGCAGCTCCTCCTCCCGCAGTGCGTAAATCTCATGGGGCAGGGTGCCGAAGCGGTGCCACATATGATATGCCAGCACCGCTCTATCATCCGTCCCCGCCCGAATCAGTTTTTTACTTCTTCCACCGCTTTCACGGCATCCGTGGTATAGCCGCTCAAATCGCCCAGGGTCTGATAAATGCCGCTGATCTCCCCGCCGCGAAAGAGCTTTTCCACGACCTCCTTGCCGCTGACCGCGCCGAATTTATCCAAAAACGCCTGATCGCTCAGCTTCTTGCCCTCTAATCTGCATCCTTCCAGAATCGCCGCAATGCGCTCGTCCTCGCCGCCCGTCTCGCCGATGTGGCGGATCTGCTCACGCGTCAGCGTGGAGCAGGTCAAAAGAAAGGGCTCGCCCAAAAGCGCCGACAGGCGGGAGATTTCCACGTCCTTCTTTTCCTTTTCCTGCAATTTCGCCGTATCCGTTTCCATTAATCTGTCAAAAATACTCATGTGCTTTTTCCTCCTTACTGCGGCTCGATCATGTCCAAAAAGTCAAAATCCGTGAAGGTAAAGGGCAGTGTCACCGTTCCCAATGTTTTAGACGCCCAATCCGCCAGTGTCAGCTCCGAAAACTGCACACCCTTTACCACAACCCGCTCATAGCCGAATGCGTCCTTATCCTTTAACGCGCTGATGATGGTAAATTCGGGCATTCTGCCCTCCTTGATGGCGTCCGCCAAGAGAATTGCCATGCGGCTGTTCGTCTTTGTCATGGTAACACTGCCGCTGCCCGTCCAGCCCGTATTTTTCTGCTGCTTCGCCCATGTGCCGCACATGGGTACGTCCATAAAATTCATCTGGATCTTGAGAGAAAGTGCCGTTGTCTCCCGCACCTGCTCCCCCTCCAGATACATCTCGCCCCACGTGCCGTCAATGCCGCGCTTCGGATCAAAATTCCGCTTCATGCCGCTCCCTCCTTAAATCTCAAACCTGATCTCCACATCCTCAATGGCGTAAAGAATCTTGTATTTGCCGCTGAGGAACACATAGCTTTCCGTGTTCGCCGTTTTGATTTCCTGCTCGCTCATCTCGGAAATATCCGTGCCATTTGCCTTAAGCCATGCGCTCTGCCGCTCCAAGTCAATGCCGACCGTGATGCCCTCGTCCAGAATCGCCTCATCCCGCAGCGTTTCCAGATAGGTTTGAATGGCAACGATGATCAGGCATTTGTTGTCGTAGTTATTGGCGAATTTGCCGATGTAAACATCCTCAACGGTATCGTGAATGTCATTGTAAATCATATCCATCGTGTCCACGCCCTTGATGGAGGTGTAAATCCGTCCCTTGTTTTCGCCCAGCGTTTGCAGGCTGTTGACCTCTCTGCCGACCTTGACCTTCTCGCCGTCGTGGAAAATCAGAAATTCGCCCTTGTCGATCCGCGCGTCCAGTTCACTGCGGCTGAATTTCGGCACATCGTCCACCTCCGCCAGCACATAATAGGTGCTGCTGACATTGAGCGGCGTTCCGGCAAGCATTCCGGCGATACGGGAGCAGTATTCCGCAGCCGAATACGTTTTTTCGCCGACAACGATATCGTCTGTTGTAAAATTGATCACCGCCTCATGATCCGCCTTGCAATGCGGCAAAACCGCCTTGACGCGAATATTTTTGTTGTCCCGCAGGGTCTTGAAATAGACGGAAATTTTTGTGACCTCCTCCTCCGTCACGCCGGGCGGGGCGGCAAAATAGTCAAACTTGAAGGTTTCCAGCGCAGGCAGACCATTGTCCACGCTGTCCGTGCGGATGAGCTGTACATACCGCACAGGCTTCTGCCCGCCCAGAAACGTCCGTTCCAGATAGGCGGCGTTGTCCGCTGTGAGGTCTGTCGGCATCTGCGTGATGTCCTCCAATTTGGTCACGGTCGTTTCCTCGACCTGCTCAATCAGCATGACCGCCACGATGCCCCGCTCGCCCCTGCGAATGGCGGTTGAAGCCTTGCTCTTAAATTCGATAATGATGTTGGGTAAACCCATTGTATCCCTCCGTTCCTTAAGCTCCTTTTACGCGAAAGCGCAGCTCCGCAACGCTTGCCGTTTCGGCATCCTCCGCCGCATCTCCTGCCGCTTCGTCCAGAAATTGAAAATGCAGATAAAGCGCAAGCTGCCCGTCCGCATCCTTCAGCTCGCAGTCAAAATGCAAAAAGCGGTCGCATACCTGCAATTCAAAACGCTGCAAAAAGCCGTCCAGCCGTTCCAAAAACGCCATGCGCTCCGCATATTTCTCCTGCCCCGCGCCGTCCGTCCTGCCGAAATAAATTATTTGCAGCTCCAGCGTTTTGCGCGTGGTCGCAGGATTGATGCGGCTTTCGTTGAAAAAGATGGGGCTGAGCAAAATAGCAGGGCGCTTCAGCCCTTCCGAAAGATTGCCGAAATAGACCTCGACCTTCTCGCCGCCCAGAGCCGCCCGAATTTCCTCCGTCACCGCATCCATAATCTGCTTGACCGTGATCCTCAAAATAAATCACCTACCAGCTTGTCAATCATCTTTTCCGCATCCGCCACCAGCTCGTCCTCCAATTCATTCAGGGCATTGCGGTACATGAATTTTCCGTTCACCCAGCCGATCTGCTTGCCGCTGCCCTTGATATTGACTCGCTGACCGTGCTTGCCTTCCTTCGTTTTCGCACCCTTCATCAGCCGATGCCCGAACTCTACAAGATGGGTATGCTTGGCTTTTTTATAGTCATTTCGCACCGCCGCATAGCCCCCGCCGCTGCCGATCACCATGCGGCAAGCCGCTTTCATCCTGCCCGTCTGCTCCTTCGTGGAGGTATCAATATTTTGGAGAACTTTTTCGTGCAGCTTTTCTCCCGCCATTTCGACCAGCTCCCGCTGCATCCCCGGAAATTGCTCCAAAAAATGATCAAAGTCCTTGCACAGATCATTCAAGCTGCTGCTGCTCATAGACTTCACCTTCTTCCTCTGCCGTTGCCATCACCTTCAGGAGGTGATTGCGAAACAGGATATTGTCAATGTGCGTGATGTTGTAGAGCACGCCCCGAAAGCGCAATCTGTCCGTCACGCGCAAGTCCGGGCAGGCGGCATAGCGCATGGTAAATTCCGCCGTGCGCTGTGCGTTATATTCCGCCGCCGCCCATTTCTCGCTGCCGTAAAGCCCGTTCACCTTCGCCCAGACCGTTTTCAGCAGCAGGTATTCCGCTTCCGTGTATAGCCCGTCCGTCTGCTTTTGTATGCGCCAGATCTCTACGCGCTGGCGCAGCTCTCCCGCCTGCATCCGCTCCACCTCTTTCATAGGTCAGTTTTTCTCGCTCTCGCTCGAAAACCGCTAACACTTTCCCCTTATTCCTCGCTAGCCCAGCCTTCGGCTAGGTTTACACTCGTCATAAACAAGAGGAAAGTCCGCTACTAAAGTATGTGCATATTATACTGGTCAAGTATCGCCTTGGCGGCAGGGTTGACATAGGGCGTTTTCGCCTGAAAAACGGTGTAGCTGCGGTTATCGTAGGCATCGGAGCAGAGCATCAGCATGGCAAGCGTCAGATCCTCCTTTTGGTCGCATTCCTCCGCGCTCATGCCCGTCTGGCTGAGGATAAACTGCCTTGCCCCATCCAGAATGGCTTGCAGGAGGAGGTTTTCCTCCTCCATTTCCTCTGCCCTGCAAAATAGGCGCACCTGCTCCAAGCCGATCTCGCTCATTTTCATTTCGCATCCCTGCCTTTACTGCCTTTCTTCCTGGGCTTTTCCGCAATTTCCTGCTCTTCATCGGGCAAAGCCTCGTCCGTATGCAGGATTTCGATATACCCCGCCAGCAGAAGGTCAGTCAGCACGGGAGAATCCGCCAGCTCAGCCTCCTGCCCGCGCCGCATCGTCACCGCGCCGCAAAAGCTCTTTAATGCTCGTACTCTCATCATCAGTCACCTCCCGGTGTCTGCGTGGGTGTTGCCTGCGCCATCTGCAAAACGGCAAGTCTCTGGTGGTCCGTCACCTTTGCGTCAAGCTCCATCCAGGAAATCACGCCCAGCGCGGACAGCTCCGCAAATTTTTCGCGCAGAATCTGAATTTCCAGCGTGTCGCTGATTTTGACCGACAGCCCCTTCATATCGCCGTAAAGGATCGCCTTTTTGCCCGCCGCCATCTTCGGCATATTGTCGGAGAGGAAGACCGGCTTGCCCAGCAGCCTGTAGGGGAAATCACCCGTAATATCATCCTGCATCAGATATCTGTCATTGCCGTCCTTGAGCTTTTTCAGGGCGGTATAGGTATCGGGATGCATGATCCAGCAGGCATCTTTCTGGTAAATCTGCTTGACCTTTGCCTGCAGATCGATCAGCTCATCCGCCGTGATTGCCGTCCCTGCGGCGGCGGTCTGCGTATTGGTGGTGGAAAGTGCGCCGGAGATTTTCCCAGCCGTGCCATTGAGCAGCTCGCCCTCCACGAAAAAGGCGATTTCCTCCGCCATCTGCGATACCACGAAATCCACCACGCTGAACGCGGCGTTATTTTTCAGCTTTCTGCCGATCAGCGTCAGCGCACTGATCATAAAGCCCGTCAGGTCAACGGAGGTGAACTTACCCGCGCTGTCCGCGATTTCCTTAAATTCCTCGGAATAGCCCACCAGAATGCTGTTTCCGTCCTCGCCTGCGCCCCATACGGGCACCTTCAGCGTGCCGCCCACATAGTAGATCGTCGCGCGAGTCAGAATAGGGGACTTGTCCTTTGCTTCCTTGATGATTCTGTCGGCGATGGTAGTCGGGATGATCGCGCCGTTTTTCCCTTCGGAAAGGCTCTCATTCGCCGCCCGATTCTCCACCATCGCCATAATATGCTCCGCAAAGGCTCTTTTTTCGATTTCCTCCTGCGTATCCCCGCCCGATTCCGTCCTTTTTTCCGCGCAAAGCTCCAGCGCACGCTTTTCCGCTGCGATGGACTTATCCATGCTGTGAATTTCGCTCTCCAGCGCGTTGAACGCAGTCTGTTCTTCCTCCGTCATGGCGCGGTTTTCCGTCTTTGCCCCGCCCAAAAGCTCCTCCATTTTCCGCATTGCCTCGTCTCGTTTTTCCTGCATCTGCTTCGCGTAGCTCATTGTGCATCTTCTCCTTTCAGTTCTTGTAGTTTCTTTTCCCATTGGCTGTAGTCAATCTCCGTGCGCTGCTCCTGCATGGAAATCTCCACGCCGCTGTCGCAGGCTCTGGATTCCACATCTTCCTCCGCCTCCGCCCGCAGCTCGGCGCTGGTCGCGCTGTAGCATGGCGTTTTGTCGATCACCAGCGTAACATGGTCGAGCGTCATGCCCGTAATGCGCCGCAGGGGCAGTTTGTCCGCACGCTGCTCCACGCTGTCCGTGATATGCCGCATGCCGAAGGACCAGCCCTTGATTTTACCCTCCTTTGCCGCCTGCACGACCCGCTCATCGCTAACGGTCGCATCCGCACGCAGACCGATGCTGTCCTCTGTCAGCTTTAGACTGCCGTCTGCCGTACTCGCCACCGCAGTCAAGCCATGATCGACCGTCATATCGATCCTGCTGCCGCTTGCGATTGCACGCCGGAATACGCCGCTTTCGATCAGCTCATTTACGCGCCCCCGCGCGGTCAGCACCGGGCGGGACTCCCGCTCCACTGCATTGACGTAACCCGTAATTCTTGCGCTTTTGTCCGCCCTCAGTTCAATCCTCATTTTCCTCATCTCCTTCCTGCGTATCTTCCAATTTGCCTAATTTCGTGGTTGCGTTCATGTTCGGCGTAAACACTGTGCCGTTTTCCACATCCAAAAGCACATCCTTCAGACCGACACGAATCCACTTGAAGCCCAGCGGCGGCAAGTCCTCCTTCTCGCGCACCTCGTCAATCTGCAAAAAATTGCTTTCCAGACCGATTTTGTAAGCCTCGTAACGCTCCTTCACATTGCCCCGCGTCAGCTCTCTGGTGTCGAAGGCAAAATAAAAAGAGCCTTTTTCGCTCTCCAAAAGCAGGTCCGCATCCAGCGCGGCTTCGATTGCATTGAGCAGAGTCGTTACCGTCTTCAGATATTCGCTCAGGTCTGCGGCACTCGCTCCGCCGTCCAGTATCGTCACAGGAAATCCGAAGGTTTTGCAGATTTCGTTGTTGTTGGATTTCTTGTTTTCGTATAGCTGCATCTCGACAGAGGTGTTGCTGCTTTCCTTGAATTTCGCGCCGTCATTGAGCACGACCACGCGGTCGCTGTCCGTGGAATATAGGTTCATCCACGCCTCCTTGATAGCTTTCATCGCCCCTTCGGACAGGCGTTTTTCCGTCTCGATAAAGCCGCGCTTGTTCCCGCCCTTTTGCACGTTGCTGCGCTCAAAGAGCATAGTCGCATAGGCAACGGCGAAGATCAGCGGCTTTTCCTCGTGCAGCGCCTTGCCGGATATGCCGTCCTTCGCCCGCCTGCGGATTTTCAAAAATTCATGCGGCAGATAGCTTGCGCCGTTTATTTGCAGCAAATACCGCTTGAAGATGGGATCCTCATTTTTCAGCACGGCGATCTTATGCTCCTGCACATGATGCAGCCCCCGCCAATGCCCCGCTTCCTTGCGTATAAAGGCATACGCGCCCCTGCCGATGTAGTAATCCTCCACCATATTCAGCCAAAATTCATAGGCATTGAGCGTATCCCCCGTGTCCAGATTGAGCAGCCGCAGCCGCTCATCCTGCGCCACTTCCTCCGGCTCGCCGTCCCCGCCGATGTGATACAGCTTGATCGGCAGGCTTGCCACCGTCCCTGCCAGCTTGCTCACGCAGGCGGAAACGGTCGGAATTTCCATGATCTTCTCCCGCGTCATGCCGCCATCGCCCAGGATGGCGGACAAAAGCGCATCCTCTGCGTTTATGCCGGCAGGCGCGGGCTTTTCCGCCGCATCCTCCGCTCTTTGCTCGTAGACCTCCACCGCTGCGCCCTCAGCCTTTTGTGCGCAGACCTCTCCCGAATCTCTGCTCCAGCTTCGTAACCACTTCATTTTCCTCACCTCCCTTGCCTTTGCCTTATGTAATCACCATCGCGCCCCAGCCGCTGTCCTCCAGCAGCTCGTTTTCCTCCAGGAGGTACACCGCATTGATGAGCGCCACGACCGCATCCACCTTCCCTTCGGAGCGTTTTTTGTTGACATGCTTGTTTAGATTGGTGTCCTCCGTGCAGCGTGCATTCTGGAAATTGATCTCCAAAAGCTCGTTCGGCTCATAACAGAACAGCTTGTTCAGAATGTATTCCTTGAGCAGTTTGGTCGGACGATGCAGCGTCTTGGAATGCTGGATGATCTCCACGCAGGAAAGCGGGTTTTTCTCGTCCCCCTCCAGCTTCTGCACGGTGCTGAGAGCATTCCATTTGTCATAGCCGACATATTCGATTTTGACGCCGTATTCCTCCTGCAAGCCCAGTATGAACCGCTCCACAAAGCCGTAATCCACGACCTCATCCCCGCAGGCAAAGCATGCCCCCTGCCGAATCAGGCGGCGATAGTCCACCTTCTCGCGGTGGCTTTTTTCCTCAATACGCCCCTCCGGCAGAAAGCCCCACACCTTGCCGTAGATTTTCCCCTCATGCAGTGTCACCATCGCAACGGCGGTATTATCCTCCGTTTGGGAAAGGTCAAGCCCCAGATAGACCCGCTTACCCCGCCAGAATGCCTTGTTTTCCTTGATACGGCACTCGCGCACCTTGGTAATTTCTATGTAACCCTCCGTGCCAAGCCCTTTATACTTGATGTTGTTGTGCTTGCAGAGATAATTTTCCCGCTTGTTTTCGTACAAAATGGCAAAGCTGCGCATTTTGACGAGATTATCGAACATATTTTGGTTTTCTACTGCGACTGGGTTGCTCTGGTAAATCACCAAATCCTCCGTTTTCCATGCCTCCGCCTGCAAAAATTCGTCGTCCGGCTCATAGAGCAGGGAAAAACGCCGCTTGTCCCCGCCCTGCAAATCGTTCAGCGTCCGCTTGGAAATATCGATCTCATCCACCATGACATTATTGTCGTTCGGGTATTGCGTCGAAATGATGATACCCAGCTTATTGAGCAGGGTGATCTGCGAGGAACGCATTGCCTCCACGGGATAGCTGTCCATCGCGCCCGCTTCATCCGCAAGGAAGGCGTTCGCCAACTTGCCGTCCATCCTGTCCTCGGAATAGGCAAGTGGCGTGTACTCGCTCTCCGTCAGCCTGCATCGTATCTCGGAGCGCAAGACCTTGAACACCTTTTCGTCCGCCAAGAGCGGCGAGGTCTTGATGATCTTGCGCACCGCCAGCTTCAGCTCACTGGAGAGCTTCAGATCCGGCGCAACGGAAAAGAAACGCGAAAACTGCGGCTCGGTCAAAAGCAGTATGATGAAAATGACCGCCGAATTGAAGGTCTTGAAGTTTTTGCGGCAGATTTCCAAAAGGACGGTTTCGTAATAGCGGATATCCCGCCCGGCAGGATCGCGCAGCTTCGTGCAGAATGCCGCGACGATCAAAAACCATGCGTATTTTTCCAGCCCGTCATACATAGAGCAGCCCAAATCGGGATGCACCATCATCCGCAAAAGCTGCTGCACCCGCGCAAAGGCAGTCTCATCCACAAACGCTGCCGCATCCTTGCCATCGGCGATGTCTAGCCAGCTTTGCGCCTGCTTTTTGATATAAATACCGACCTTCCGGTTGCCCTCTTCCACGCACCACGCGGCATAGCGATAGGCAATGCTGTCCCGAATCGTCACTTCGCAGCACCACCCAAAAGCGCAAGCAGCGGGTTACCGTCCTCCTCGGTCTGTTTCGGCACGTTGCGCAGCGCAGAGGCAAGCGTCATGATGTTCTCCTTCTCGATTTCCATCATCATTTTGCGCTTTGCCTGAACCTGCTTGTCCAGTTGGATGATATTTCTCTGCATTTCGCTGCGCAGCTTGTAATAGACGCTCTCCTCCCCGTCAAACGCGCCGTTTTCCCGCTCCTGCTCCATGCGCCATAGGTCTTGGTAAAATTTCTCCCGCTTTTCCTCGAAGCCCTTGCACTCGGCATAGAGCAGGCAATAGCGGTTGATGATGTTCTCATACAGCGCGTCGCATTTGTTCAGGATCGTCAAGAGCTTCGTGATCCGCTTAAACTCCTTGTGCGCGACCAGATTGTTCTTTACATCCGGCTTTTCCTGCAGCGGCACGCCCGTTGCAAATGCCGCTTCTGCCTTCTCTCTTGCCTTCAATTCTGCCTTTGTTCTGTGGCTTTTGCCCTCCGCCTTGAGCACCGCCACAGGCTTTGACGGTCGTCCTGCCATGCGCACCGCCTCCTTTCCGTCTCCATTTTGGGAATATTTTTTTCGCCGACCTGCCATCGTGGTCTTATTACTACAGCAGTAGTATAATAGCAGACTCCCGGGGGACTATGTGTTCGATTCGGATATTCGCTTCGTCTCCTGCTCTGTCGCAATCTCCAGTAGCACTTTCGCCGAAATCTCGCCACGCTCTGCCATTTGGTGATGTCTCTCGCAGAGCGTAATTAAATTGCTGTCCTCCAAGCGCAGGTCGTAATCCTCCCTCACCGATACAATGTGATGCACCTCTAATTGCTCCGCGTTATACTGCTTTGTGGTTTTATATAAATTTCTTATGCAAATTTGGCATAAATACCCATCTCTTGCGCGAATTTGTTTGCTTTTTTTTGTCCAGATATTTTTAGACCTGAATTTATTTTGACCTGTCCGATATTTTTTGCGGATCGGCTTTTTTGGGCAGGTCATTTTTGAATCGTGTACCCGCCCGCAGTAGATGCAGGATTTCAGCATGGCACAGCCCCTCCTTTTTCGCGGCACATAAAAATCCCGATAAATACGCGATTTATCAGGATTTCCTCTTTTTCTGCATGATACCACTATAGCACAGAAGTACGTCCCTTTTGTTACCCTTTTTTGCGCGATAAGATGTAAAAAAATCTTCTGCGCGATTCATAGAATTTTCTGCGCCCGACAGGTGCATCCAAATGCTCCCACGGCACGCCATCCGCCACATTGCGCAGCAGATGCGCATAAATCTCCGCATCCGCTTCGATTGCACTCTGCTCGATCAACTCTAAATCCCGCTGCAGCTCTGCCCGCTTGATCGCCGTTCCCGCCGTTCTGTCTGAAAGCCCGCTGCCGCCCCCGCCACAAATGGACGAGCCGATTTCCGTAATGGAGCGCAGGAGCGCTTGCTTCTCGCGGTATTGGCGGCAAAAATATTTCAGCTCCCGGTAACGATTGCCCGAAATGTGGTATTCATCCAGCTTTAAGTCCCTGTCCTTCATCGCATCCCCCGCCTTCC